>JAZFYI010000037.1:0-6506 GCA_036443455.1 Gammaproteobacteria bacterium
CGGTCTGTTTCATTTTCATCAGGATCCTGGCGGATATTTCGGGCGCCGCCATCTTTTTGCCGTTGGCTTCGACCCAGGCGTCGCCATTGTCCGCTTCGACAATCTTGTACGGCACCATATCCATATCGCGCCGCACGACTTCGTCCTTGAACCGGCGGCCGATCAGCCGCTTGACCGCAAACAAGGTGTTGGCCGGGTTGGTTACCGCCTGCCGTTTCGCCGCCTGGCCCACCAGGACTTCGTCGTCCTTGGTAAACGCCACGACGGACGGGGTCGTGCGATCGCCCTCGCTGTTTTCAATGACCTTGGGGTTGTTGCCGTCCATGACGGCCACACACGAGTTCGTGGTACCCAGGTCTATGCCAATTACCTTGCCCATTGTGTTGTCTCCAAAAAAATTCTCAAAAACCGATTAACGTTGTAGATGGTGCCGGCCGGCAAAACTTCAAGAGTTCGCTGCTTCCGGATTTTCGGCCTCCGCAGCGATAATGACGCGTGCCGGCCTTAGCAGCCGGTCATGAATGCGGTAGCCCTTCTGGATCACCGCCATGACCTGTCCCGGCTCATATTCCTCACTGGGCTGGATGGTCATCGCTTCGTGTAATTCAGGGTCGAACGCCTCGCCCAGCGGGTTCAGTTCACTGATGCCGAATCGCTCCATCAACTGCCTGAGCTGCTTCAGCGTAGCCTGCTTGCCCGCCATCAGGACCTCGACGCTGGGTTTCTCGCTGGCCGCTTCGAGCCCCTTTTCCAGGCTATCCCCCACGGCCAGCAATTCCTGCGCGAATCGGTCGATACCATATCGGCGGGCGTTTTCCAGTTCCCGCTGGCTGCGCTTGCGGACATTTTCCAGCTCCGCCGCGGTGCGCAGATACAGTTCCCAGTTCTCTTCCGCCTTGTCCTGGGCGTCAACCAGCTCGCGCTCCACCTTGGTCAACAGTGGTGTTTCCGAGGATGCATCCTGCTTCAGATCCTGGCCGTCCACATGCGCTTTTTCCGAATCCGGCACTTCACCCGGCTGTTTCTTACCTGCACTCATTATGTTCCCGCTCCGGATTGAATAATGCGTCACAGGCCTCCCGGCCCGTCAGCGATTGCGCATTGATTATGGGGCTCAGAACCTGGAGTTCAAGGCGGAACCCAGTAATTTGGCGGTCACATCCACGATCGGGATGATGCGCTCGTAAGCCATCCGGGTCGGACCGATCACGGCGAGTACGCCAACCACTTCATGGTTCACTTCGTAAGGCGCCGCCACCAGGCTGCATTCGTCGAGCATGCGATAACCGGACTCCTGGCCGATAAAAATCTGTATGCCACCGGCCGCCAGGCTTTGATCCAGCAAATGCAGGATGTCCCGTTGGCGCGTGAACCCGTCGAACAACTCTCGCAACTTGTCGACATCGGAAAGATCCGCGATATCCATCAGGTTGGTCTGGCCCGCCAGGATGTAGGCGTTTTGATCGTTCTCCTCCGGGCTCAGGGCCGCACTGGCGATCTGGATCGCATCGGCCATCAGCTGGTTCATGTTTGCACGGGTTTCGCGGAGCTTTTCCAGGATCCGCTGGCGCACATCGCTCAGTTCACGACCGGCAAACTCCTGGTTCAGGTAATTGGCGGCCCGACGCAATTCGTCGGCCGAAAAATCCCGTTCCAGGTGCAGAATGCGGTTCTGGACCTCCTCATTATTCACCACCATGATCGCGAGCACCCGTCGATCGGACAAGGGCAGAAATTCGATCTGGCTCAAGGCCTGGTGAGGCTGTCTTGGCACGGTCACGACACCGGCCAGGTGCGTCAGGCTCGATAAAATGGTGCTCGCCGACTCCACCAGGCTCTTGATGTCTTCACAACGCCCGGACAGTTGCTCTTCCAGGCTATGGATTTCTTTTCCGGTTGGCGGCTTGAGCTTGACCAGCATATCCACAAACAGGCGATAACCTTTTTGCGTGGGCACGCGGCCGGCCGAGGTGTGCGGTGCGACGATGAATCCATGCTCTTCGAGATCGGCCATGACGTTGCGAATCGTCGCCGGACTGAGATCCATGCCCGATCCCCTGGCCAGCGTTCGCGAACCGAGCGGCAGACCTTTTTCGATATACCGCTCGACCAGGACCTTCAACAGCTGGCGAGCGCGTTCACTGGGTAATTCGTCGTGCTTTTCCGAATTCATCACCGGTCTGGACTCAGTGGGATTATCAGATGAACCTATCAATGCGCCGAACAGGCTGTCAAGCTTAAACCGGCCGATCGCCAAAGACCCGCCTCTGGCCACAAAATCAGCAACGTGCTACAAAGCGCGGAATCGATATGAACGAGCAATTCCACAAGATCGCGCTGGTCGGCAAGCACCGAGAGAGCGCCGAAGCCAAGGCCATGGCGACGCTGGGCGCACACCTGTTGGCGACCGGCCACGAAGTGCTGCTGGCGGCGGCGACCGCCGGGAAAATCGACTTACCCGGCGCACAGGCATGCGCCCCGGAAAAACTCGCTGCAACCGCCGATCTGCTGATCGCCATCGGCGGCGATGGAACCATGCTGGACGCTGCGTCGCTGGTCGCCGGCACTGCGACGCCGGTGCTGGGCATCAATCGCGGTCGGCTCGGCTTTCTGGCCGATATAGGTCAGGCCGACATGCTGCCGAAAGTAGACGAGGTCCTGGCCGGCAATTACCAGGAGGACCAGCGGCTGTACCTCGAGGTCTCCCTGGGTAACGGGGCAAAGGAGCGGGTGCTAAACGCACTCAACGATGTGGTCATCCAGCGCTCCGAGACCGGTCGCATGGTCGATATAGAAACCACGGTCGATGGCCAATACGTCAACACCCACACCGGCGACGGGCTGATCGTCGCGACCGCAACCGGCTCGACAGCCTATGCGCTTTCCTGCGGCGGACCCATTATCCAGCCGTCTCTCGACGCATTGTTGCTGGTTCCTGTCTGCCCGCATACGCTCAGCGACCGGCCGATAGTAATACCCGCGGACTCCGCGATCAGTCTGCGGCTGGCGCGATCGCCGGGTGGTAAGGTGCCGATTTTTTGCGATGGCCACCTGCTGGGGAATATGGACGAGAAGCAGACGCTGTCGATCCGCGCCAGCAAGCACCCCCTGACGCTGATTCATCCCGCCGATTACGATTATTACCGCATGCTGCGATCCAAACTGCGTTGGGGAGACAGCGGTCGGAGCAAGCGCGAGACATCGAGCTGAACGCACCATGCTGAGCCATATCAGGATTCGCAACTTCGCGATCATCGACGAAGCCGAGCTGGAACTGAGCCCGGGAATGACCGTACTGACCGGCGAGACCGGCGCCGGGAAATCCATCCTGGTGGGCGCGTTGGGGCTCGTGCTCGGTGATCGGGCCGACAGCGCCACGGTCCGCCATGGCGCCGAGCGAGCCGAGATTACCGCGAGTTTCGAAATCGACCGGGACTCGCCCACGCATGCCTGGCTGCGCGAGCAGGCGCTGGATTCCGAGGATGAATGCGTACTGCGGAGGGTAATCAGCCGTGAAGGCCGCTCGAAGTCCTTTATCAACGGTCAATCGGTCCCGCTTCGCTCGCTGACCGAACTCGGCGAGCAACTGGTCGATATTCATGGCCAGCACGCGCATCAGTCGCTGCTGCGCAAACCCACCCAGATGGAACTGCTCGATACGCATGGCGGTCATGCGGACCTGGGCAAAGATGTCGCACGGCGCTACCGCGAATGGCAGTCGCTGATGGTGGATCTGGGCTCGCTGCGGGTTCAGCAAAAGGACCGTGAAGCGCGGCTGGACTTGTTGCGATACCAGGTTCGCGAACTCGATGCACTGGCGCTGCAAGACGGCGAACTGGAGCAACTCGAGCTCGAGCGAAAAAAGCTGGCGCATTCGGGCAAGCTGATGGAAGGAGCCCGGCAGGCATTGCAACTTCTGTATGAGGCCGACAGCGGATCCGCACAGTCCCTGGTGTCCCAGGCCGCGAGCCTGATCGGCGGTGCGGTGGATCTCGATCCCTCGCTCAAGTCGACGCTCGAGATGATCGGCGAAGCGGACATCAGGATTTCTGAAGCGGCCGAAGACCTGCGCCGCTATCTCGACGGCATGGAAATCGACCCCGAGAGACAGCGGCGAGTGGAATCCAGGCTCGACAGCGCGCATGAGCTGGCGCGCAAGCACCGGCTCGAACCCCACCAGCTACAGGCACACCTCGCAACGATGCAATCCGAGTTGGAAAACCTCGAAAATGCTGAAAGCCGCCTCGAAGAACTGACGGAGAAAGTCACCCGGGCGAAAAGCAATTACCTGGAGTCTGCCAAAAAGCTGTCGGCAATCAGGGTCAGCAACGCCACCCGGCTTGGCAGCGAAGTCAGCGCGGTGATGCAAAAACTCGGCATGCCCGGCGGACGCTTTGTTTGCCAGGTGACGGAAGTAACTGAATCGAATTACTCGGCCAAGGGCCTGGATGACATCGAGTTCCTGGTCGCCGCCAACCCGGGACAGCCCGAACAAGCGATAGCCAAGGTCGCCTCAGGCGGCGAGCTGTCGCGGATCAGCCTGGCAATCCAGGTAATACTGGCCGATAGCAGTCGAGTCCCCAGCCTGGTGTTCGATGAGGTCGACAGCGGTATCGGCGGCGGCGTTGCTGAAATTGTCGGTCGGCGTCTGCGCGAACTCGGCGCGCGTTGCCAGGTAATGTGCGTAACTCATCTCCCGCAGGTGGCGAGCCAGTCCCACCAGCACCTGCGCATCATCAAGATCACCGATGGCAAGACCACGCGAATGGCGCTCAGTCACCTCGAAGGCGAAGAAAAAGTCGAAGAACTCGCACGCATGCTCGGCGGCGTGGAGATCACGACCAAGACCCGGGACCATGCGCGGGAAATGATCTCCCAGGCTACCGGCAGCTAGCCCGGATTATTCATGAATGCGCTCGCGCCCTTGCTTGATCCTTGTCTGCACACGGGATTTTCCTCCCTCGGAAATACACACGGATATTCCGCTCGGTCAGAAAATTCCGTGTGCAAACAATGCTCTGCGCAATCATCACGACGATTCATGAATAAGCCGGGCTAGGTTTCCGGCACTGATTTTTTCTTGTCCAGGTGCGGGCAGTCCGGGTTCAGGCAGCGGCCGTAAAGAATCATGGAGTGCGCGGCCAGGCTGAAGCCGTGTTCCTGCGCGATCTTCTCCTGCTGGTTTTCGATCATCGGGTTCATGAATTCTTCGATGCGGCCACAATCGTTGCACACGATATGATCGTGATGAACGCCGGTATCCAGTTCAAAAACAGAATGACCGCCCTCGAAATTATGCCGCGACACCAGACCGGCCGTCTCGAACTGGGCAAGAACCCGATAGACCGTTGCCAGGCCAATATCCTCGCCCGAATCCAGCAGAGACTTGTAGATATCCTCGGCACTCATGTGACGATGGCCACTGTCTTCGAGGATGGCCAAAATCCGCATCCGCGGCAGCGTTACTTTGAGTCCCGCTTTCCTCAGTTCACTGCGTTCCATCGAATTTCTCGCCTGCGAGCCTGTCTGATACGCTATGATGCCACGCCTGCAGGCTTGCGGCAGCCTGCGGCCGACAATAATTGTGCCCAGGACATGAGCTGACCGGTAAATGAATACCCATACAGACCATTATAGTTATATTCCGCCGGTTCGCCGATCGAGCCTGGTTGTGGCAATGCTCGTCGCTGCGGCCTTGACCGGTGGCTGCGTCTATCGCATCAATATTCAGCAGGGCAACCTGCTGGATGCCGATCTCATAGAGCAAGTCGAAGTCGGCATGACCCGCACACAAATCCGTTTTTTGCTGGGTACGCCGTTGGTCAGCAACCCGTTCGACAAGGACCGCTGGGATTACTATTACTTTTTCAAAGCGGGGAAAACCCGCGAAAAAACCACCCAGCATTTTGTGGTTTTCTTTGACGGCGACCAGGTAAGCCATTTTGACAGGCCCGGCGGGGAGCCTTTGGCCGAGGAAGCGTCGGCCGCGGAAGCATCGGCTGGGGAAGCATCGGCCGCGGAAGCATCGGCTGGGGAAGCATCGGCTGGGGAAGCATCGGCTGGGGAAGCATCGACCGGGAAAGCGTCGGGCTACTGATCGGTTTTCCGGGTCCTGCCCATGGTTTTACCCTGCGCGGCCAGGTGCCGCCGAATCTCCCGCGGGTCCGCTTTCAACGGGCGGTATATCTCGATGCGCTCGCCGTCAGCCAACCGGTAATCCAGCGTCACCCGTTTGCCAAAAATTCCGACGACCAGCTTGCCAGGATCGATTTCCGGAAACTTTTGCGCTATCCCGGATAACGCGATGGCCTCTTCGATGGTGGTGCCGGCAGGCACGCTGACGGGCAGAATCAGTTGCTTGTCCGGTCTCGCGTAGGCCACTTCGATATCGATGTAGTCTGTTTCAGGCATAGACGGACTCAGCCCGTCTCGAGAAGGCATCGACCAGGGTATTGCCGATATCTTCGAATAACGGGCTCAGAATCATCGCCATCAGCGGACTGGCA
>JAZFYI010000038.1:0-17643 GCA_036443455.1 Gammaproteobacteria bacterium
TCGTCGAAGAAGACGAGCTGCTCGATGGCATTCGCATCGAGCCCGTAAACTTGTTGATCGGACTGGCGTCTTCCGGTCTGCACTCGAATGGCTATTCGCTGGCGCGCAAAGTGCTGGCAACTTCGGCATCCAGCCTGGACAGCCCCTTTGACGGCTCCACGCTGGGTCTTTGCCTGCTCCGGCCGACGCGTATCTATGTCTCATCGATCATGAATCTTTTGCGGCGTCAAACGATTCACGGCCTGGCCCATATTACCGGTGGCGGTCTGACGGAAAACCTTCCGCGAATATTGCCGGCCGGCTGCAGCGCCGTGGTCGACCTCGACACCTGGCAGCGACCCGAAATCTTCTGCTGGTTGCAGGATCGCGGTGGCATCGATGAGCATGAAATGCTCAGAACATTCAACTGCGGTGTCGGCATGGTGGTCTGCCTGCCCGCCGAAAAAGAGGCCGATGCCATCGCGTCCCTGAACTCTGACGGTGAACGCGCGTTTCGCCTGGGAATCGTTGAAAAAGGGGATGGCGAGGTTCGCTTTCGGTGAACCCGGTGCCGGGCGCCCCGCTGACGCTGGTGGTTCTGATTTCCAACCAGGGCAGCAATCTGCAGGCGATCATCGACGCCATAGCCAACCAGGAAATCCACGCCAGAATTCTTGCCGTGGTCAGCAACAATCCGTATGCGCCCGGTCTGCGGAGAGCAAAAAACGCAGGTATCCCGACCGCGGTGACGGAGCGCGCCGATTTTGCGACCGGGAAGGATTTCGACCTTCGCCTTTTACAACTCGTCAGCGATTACGATCCCGGCCTGGTCGTGCTGGCCGGGTTCATGCACATTCTTGATGATGCATTTGTCGAGCATTTTGACGGCCGCTTGTTGAACGTTCATCCATCGCTGCTGCCAAAATACCCGGGATTGAACACTTACCGCCGCGTGCTGGCGGCAAAAGACAGCGTGCATGGCTGCAGCATCCATTTTGTCAGTTCCCGGGTGGATGGGGGACCGGTTGTCGCCCAGTCCGAGGTGCCGATCCGGGCCGATGACGACGAAATCAGCCTTTCAGCCAGGGTTCAGGCTATGGAGCATAAACTCTATCCCATGGTCATCGGCTGGTTTGCCCGCGGCGAACTACGTTGCCGGCACGAAACAGTCATGCTTAATGGCAAACCTCTGGGAAAGCCCAGGAAGATTGCGTTTACCGATCTCGATAAAACACAGGAATCAAATTAACAAACGAATCATGTCAATCAAAATGCAAACAATGAGTATGCTGGCGGCGCTGCTCGCGACCGCCGGTCTGGCCAGCGCGGCAACCGAAATGCCGTCGGTCCAGCAACCGGTAGCCCGGTCTGCCCTGCAACCATTCTCGGCCAGTTACAAAGTTCTGCGGGGGAAAAAACGCGTTGGCGTCTCCAGGGTAGAACTGATTGCCGATGCCGATGGCCTGTTTGTTTACCGGACCCGAGTCAAGCCACGTGGCCTGGCCCGATTGTTCGTTCGTCGGGATGTGAAAGCTGAAAGCCGCTTCATCCTGGAAAATGGCCTGCCGTTTCCGCAATCATATACATCCAGTGGTGCGAAAAAAAATGACACTCAGCGCATTTTGTTCGCTCCACTCAATAATGAAATATCCAGTCGATACAAAGGCGTGGAAAAAACGCTGCCATGGTCGCCGGGCGTGCTGGATCTGCTGAGCATGGAAATTGCGACGAAACTGCAGTTTTCCCGGGGCGAAATTCCCACCGCATATACGGTCGCCGAAAAAAACAGCATCCGGGAATACCATCTCGAAATAGAGGGCACGGAAACGATTCAGACACCCTTTGGCGAATATGCCGCAGTCAGGATAAGGCGGCAAAAAACCGGCTCCGACAATCATGCGATCATCTGGCTGGCGCCCGAACTGGATTGCCTGATGCTGCGTTTCGATAAATACAAGCGCGGGAAAATCGATTTTTCCATACGCCTGAGCGAATACAACCCTGCGCCCGCGAATTGAATGGAAGCTAGCCCGGCTTATTCATGCTTTTGGCAAGGTAACCCCGGTCTGGCCCTGGTATTTGCCACCGCGATCGAGATAGGAAGTCTCGCAATCTTCGTCTGACTCGAAAAACAGCATCTGGGCGACGCCCTCATTCGCATAGACCTTGGCCGGCAGCGGCGAGGTGTTGGAAAATTCCAGCGTCACATGCCCTTCCCACTCGGGCTCCAGCGGCGTGACATTCACGATGATCCCGCAACGCGCGTAAGTGGATTTTCCAAGACAAATGGTGAGCACGCGGCGCGGTATCCGAAAATACTCGATCGTCCTGGCCAGCACAAAAGAGTTTGGCGGAATAATGCAAACATCGGCTTGCAGATCGACAAAGCTGTCAGTCTCAAATTTCTTGGGATCGACAATGGCGGAATTGATATTGGTGAATATCTTGAATTCAGGGGCGCAACGGACATCGTAGCCATAGCTGGAAGTCCCGTATGACACCACCGGGCCGTTGCCGTTTTTCCTGACCTGGCCCGATTCAAACGGCTCGATCATGCCGTGTTCGGCAACCATGCGTCTTATCCACTTGTCTGATTTGATACTCATTAACGGTCCTCGATGCTGATTTTCGGAAACAGGTGGCTGTAGTCCTTGCGCTTGGCCGCGAGTTGAGCGCTCATTCTCAGCGCAATCTGCCGGTAACGCTCGGCCAGCGGGCTGTCCTCGTCGGCGACGACGGTTGGATTGCCGCTGTCCATGTGCTGCCTGATGCGAATATCCAGCGGCAGGGAACCCAGCAACGGCACCTTGTATTGTTCGGCCATTTCCCGCCCGCCGCCGCTGCCAAAAACGGGTTCCTCGTGGCCACAATGCGAACAAATGTGGGTACTCATATTTTCGACGATTCCGAGTACCGGGACCGAAACCTTTTCAAACATCTTCAAACCCTTGCGTGCATCGAGCAAGGCGATGTCCTGTGGCGTGGTCACGATGACGGCGCCGCTTAGCGGCACCTTTTGCGACAGTGTCAGCTGGGTATCGCCGGTACCCGGCGGCATATCGACGATCAGGTAGTCCAGTTCACCCCAAACGGTATCGGTGATCAGTTGGGTCAGCGCCTGTGTGACCATGGGTCCGCGCCAGACCATCGCCTGCTCCTGGTCGATCAGAAAGCCGATGGACATGGCGCTGATCCCATGCGCCTGCAGGGGTTGCATCGTCTTGCCATCGGTGCTGCCGGGACGTTGCCCACCCAGTCCCAGCATCTGCGGCAGACTGGGACCATAAATATCCGCATCCAGGATGCCGGTTTTTGCTCCCTCGCGCGCCAGCGCCAGCGCCAGGTTGACCGCGGTCGTCGATTTACCGACCCCGCCCTTGCCGGAGGCAACCGCGATGACGTTCCGCACCTGCCCCAGCGGTTTTAATGTGGCCTGGACCGCATGCGCAGCAACCCGCCAGGCTATCCTGAGCTTGACCGGACCGGCCCCCAGCTGTTTCTCGATCAACGGAGTCAGCTCGGCAATCAGCCAGTCCCGGTATCGATCCGCGGGAAAACCCAGGCAGATCTCGATGGCAATGCCGCCGTCCGCTTCGTTCACATCGACGACTTTGGCCACATCGGCGAGCGGGTGCCCAAGGTCATTTTCACCAAAATCCGCGAGAACTTTGGCAAGCCCCGGATCGATGTCATTTTTCATTGGCAGGTTGAAATCACAGAAAGGTGGCCTATTGTAACCTGTCCCGGCCTTTCTCTGAACAATTGCGCGCTGTGATTCAGGTCGCTATTTTGCCGGCATCCGTGTGGCATAATGCAGCGGATTATGGTGAAGACTCACAGAAAACAGCGGATATCGACAGCAGGCGCGGCATAACCTGCGAGACAGCGAGGCCAGCCCAATAGTGACGACTGAGACGCGCAATCCATGAAGTTTCTTTCTGATATGAGGGCGGAACGCCTCATGTCCCAGGTTCTGGAGCTTGGCGAGGTGGAATCGCCGGCGGCCCTGAAGGCACTGCAAAAACTGTCCACCCTCGGCGGCAGCGCGGTTCCCCCGGTCCTGGAGGCCCTGGCGCATGCCGACAAGAAACAAACCGTAGCCTATGTCGATGTCCTGTCGCAGACGCTCACCGACAAGACCTTTCCCCTGTTCGGAGAAGGACTCAAGGAAAAAAACGAACGGGTGGTCGCCGGCATCGCCTGGGCAATGACCAGCAGCAATCAGTACAACCCTTCACTACTGCTGGAATTGCTCCGTGATCCGGACACCGACAAGGCAGCCGTCATCTCTGTCCTCAAACACAACAACAAACGGCTGAATGTATACGAGCTTTTGCGCGTGGCGTACAAGGTCGAGCCGCACGAAAAGGCGGCGATCTTTGGCCTGATCGCGAGCCTTGCCAATGAAGACATGGTGCCTGACCTGATCGAACGCATGGAGGGCAAGGACTCGATAGCCAAGGTGCACATCATCAATATTCTGTACCGCTACAACAAACCCGAGGTCAGACGCTGCTTCGAGAAGCAGCTCGCCAACAAGAACAAAATGGTCCGCCAGGCCGCGCTGACTGCGCTAGGCCACATGGATGGAGACATCAATTCGGAAGCGGTCATGCGATTGTTGCGCGACCCGGATCTGGAAGTGCAAAACAGGGCAATCGAGCTGGTGATCAAGATCAACCACCCGGACACCGTCAAACACCTGGTTCACATCCTCAAAGACGAATCCGAATTTGTTCGCCGTGCCGCCGTCGAGGTGCTGAACGAAATCGGTGATGCCAATTCGATCAAGCACCTGCTTGAAGCCATCGCCGATGAAGACTGGTGGGTGCGATCCCGTTCGGCTGACGCCCTGGCAAAAATTGGCGGATCACGGGTCGTCGATGCGGTAATGGACCTGATCGGCGACAAGGACGAAGGCATCAGGCGAGCGGCAATCGAAATCCTCAATGTGACCCGCGATAAACGAGCCATCGGCAAACTGATTGAAGCAACCAAAGACAAGGACTGGTGGGTGAGCGAACGTGCGGTGGACGCACTGGCCGAAATCGGCAGCAAGGAAGCCGTGCCGGCCCTGGTCGAAATGGTGGAATCCAACCACAAGGCAATGCCGGTCATTGTCCGCGCACTAGGCAAGATTGGCGATGAGAAATGCATCGATAAGCTGATGCCGTTGCTGGCCCGGGAGGAAAAAGCAATCCGGCTGGAAGCCATGGCTGCCCTGGCCAGCCTGACAGATGCGGACCATTCGGACGATGTTCGAAAAGCCATCGCCGCCCAGACCGGCGGCAAGGATGAAACAGTCAATCGCGCCGCAAAACGGGCGATGAAGAAACTCGAGCGGCGTTTCTCGGATACGGCGGTTCTCTCGGATGAGGAAGTCGCACAATATGCCGAACCTGACCATACCTTGCTGATGGATAGCCGCGAAGTCACCGAAGTCATCAAGGCGGCTGAGAAAGCCAAGATTCTGGACATCACGACCCTGAAACCAGGCGATATCATTGCGGAACGTTACAAATACATCACCCAGATCGGCAAAGGCGCTTTCGGTACCGTGCTGTTGGTTGAAGACAGCGTGGTCGAAGAGCAACTTATACTCAAATTTCTTAATCCGAATGTTTCATCGGATGAAGAAATGCTCAAGCGCTTTGTACACGAGTTGCGTTACTCAAGAAAAATCACTCACAAAAACGTGATCCGGATCTATGATTTTCTTTTCCTGCAGGGCCTGTATGCCATCTCGATGGAATATTTTCCGTCGCATACCCTGGGCGGTGAAGTCATCGATGAAAAACCGCTGGCTACCAAAAAGGCCGTGCGCTTCGCCTGCGATATCG
Organism: Gammaproteobacteria bacterium; assembly: GCA_036443455.1. Taxonomy (GTDB): domain Bacteria; phylum Pseudomonadota; class Gammaproteobacteria; order Steroidobacterales; family MnTg04; genus MnTg04. The sequence goes on from JAZFYI010000038.1 coordinate 5,820, forward strand.
CGACCGGCATGGCGGTCGCCCACGCCGCCGGCATTGTCCACCGGGATCTGAAACCCGCAAATATTCTGATCAATGAGGAAGGCTTGCTCAAGATCGTGGATTTTGGCGTGGCGGCAGCCCAAAAAAGCGGCGACACCCAATTGACCAAGACCGGTTACGTGATCGGCTCACCGAAATACATGGCGCCGGAACAGATTCTTGGCAAGAAGGTCAACGTTCAGGCGGATATTTACAGCCTTGGCATTATTCTTTACGAGCTGTTGACCGGGGTGGCGCCATACCGCCGCGGCGATCACATGGCGGTGATGTACCAGCATGTGCAGGGCAAGGCGCCATCGGCCATCGAGGTCAACAAGAAAATACCGCAGGAACTGAGCGATATCATCGCCAAGGCCATGTCCCTGGACCCCAAGGATCGGCATGAATCCATGGATGATATCTATCAGGCAATGGATGCCTACCTTTGATATTCTAGGCCCTGGAATCTTTCAGGGTGGATTCAAATGACCAGCAAACGATCGGGCATGGGTCTGCGCTGATGGCGAGAATCGATGCGTTCTTGAAACTCGGCCTGCAGCAAGGATGCTCCGATATCCATCTCGCGGTTGGCGTCCCGCCGATGCTCAGGCTGCATGGCGACCTGACTCCAATCCGCTTTCGCGATCTTGGCGGCACCGAACTGCAAGGATATGTCGAAGAAATCCTGACCGAAAACCAGCGCGACCGGTTTGACATGGGTGGCGACATCGATTTTGCCTATGTCAGTGAAGACGGCGGGCGGTTCCGGGTCAATATTTTTCGCAAGGAAACCGGCGTTGGTGCAACCTTCAGGCACATCCCGGACGAAGTGCCGTCACTCGACAAACTCGGGATGCCGCCGATCGTAAAAAAACTCTGCGACCATCACCAGGGCATGGTCCTGGTTACCGGTTCGACCGGCACCGGGAAATCGACGACCCTCGCCGCGATGATCGATTACATCAATCGAAATCGCAAGGTGAATATCATCAGCCTGGAAGACCCGATCGAATTCGTCCATACCAGCAACAGCTCGCAGATAATCCAGCGTGAACTGGGCACCCATATACGCTCCTTTGCCGATGGTGTCCGTGCCGCAATGCGCGAGGACCCGGATGTCATCCTGGTCGGCGAACTGCGCGACGAGGAAACCATTTCGATGGCGATGACCGCTGCCGAAACAGGGCATCTCGTTCTTGGCACCTTGCATACCACCGGGGCTGTAAAGACCATCGATCGTATGATCGACGCTTTGCCGGCCGAGCTTCGCGAACAAACCAAATCGTTTCTGGCGCAGGGCCTGAACGCTGTGATCTCCCAGGTTCTGGTCAGGACACCGGACTCCAGGGGCCGCAAGGCGGTCCTGGAGATCATGATCATGAACCGGGCCATCGCCAAACTCATCTCGACAGACCAGACACACCAAATCCCGTCCCAGCTGCAAACCGGCAAAAACCTGGGCATGCAAATGCTCGATCAGGCCTTGCTTGACGCCATAGAAGCCAAGGAGATCGACCCGGATCATGCGGTGGCCTTTGCGCAGGATAGATCCCTGTTCAAGCGTTTTGTCACCGATACCAGCCTGATGCCCAGATTCGAAACCTGAAACGGAGATCGCCAGTGAGCCTGATCGAAGAGTTGCTAAAGGAAACGGTGGAAAAAAATGGCTCCGACCTGCATTTCGTCGCCGGAGACCCGCCCCGTATCAGGCAATTCGGTGATCTTCAAACCTTGCGCCCGGATCGCCTGGGCCAGGAAGAGGCCGAGATCGAACTTGGGAATATCATGCCCCGCAAGGCGCAAAAGGCGCTGGACAAGCATGATGGCGCCGATTTTGCGTATACCCTGGGCGACGTTGCCCGCTTCCGGGTCAACATCTTCCGCCACCTCGGCGGGCTGGGTGGTATTTTCAGGGTCATCCCGAGCAAGACGCTGACCCTGGTCGACCTCGGCATGCCGACCGTCGTCAGCGAGCTTTGCCGTTCGTCGAGTGGTCTTATCCTGGTCACGGGAAAAACCGGTTCCGGCAAATCAACAACGCTGGCGGCAATGATCGATGCCATCAACAAACGAATCAAAGGTCACATCATTACGATCGAAGACCCGATCGAATTTATTCACAAACGGGTAAATTGTCTGATCAGCCAGCGGGAAATCGGGGCGCATACCGACAGTTTTGCCAACGCCCTCCATTCCGCGTTGCGCGAAGACCCGGATGTCGTCCTGGTTGGCGAAATGCGTGATCTCGAAACGATGAGTATCGCGGTTACCGCGGCCGAAATGGGAATCCTGGTCATGGGTACCCTGCACACGAACGGCGCGGCCGCGACTGTAGACCGTATCGTTCATGCTTTTCCGGCGGATAAGCAAGCCCCGGTTCGGTCGATGCTCTCGACCTCGCTGAGGGGTGTGATTTCCCAGCAGCTGGTCAGACGCAGCGACAAGGATGGCCGGGTCGCCGCACTGGACATATTGATCAACAATTCGGCGATTTCCAACCTGGTTCGCCAGGGAAAACTGGATCAGCTGGAAAACACGATGGCAAGCAGTGCCGGCGTGGGCATGTGCACCATGGACGGGTCGCTGATGTCGCTGTACAACAAGGGGACGATTTCCGCCGAAGAGGCCTATATGAAAGCGCTCGATAAAAAGAAATTCGAGGAAATCAGAGAGCTGGAAGCGCCCCGAAATGGCTGACCCTTGTGGCATAATCCGGCCTTGATGCAAAACGGCTTAACGACACACCGGGCGCTAAATCATAATGAGTAGACAAAAACGCCAGATCCTGGTGAGCAGCGCCCTGCCTTATGCAAACGGAGACTTGCACCTCGGCCATATGCTGGAGTACGTGCAGACAGATATCTGGGTGCGTTTTCAAAAACTGCGCGGCAATGACTGTCTGTTTGTCTGCGCCAGCGACGCCCATGGCACGCCGATCATGCTGACCGCGGAGAAGGAAGGCATCACCCCGGAAGAACTCGTGGCCCGGGTTGCCGAGAGCAACCGGCGGGACTATGCGAATTTCCATATCGAAATGGATAACTTTCACAGTACTCATTCCGAGGAAAATCGCGAACTTGTAGAGGGCATATACGCAGCCCTGGTGAAAAACGGCCACATCAGCCGGAAGAAAATCCGCCAGGCCTTCGATGAACAGCGCAACATGTTTCTCCCCGACCGCTATGTACGCGGCAATTGCCCCAGGTGCGGCGCGGATGACCAGTACGGCGACAGCTGCGAGGTCTGCGGCGCGACTTATTCGCCATCCGAGCTGGTCAACCCGATTTCGGTGGTTTCGGGAAAGCCGCCGGTGGAAAAGGAATCCGAACACCTGTTTTTCCGGCTTGCCGATTTCGCGACCATGCTGCGTGAATGGATACACAGTGGGCAACTGCATACCAGCATAGTCAGGAAACTGGACGAGTGGTTCGAAGCGGGCCTGCGCGACTGGGATATTTCACGGGATGCGCCCTATTTCGGCTTCGAAATCCCAGGCGAAGAGCAAAAGTATTTTTACGTGTGGCTGGATGCCCCGGTCGGTTATATGGCGAGCTTTGTCCAGTATTGCCGCAACGAGGGCATCGACTTCGACAGTTACTGGAGACCGGGCGGCAGCACCGAGCTGTACCATTTTATCGGCAAGGACATCATTTATTTTCACGCGCTGTTCTGGCCGGCGGTCCTGCATGGGTCCGGTTACCGGATCCCGACTTCGGTGCTGGCGCATGGATTCCTGACCGTCAACGGCGCCAAGATGTCCAAATCGCGCGGCACTTTTATCACCGCGAAAACATACGTGGAGCATCTCGACCCCGAGTACCTCAGATATTATTTCGCCGGCAAGCTGGGGCCCGGCATCGACGACCTCGACTTGAATCTCGAGGATTTCAGGCACCGCGTAAACAGCGACGTGGTTGGAAAGCTGGTCAATATTGCCAGCCGTTGCGCCGGTTTCGTTGAGCGGCTGGCCGATGGAAAACTGGCCACGGAACTGCCGGATCCCGATTTGTTCAGCCGGTTTGCGGATGCGTCCGAGGCTATCGCCGATGCCTACGAGAAACGCGAATACGCGCAGGCCATTCGCAGGATCATGGCGCTGGCCGATGAAGCAAACCGTTATATCGATGAGCAAAAGCCATGGGTCCTGGCCAGGGAAGAAGGCAACGAACAAAAGATCCAGGGCATCTGTACGCAAGGCCTCAATCATTTCAGGCAACTGTGCATTTATCTCAAGCCGGTGCTGCCCAAACTCGTTGCCAATGCCGAGGAATTTCTGCAAACCGGCGAAACGGACTGGGACGATTTGCGCATACCCCAGGTGGCAAGCGCCATCAATCCGTTCAAACCGCTGGCCCGGCGAATCGAGACGGCGGATATCGAAAAAATGGTGGCGGCGTCACGCGAGAAGCTGGCGCCATCGGCCAAACACTAGGCGCAGGACTACATGATCAGCATCAAGGCATGAGATGAGCGAACTGGGTTTGATTATCGTCAGTACCGTACTGGTCAACAATTTCGTTTTGGTGAAGTTTCTTGGCCTGTGCCCGTTCATGGGCGTATCGCGAAAACTGGATGGCGCCGTGGGTATGGGCCTGGCGACGACTTTTGTCCTGACCTTGTCTTCGGCGGCCAGCTACCTCCTGCATCATTATCTGCTCGAACCGCTGGGGCTGACCTACCTGCGGACCATTACTTTTATTTTGCTGATCGCCGCAATGGTTCAGTTCACGGAAATGATGGTGCGGCGGTCCAGCCCGCTGCTGTATCAGATCCTTGGCATATATCTGCCGCTGATCACCACCAATTGCGCGGTCCTCGGCGTGACCTTGCTGAATGTCCAGGAATCGCATGGCTTCGTCGAGTCGCTGCTGTATGGCTTTGGGGCCGCACTCGGGTTTTCGATGGTCCTGGTTTTCTTTTCGGCGATCCGCGAAAGAATTGAGCTTGCCGATATTCCAAAACCGTTCAAGGGCGCATCGATCGCACTGATCACGGCGGGGATCATGGCGCTCGCTTTTCTCGGCTTTACCGGGCTGGTCAAGGTGTAGTCTTGCTCGCGATCATTACAATCGGATTGCTCGCGCTCGCCCTGGGCGTGGCGCTTGGCTTTGCCGCGGACCGATTCAGGATTACCCGGGACCCGGTAGTCGAGCAGATCAACAACCTGTTGCCCCAGACTCAATGTGGCCAATGCAATTTCCCGGGTTGCCGGCCCTATGCGGAGGCGATAGCTGCGGGCGAGGCGGATATCAACCACTGCCCGCCCGGCGGCGAAGCGACGATTCACGCACTGGCCAAACTGCTCGGCCGGGATATCAAATCGCTCGATCCAGACTATGGCGAGGAAAAGCCGCTCGCAACAGCGGTGATCGATGAAGATCTGTGTATAGGCTGCACGATCTGCATCCAGGCTTGCCCGGTCGACGCCATACTCGGCGCCAGCAAACAGATGCACACGGTGATCGAGTCCGAATGCACCGGCTGCGATCTGTGCGTGGAACCGTGCCCCGTCGACTGTATCGATATGGTTGTGCCGGCGCCGCGGGCGGGTAGCTGGAAATGGCCCAGCCCGGAACAGCGGGTCAGCCAGTAAGAATATGGAACAGCAAGACAAAATCATGCCACGTCGTTTCAGGGGCGGCCTGAAACTTTTACCCAACAAGATTCAGTCCACCTTGACCCCGATCCGCCACGTCCCGGTTCCGGACAAGCTGGTGATTCCGCTGTCCCAGCACATCGGTCGCGAGGCCATACCGCTGGTAAAAGCCGGCGACAAAGTGCTCAAAGGGCAGCCGCTCGGTGCGGCCGATGGCCACGTGTCGGCGCCGGTGCATGCGCCGACGTCGGGAACCGTGGAGTCCATTGGCATGCACCCCATTCCGCATCCAGGTGGTCTCAGTGCGCTGTGCGTGGTCCTGCGCTCGGATGGCAAGGACCAGGCGATCGATACCGGCCTGGCCTGCCTGGATTACCTGTCGCTGAGCCCCGAGGAGATCCAGGACCGGATTCAAAGGGCCGGCATCACCGGTCTCGGCGGCGCGATGTACCCGACGGCCGCCAAGATATCCAAGGCCGAAGACCGGGGCATCAAGGATCTGATCATCAATGCCGCCGAATGCGAACCCATCATCAGTTGCGATGACATGTTGATGAGGGAGCATGCCGATGAGCTGATAACCGGGATTCAGATCATGCTGCACGCGATGTCGACACCCAGAGCATTGATCGGCATCGAGCGTGACAAGAAAAGAGCCATCACGGCACTCGAAAAAGCCCTGGCCAAAATTGGCGACGAGCGTATCGTCCTGCGAAAAATTTACTCGATATATCCTGCCGGCGGAGAGCGGCAACTGGTGCAGGTCCTGACCGGCCAGGAGGTTCCCCACGACGGTTTGCCACAGGACATCGGTTACCTGTCGCAGAATGTCGGTACGGCGCTCGCGGTCAAACACGCATTGATCGATGGCCAGCCGCTGATTTCACGAATCACCACCGTTGCCGGGAAAGGCGTTCATTTGCCTGGCAACGTTGAAGTCAGGCTGGGGACGCCGATCGCAGACCTGGTCGCGGCCTGTGGCGGCTATCGCGATGGCGCCGAAGCCATGGTAATGGGCGGCCCGATGATGGGTTTTTCACTGACCGATGACCGGCTGCCGGTCATCAAGGGCACCAACTGTATCGCGGTCGCCGGCCCGAGTGAGCTGCAACAGACCGATTTCGTGATGCCGTGCATACGCTGCGGCAAATGCGCGCAAGTGTGCCCTGCGCATCTGCAACCGGAGGAACTGTACTGGCAGGTCAAAGGCGGAGACCTGGACAAGGCGGCCAAACTTTCGGTCGGCGCCTGTATCGAGTGTGGTTGCTGCGATTATGTTTGCCCAAGCCATATCCCCCTTGCCCAGTATTTTCGATACGCCAAGTCGGAGTTGTCCGCGCGTGACCGGCAACAGCAAAAGTCGCAGCTGGCCAAACACAGATTTGAAGACCGCGAAGCTCGCATCAGCATCGAGGAACATGCGCGGCAGGCGCGACTGAGCGCGCGCAAAAAACGGCTCGCCGAGGGCAACCAGCAGGAACGCGAGCGGCAGATCGCAGCCTCGGTGCAACGTGCACAGGAAAAAACCGGTACAGCGGTTGAGCCGGACCAGGATTCAGACCATGAAATTTGAAACCCAGTTCGCGCCGCATATCACGCCATCGGGCAGCGTACGGCGCATGATGCAACGGGTGCTCAAGGCCCTGATCCCGGCAGCCATCGCGCATGTTTATTTCTTCGGGCCCGGGCTGATCTTCAATATTGTCGTTGCCGGGGGAGTCGCACTCGCGGCCGAGGCTGCAATGCTAAGACTGCGCGGTTTGCCCTTGCGGCCTTACCTGATGGATTTCAGCGCGCTGGTGACCGCGGTGTTGCTCGCCTTTACGCTGCCGCCGCTGACGCCCTGGTGGGTCACGGCGACCGGCGTGCTTTTCGCCATCGTCATTGCCAAACACCTGTACGGTGGCCTCGGGCAAAATCCATTCAACCCAGCGATGACCGCCTATGTGGTTTTGCTGGTGTCTTTCCCGGTCTACATGACCAGCTGGCTGCCACCGCTGAACGTGGACATCGGTATCGCTCACCCCGGTTTCGGCGACAGTCTTTTTTACCTGTTCACCGGACATCTGCCGGCCGGGCAGGCGATGGATACGATCACCGCCGCTTCGCCGCTGGACGTCACCCGGAACCAGTTGGCACAGGCCAGGAACTATTCGGAAATCAAGAACGGGCCGCTGTTCGGTAATTTCGCCGGCAAAGGCTGGGAGTGGATTGGCATATACAGTGCACTCGGTGGCATGTGGCTGCTCTACAAGGGCGTAATCCGCTGGCAGATCCCGTCGTTCATGTTGCTCGGCCTGTTCGTGACAGCGGCCGTCATGTACGTGCTGAACCCGGGCGCCTATGTGCCATCCGGGTTTCACCTGTTCGCGGGCGCCACGCTGTTCGGTGCGTTTTTCATTGCCACCGACCCGGTCACTGCACCGTTATCGCCCCGCGGTCAAAAAATATATGGCGCGGGTATAGGCATACTCGTTTACGTGATCCGTACCTGGGGCGGGTTTCCGGATGGGGTCGCCTTCGCCGTGCTGTTTATGAACATGACGACGCCATTGATCGACCATTACACCAGGCCGCGGGTTTATGGCCATGACTGACCGCGGAAATCTTTTCAGGCTGATAAGCCGCTCCGGTCTGAGCCTGTTCTTGTTCGCCGTACTCGGCGTGGGCGTCGTGACTTTTTTCCAAGTACTGACGGCGGACAGGATAGAAAAGAACGAACGCGAATACATGATGCGCAGCCTCAACGAATTGATACCTGCGTCAGCCTACGATAACGATTTTTTCACCGATAAGATCGATGTCATCGATGAGGAACTGCTTGGCATCGACCAGGGCGTCGCCGTTTACCGCGCGCGCCGGCAGGGGCAACCGGTCGGCCTGATTATATCGCCGCAGGCCCCCAATGGTTACAACGGCGTCATTCGCCTTCTGGTCGGCATCTATGCCGATGGCACGCTGGCGGGTGTCAGGGTCGTAGCTCACCGTGAGACACCGGGTCTGGGCGATGGCATCGACCAGCAACGCTCGGACTGGGTCGAACAGTTTCCCGGCCTGTCACTGGCGATTACCCCGGCGGCGGACTGGCAGGTGAAAAAAGACGGCGGCCGCTTCGATCAACTCACCGGGGCGACCATCAGCCCCCGGGTCGTGGTCCAGGCAGTGCACAAAGCGATGTTGTATTTTGACCAGCATAGTGAGCGGCTGTTTGCTGCAACCACTGGAGAGAGTTACCGGTTCGGGATGCAAAACCCGCCATGAAAACGGTCAACAGGAAAATCATCGACACGGGCTTGTGGAACAATAATCCCGCGCTCGTTCAATTGCTCGGTCTTTGCCCGCTGCTGGCGGTCAGCAACAGCCTGATCAACGGCCTGGGACTCGGCGTCGCAACGATTGCCGTGCTCTGTGCTTCCAACCTGGTCGTGTCTTTGAGCCGCAACTTTTTGCGGGACGAAATACGTATCCCGGTGTTTGTGCTGCTGATCGCCTCTCTGGTCACCGTCATCGAACTGGTCATGAATGCGTGGTTTCACAGCCTGTTCCGGGTGCTCGGCATCTTCGTGCCGTTGATCGTCACCAACTGCACAATCATCGGCCGCGCCGAGGCGTTCGCCTCCCGTAACCGGCCGCTGCCATCGCTGCTCGATGGGCTGGCGATGGGCAGTGGCTTTGCCGCAACGCTGGTTGTACTCGGCGCAGCACGGGAACTGATCGGTCGCGGCAGCTTGCTGGATGGCGCCGACTTGCTGTTCGGCGATATCGCCAGCAACTGGACTATCCAGTTTTTCGCCCCCGAACATGGATTTCTGCTCGCGCTGCTGCCCCCGGGCGCGTTTATCGGTCTCGGCATGCTGGTGGCGGTAAAGAACGCCCTGGATCACCGCCGTGCTCGCCTTGCAGCGCTTGCACCGAGCGACGATGCAGTGAGCGAGCGAGTATGAACCGCGCCAGGCGAACGGAAATTTTCGCCAGGCTCAAAGCCGCCAATCCCGAGCCGACGACCGAACTTCTTTATCGCTCCGATTTCGAATTGCTGGTTGCCGTCATCCTGTCCGCACAAGCTACCGATATCAGCGTCAACAAGGCGACCCGCGGCCTGTACGCAGTAGCCGATACCCCATCGGCCATGCTCGGTCTCGGCTTGGACGGTCTGAAAAAACATATACACAGCATCGGTCTGTACAACACCAAGGCGAAAAACATCATCGCCACGTGCCGCATACTCGAGAAAAAATACGCGGGCGAGGTCCCGCGCACCCGGGCCGGACTCGAAAGTCTGCCCGGCGTCGGTCGCAAGACCGCCAACGTCATCCTGAATACCGCCTTCGGCGAACCAACCATCGCCGTCGATACGCATATATTCAGGGTTGCCAACCGCACCGGTATCGCACCGGGGAAAACCCCGCTTGAAGTCGAAAAAAGGCTGCTCAGACTGGTCCCGGACGAGTTTCGCCAGGATGCGCATCACTGGCTGATATTGCATGGCCGATACATTTGCAAGGCACAGCGCCCGCTTTGCCCGCAGTGCCCGATCGAGGACTTGTGCGAGTACCGGCGAAAAACAAATCCCTCCGAATCGGTAAATGGGACTGGCACGCGCTGACGACGCACGCCCGGACCGGTTTCTCCGCCTGTCAGGAAACGCCTGACCCGCTTGCCGGTTGAACGAACCGAGCGTAAGCTGAATCGTCGATTTTGTAATAATTAGCCGCCGGTTGCGGTCATTTCCTGGTAAGAACGGGGCCATTACGCTGGCTGCCCGCAAGCGAATCTCCGGAGGTCTGAATGAGCGAAAACTATCCTGTCGAAGGCGCCGGACTCGGTCTGCGCCGGGCATTGCTCAAGCCACTGGAGGGCCAGTCGCCGGAGCAGATCAGTTTCCTGGAGGCCGTGCCGGAAAACTGGATCGGCGTCGGTGGCCGGCTGGGGAAACGGTTTCGCGCGTTTACCGAGAGATACCCGTTCGTCTGTCATGGCCTGTCTTTGTCGATCGGCGGCCCCGAACCCCTGGATGTCGAGTTTGTCAAACAGGTGCGGAGCTTCCTCGATGAGCACAACATCCGGTTTTACACCGAACACCTGAGTTACTGCAGCGACCACGGGCATCTTTACGACCTGATGCCAATCCCGTTCACGGCCGACGCGGTCCATCATGTCGCCGGCAGAATTCGCCAGGTACAAGACATCCTGGAGCGGCCTTTTGCGATCGAAAACGTTTCCTATTACGCCGCGCCCGGGCAGGAAATGAAGGAAATCGAGTTTATCAACGCAGTACTCGAAGAAGCCGATTGCGGCCTGCTGCTCGATGTCAACAACATCTATGTCAACAGCATCAACCACCGCTATGACGCGGAAGATTTCCTGACCGCGTTGCCGGCAGACCGCGTGGTTTATTTTCACGTTGCCGGTCATTACGTCGAAGCCGAGGATTTACGCGTCGATACCCATGGCGCCGATGTGATAGACCCGGTCTGGCAGCTTCTCGACAAGGCTTATGCCCATTGTGGCGTCGTGCCGACCCTGCTCGAGCGCGACTTCAATATTCCGCCGCTGGCGGAACTGATCGACGAGATGGATATCATCATCGAGCTGCAGAAAAAATGGTCGCGGCCCGCGGCGAGCGTTTCGCATGGATAAGAGCTTGCCGTTCCAGCAATTGCAACACGCCTTTGCCGCGCATATTCGCGACCCCGACAGTCAACCGGCGCCGGAGGGTATCGAAGACCGGCGAATGACCATTTACCGGGACTTGTTTTTCAATAACCTGGTCAAGTTGCTGGCCGGAACCTTTCCGGTCTTGAGCAAGATAATGGGTGACGAACGCTGGCGCGTCCTGATTCGCCGGTATTTCTCCACGCATCGTTCGCAGACGCCGTATTTTCTGGAGATACCCAAGGATTTCCTGGACTACTTGCAGGATGAGCACGCGGCCGCGAATGACGAGCCGTCTTTCTTGAACGAGTTGGCCCACTACGAGTGGGTCGAGCTCGCCCTGCAGATCGATACCAGGGAATTCGATCTTTCCGGTATCGACCCGGAGGGCGACCTGATGGCCGGCCGGCCCGTGCTATCGCCGCTGGCCTGGGTGCTGGCTTATGACTACCCGGTCCACCAGATCTCCCCGGCAAACCAGCCGCAAAAGCCTGCCGGGCAAAGTACGTTTTTGGTGGTTTACCGGAAACGCGACGACCAGGTGGGTTTCATGGA
>JAZFYI010000039.1:0-4872 GCA_036443455.1 Gammaproteobacteria bacterium
CTGGAACAACCGCATCGAGGTCATCACGCTGAAGCTGGATAACCGCTATTGGCCCGCCTACGAGATCAACCGGACGGAACAGGGCTGGCGCAGAAGCCCGTTACCCGCCACCGGCGAGGAGCAACCACATGCAGGCCATTGATTCCCGGCGCGTGACCTTGCTGTTGGCTTTGCTGATCTTGCTGGCGCCACTTTTGGATGCGGGCGAGTTGTACCGCTATAAGGACGAGCAGGGCAACTGGGTCTATTCGGACCGGCCGCCGCCCGGACGAAAAGACGTAGTCAGCCAGGAGATGGAGGTCAAACGCCCGCGGCCGACGATCCGGATGACCGAAAGACGACGCGCCGGTGAAGTCGACCTGGTCGCGATCAATACTTTCGAGGTTCCGATCGAAGTGATTTTGCAGATCACCGAGGCCGACAACCTGAACCACAATCCGGGCGACATCATCCGCCATGTGGTGGCGGCAACGGCCGATGAAGTCGTCACCACGGTCACCTCCGCTCAACCCGGTGGCTGGTCGTTCGCCTACCAGGCCCATTTCGTCATCGGTGACCCGCAGGCCAGGCACCGGCCGCCGGTACCGTATCGAGCGCCTTTTGCGGCCGCTTCCGACTACCTGATCAGCCAGGCTTACCCCGGGAAATTATCCCATTTCGATGCCGCGAACCGGTACGCGGTGGATATTGAAATGCCGGTCGGCACACCTATATATGCCGCGCGCGGCGGCACCGTCATCGACCAGGCGACCCATTTTTTCGCCAATGGCACGGACCTGGAAAAAGACGGGCCCAGGGCCAACCTCGTGCGTATCGTTCACGACGATGGCAGCATCGCGGTCTATGCACACCTCAACTGGGACTCGATCCGGGTCCGTATCGGCGATGAAGTGGACGAAGGTCAGTACATCGCAGATTCGGGCAACACCGGTTTCAGCACGGGACCACATTTGCATTTCGATGTGCAGCTCAACCGCGAAATGGCGCTGGTATCGGTACCGTTCCGGTTCCGCGATGAAAGGGGAGGCGGTAAAGTGCCCCGCGCGGGGCAAAGGCTGAAAAACCTTCGCTGAGCAGTAGGCGCCGACAAAAGCAAACAAGGAATTTTTGAACTACACTGAAGAAAGGCCAAAAAAACAAGATTAAAACGGAGGCCTCCAATGAAAAACCTGTTACTGGGCAGCGTGATCGCAGCGGTCGCATTATTGTTCTGGGGTTTTGCCTATTGGGCTGTGAGCCCGCTTCCCTATACCGCACTGAAAACCGTGGCCGATGAACCGGCGGCGGGCCAGGCCCTGCTGGAACATTTCCCGCAATCGGGAACTTACTACTTGCCCGACCCAAGGAATCCCGACGAGGACGAGATGAACACGCTGTACCGGCAGGGTCCGGTCGCGATGGTCAATATCGACATCGATGGCGCCGAACCCGACAGCCTCAGCGTGTTGCTGGCCGGTTTCATGCACATGCTGATTACGACCCTGATGATTTCGCTGTTGATGAGGTTGACCGGCAACGCGCTGGCTACCTACGGCGATCGCGTGTTGTTCGTGTTTCTGGCCGGTGTGATCGTGGCTTTCTGGACGCGGATCTCTGATGTCATCTGGTGGGGTCTGGGGCTCCCATGGCAAATGTATAACGCGGTTTACGATGTCAGCTCCTGGCTGATTGCCGGGCTGATCCTGGCGAAGTTTGTCGGGCCAAAACCCGCGACGGTTCCGCATACTGGCGAGGAATAAAAAAGCGGTTTTTTAGCTGGCGATCGCCGCCAGCATCGCATCCATCGTCGTCAGCGGTTCGCTGCATACCTGGCCCTGGCAGACATAAGCCACCGTGCCTTCCCCGGCCCGCTTGTCGGCAAGCGCATCCGGTAATGCCTCGTCGTCTCCGGTCAGCAAATAGACCTGCCTTTTTGGCGCATAGACCAAGGTAGCGGCTTTGCGCCAGCGGGTAGCATCCTCCGTTGCGCCCCGGATGACGATGGTCTCGCCGGGTTGCAAGTGTTCCTCGAGGGCGTCCAGCATGGCCGCGTGGCCGGCGGGGTATTGTTCGATCGCCGGTTTCCCGCTTTGCAGGGTATTTTGCGCGGCTTGCAGGAACCTGGTGTCACCGAGCAAATAACCCAGGCGCTGCAGCGCAAACGCCGCGATGCCGTTGCCCGCGGGTATCGCCTCATCGGCAAAGGTTTTTGGCCGGAACAACAGTTTCTCGTGCTGGTGGGCGGTGAAAAAGAATCCGCCGTGATCGCGGTCTTCGAAATCGTCGACCAGGCGCCGGGCCAGCGTCACGCAGAAGCCGAAAAGCTGCGAATCCCAGCGGGTCTGCAACAATTCGAGCAGGCCATCGAGCATGAAGGCGTAGTCATCGAGGTATGCGGGGAAGCGCGCGCGGCCATCCTTGTACACGGACCACAGGCCGGCCTCGTCATCCCAGAGTTTTTCGAGCACGAAATTCGCGGCGCGCATGGCCGATTCCGCAAGATCATCCCGATCGAGCGCGCGGGCGGCGATCGCCAGGCCCTGGATCATCAGCCCGTTCCAGCTGCAGATGATTTTCTCGTCACGCGCCGGCCATATTCTTTCCCCGCGTGCCCTGGATAATTTCTCCCGCGCGCGGGCGAGCAAATCGGCATCGGCCGACTGGTCCTGCCGCAGGTTCAGATGCCAGCGGCTGTTTTCGAAATTGGGCGGCTGGTCCAGGCCATACACGGCCTCGATCGCCAGGAATTCATCGTCATCGAGCAAGCCCTTTATTTCCGCGGGCGTCCAGGTATAGAAAGCGCCCTCTGTTTTCCGGCCATCGCCGTCATCGCTATCGGCATCCAGCGTCGCGTAAAAACCGCCGGCGGGCGATTGCATTTCGCGTATCACCCAGTCCGCGGTTGCACCGGCGATGTCCCGGTAATACGGGTCGGCGGTGGCCTGCCAGGCCTGTGCATACAGCGCTAACAACTGGCCGTTGTCATAAAGCATTTTTTCGAAGTGCGGGATCGCCCAGTAAGCATCGACGCTGTATCTGAAAAACCCGCCGCCCAGCTGGTCGTACAGACCGCCGCGGGCCATTTGCCCCAGCGTGTGGCTGACCATGTACAGGGCCTGCACATCCGGGTTCGATTCCGTGGCCGTGGCGCGCCAGTGGCGCAGTAATCTCTGGCAAAAGCCTGGGTGCGGGAATTTCGGCGCCCGGCCAAAGCCGCCAAAGCGCCCGTCAAAATCCCGCTCCAGGGTCTGCCGCGCCTGCGCAAAAACCGCCGCTGCCGGCACATCGTCACCCGGCGGCGCCTCGATCCGCGCCAGGACCTCTTGCAAGGATTCGGCTTGCTCGCGCAAGCCCTCGTGCTCCTTGCGATAAAACTCGTCGATGCGCATCAGCACGTCGGTAAATCCCGGCATGCCTTGCCGGGAAGTCGGCGGGAAGTAGGTGCCGGCAAAAAACGGCATCTGGTCTTCGGGGTCGAGGAACACGGTCAACGGCCAGCCACCGGCCCGTTGCGCCAGAACCTGGTGTGCGGTCTGGTAAACACGGTCCAGATCGGGTCGTTCCTCGCGGTCCACCTTGATGTTCACGAACAACCGGTTCATTTGCTCCGCGATCTGCGGGTTTTCAAAAGACTCGTGAGCCATGACATGACACCAGTGACAGGCCGAGTAGCCGATCGACAGCAGGATCGGCTTGTTTTCTTTCCTGGCCTTGTCCAGCGCTTCGTCGCCCCACGGGTACCAGTCCACCGGGTTGTCCGCGTGTTGCAACAGGTATGGACTGGTCTCGCCGCCCAGCTTGTTCTGCCCAGGTTTCACGATCTTTTTTCCCACATCGGTACCTACCTTATCATCGCGAAACCCCGGGTCCATCCTTTGTTACACTTACACCCTATGTGGACTTATCCTGGTTTCAATCCCGTCGCCCTGTCCCTGGGTCCGCTCAAAATCCGCTGGTACGGACTGATGTATTTGCTGGCGTTTGCGGCTGCGTGGTGGCTGGCGCGGCGGCGGGCCAAAAAGCCGGACTCCGGCTGGACGCCGGTGCAGGTCGATGACCTGATTTTTTATGGCGCCATGGGCATCATTCTCGGCGGCCGCATCGGTTACATGCTGTTCTATGGCGGCGCCCAAATCCTCGACAACCCGCTGTCGATACTCAAGATCTGGGAAGGCGGCATGTCTTTCCACGGCGGTCTGCTAGGCGTAATCATCGCGCTGATGCTGTTCGCCCGCAACAGCGGCCGGAGTTTCTGGCAAATCGGCGATTTCACGGCACCGCTGGTGCCGCTCGGGCTCGGCTTCGGCAGGATCGGCAATTTCATCAACGGCGAACTGTGGGGCGGGCCGGCCGACCCGGGCGCGCCATGGGCCGTCATGGTCAACGGTCAGGCGCTGCACGCATCGCAACTCTACGAAGCCTTGCTGGAGGGCTTTGTGCTGTTCGCCATACTCTGGGTTTATACGGCGAAACCACGGCCGCTGATGGCGGCCAGCGGCCTGTTTCTGTTGTTCTATGGCCTGTTCCGCGTCCTGATCGAGTTTGTGCGCGTGCCGGACGAACACCTGGGGTACCTCGCCTTCGGCTGGGTCACGATGGGGCAGCTTTTATCGCTGCCGATGATCGTCGCCGGCGTCGCGATCGTCACGGTTGCCTACACCCGCAACCGGGCGGCCGCCCCATGAAACAGTACCTGGATATGCTGCGCCTGGTGCGGGACCACGGCGCGGTCAAGGATGACCGTACCGGTACCGGCACCCTCAGCATATTTGGCCACCAGATGCGCTTCGATCTCGGCGCCGGCTTTCCCCTGCTGACGACCAAGAAGCTGCATCTGAAATCGATCATCCATGAGCTGTTGTGGTTTTTGCAGGGCGATACCAATGTCGCTTA
>JAZFYI010000040.1:0-4262 GCA_036443455.1 Gammaproteobacteria bacterium
AGGGAAACGGCTTTCAACCCCATGCCCTTGGCGGTGGCAACCACATTTTGCACAAATTCGATTGGAAAAACCGAATTGCTGCTGATCCAGTCGAATGCAACCACGCCACGCTCGTTGTCGGCAAAACTTCGTTGCAGGATGAGCCGGGATATTTTCCGCCAGAATTTTGCTCGCTTTTCGCTATCGAACGCACGATCGAGTATTCGGGCGACGATCGCCGGCAGGGCTCCACGCAGGTTTCTGTCGAGCAGCAGTTTTTGCATGCGCAGGCGAAGGAATTGCCGCCGACTCAGAATTTCGTCGATCCGGGCGACGCGAACCCTATCCAAACCAGCCAGGTACACGATCCTGAAGTCCTCGCGGAAATGCGCCTCCCCCATAAGGACCAAATCGCAGCCGTGACCCCGCTCGACCCATTTGTGGACGACCGGTGTAATGTGATCGATGTCGTTGTAGTGGCGGAGAAAAAAGAGTGCTTTCATGGGGGTGCCGTAGGATGGGAAAGGCTGCGTGCAAACGAGTCATTTTACATGAACGGGTGTTGCGTGCCTATCGCGGGTTGGCCCTGGCCACGGGTGCAATCTTGCCCGCCTACGCCAGGAATAGCCGAGTTCACAGCCATTGCCTCTCGCGCGCCAGTTCCCTGAAAATTGATAGTACAATGCCGGTTCGAGCGGCGCCTTGCCGCTTCCCATCGTCCGAGGAAAACCGTTCAAAATGAAGATCGTTGCAATAATTCCGGCCAGGATGGGATCGAGCAGATTCCCCGGAAAGCCGCTTACGCCGATTCTTGGCAAATCGATGATCGAGCATATCTATCGTCGTGTTTCCCTGTGCGAACAGTTGCACGCGACGGTGATCGCAACCTGTGATGAAGAAATCCGCCAGGCGGCGGAGGATTTTGGCGCGCCCGTAGTCATGACCTCATCCGCCCATGAGCGCGCCAGCGACCGGGTCGCGGAAGCCGCGCAAAAACTGGATGCCGACCTGATCGTCATGGTGCAAGGCGATGAGCCCATGATATACCCGGATATGATCGATGCCGCGGTCGAGCCCTTCCTGAGTGACGACAGTGTCGGATGCGTTAATCTGACAAGCAGGCTGGACAGTCGGGATGACTACGAAAACCCGAATACGATCAAAGTGGTAACAGACAGGAAAAGTAACGCGATGTATATGACGCGAGCCCCGGTTCCGACGTTGACCGAGGAGGGGCTCGCCGATACGATTGCGCTGAAACAGGTGTGCGTTATCGCGTTTACACGCAGCGAACTCGAACTCTATACGCGTCTCGAGCCAACGCCCCTGGAGCAATACGAATCCATCGACATGCTGCGTTTGATAGAACATGGAAGACCCGTACATATGGTGCACACCGATCGAGATACGATCGCTGTCGATTGTCCGGAAGACGTATCGCGTGTGGAAGAAATGCTGAGTCACGATGCGCTGGCAAAAACTTATTGAGCTGAATGCTGTTCGAACAAGTGCGAGAAGGGATCAGGATGCGATTTGAAGCCCAAAGCAAGTCGGCGTCGCTAAAGCAGCGGCTGGCGAAGAATGAACTGACGATCGGATCCTGGATTACCCTGGGCCATCCCTCCATCGCGGAGATCATGGCGGGAGCCGGATTTGACTGGCTGGTGGTGGATGCGGAACACAGCGTTATAGAGCTGTCAGAGATACAAATCCTGATACAGGCGATGGATGCGCACGATTGTCCCGCGATCGTGCGGGTAAGCTCAAACGACGCCAACCAGATAAAGCGCGTCATGGATGCCGGCGCAACTGGCGTCATGGTGCCGATGGTGAACAGTGCCGCCGATGCTAAAGCCGCGGTTCGGCACACTTATTACCCACCGAGGGGAACCCGGGGCGTCGGTCTGGCGCGGGCGCAGGGATATGGCGCAGCTTTCAAGTCATACCTTGACTGGATGTCGAGTAGCGCGGTCGTCATCGTGATGATCGAGCACCGCGATGCGGTGGACAATATCGATGAGATTCTCGCCGTTTCAGGCGTAGATGCATTTATTATCGGTCCATACGATCTCTCGGCATCGATGGGGATGCCTGGGGAGATCGGCCATCCGGATGTGCAGGAAGCAATAGAGCGGGCCCGTAAAGCGGGGCTTGCACATGGCATACCTGGCGGGATTCACGTGGTTGAGCCCGATCGCGACGAGCTCTATCGGCAGATCGATTCCGGCTACCGTTTCCTGGGGTATGGATTGGATATTCGGATGCTGGATTCGCTTTGTCGTCGAGACCTGGCAGAAATTCGCAGTCGCTATGAGTGAAGTCGTAATTTCCACTTCATCGTTCGATGTTGAAAACAATCCGGGGATAGATTTGCTACGGGCCGCGGGGTTGCAGATTGCCACGAATCCGTTCGGCCGAAAGCTGACGGAAGACGAAATAAGCAAACTGCTCACCGACTCTGTCGTCGGGCTTTTGGCCGGCGTCGAACCACTGACAGCGCAAGTGATCTCCAATGCAAAAAACCTGAGGGTGATCTCACGCTGTGGCGTCGGTCTGGACAACGTCGACCAGGCCGCCGCCCGCGATCGCGACATATTCGTAATATCGACGCCGGACGCCCCCGTGGATGCGGTTGTGGAAATGACGATGGGGCTGATGCTGGCCACATTGCGGCAGATTCCGGAGGCCGATCGCCAGGTGCGCCAAAATGGCTGGCCGCGGCTCAAAGGGCGATTGCTCAAGGCCCGGACGGTTGGCATCCTTGGCCTGGGCCGAATCGGCAGCAAAGTCGCCAGTATTTGCTCCGCATTCGGTGCGCGGGTAATCGCATATGATCCGATCGTGCAAAAAACTTCGTCCGATGTGGAATGTACAGACCTGCAAACGTTGTTTTCCCAATCCGATATCGTGAGTTTGCATATTCCATACAAGAAGGAGACTCATCACCTGATCAACAAAGAGAGCCTGGCTGCAATGAAGCCCGGCGCCGTGCTGATCAATACCGCGCGAGGCAGCCTGGTGGAGGAAGCGGAGCTGGTAAAGGCGCTGCGCAGCGGCCATTTGTGGGGAGCCGGACTGGACGTATTTGAAACGGAGCCGTACTCGGGAGAGTTGCGCGACCTGCCACGGGTAGTGTTGACTCCTCACCTGGCTTCCAGTGCTGTAGAATCACGCCGCGAGATGGAGCTGGAGGCAGCCCGTAATTTATACCTGGGGCTGTGCGAGGCCGGCGTAGTATGCAACGGAGATCAGCCGTGACGGCTAAGAAAATTGTGGTATTTGGTGGCAGCGGTTTTTTGGGCAGCCATGTTGCGGATTGCCTGTCCGATTCCGGGTACCAGGTAGTCGTATTCGATACCCGGCAATCCCCGTATCTTCGGGACGATCAGCAAATGGTGGTCGGTGATATCACCGATCTGGAGCAGGCGCTGGATGTCGCCAAGGGTGCGCTGGCGTTGTACAACTTCGCTGCCCTTGCCGATATAGACATAGCACACGACCAACCGGTGAAAACCGTCGAGGTCAACGTGCTGGGGGCAGTCACTTTGTTGGAGGCGGCCAGGCTCGCCAAGGTTGAACGTTTTGTGTTCGCCAGCAGTGTCTACGTTTTTTCCGAAGCCGGTTCATTTTACCGTGCCAGCAAGCAAGCCGCGGAACGTTTCGTCGAAACCTACCATTCGCGCTACGACCTGGATTACACGGTCTTGAGGTATGGTTCGTTGTACGGACCCAGGGCCGATCCGAACAACGGCATGTTTCGAATGCTGCAGCAGGCCATCAGTAAGGATTGCATCACCTATGGAGGAGATGGTGAAGCGGTTCGTGAGTACATCCACGTCACCGATGCAGCCCGGCTGAGCGTGCAGATCCTGGAGCGGAAATACGCGAACAGGCATTTGGTCCTGACCGGGACCGAGAGAATGCGGGTCCGTGATGTGATGCAAATGATTGCCGAGATTCTTCCCGGGGATGTGGAACTGAAATTTGAAGGAGGCAATCCGATCGGCCATTACACGATGACGCCTTATGCCTATCAACCGAACATCGGTCATAAACTGGTCGGGACGGATTTCGTGGACCTGGGGCAAGGTCTGCTCGAGTGTATCAGCGACCTGCAAAAGCATCAGGAATTTGACGCTAGCGATCAGTCTCCTGCGAATTTGCCGGAAATTGACTAGCAGGCCGTTGAAAAAGCCTCATGCGGCACAATCCGGCGTTAAAAATCGGCTCACAATGCGGGGCCGCGCAGCGGCAAACTGGCGTGTACACTGCGCTTGCTCGCC
>JAZFYI010000041.1:0-3053 GCA_036443455.1 Gammaproteobacteria bacterium
GTACGCCCGCCGGCACGCGAGTCGACAATCGCGGTTGCGAATTGCAGGAGGAAATTCACCTGCGGGGCGTCAATTTCGAGACCAATTCCGCCGAGCTGACCGCCGATTCTTCGGCGCGTCTCGATGACGCGACGGCCACGCTGCTCAGGAACACCGATCTGCGAGTCGAAGTTGCCGGTTATACGGACAGTTCGGGATCGGCCGCGTATAACCAGGACCTGTCGCGACGCCGGGCCGAGTCTGTCATGAACTACCTGGTCAGCCATGGGGTCGATGCCGGCATGCTTGGCGCCAGGGGTTATGGCGAAAGCAATCCGATTGCCAGCAACGCGACGGTCGCGGGCCGCGCAGAAAATCGCCGGGTTAGCTTGCGCATACTTGGCGAGTAACAGCGATGCGTTGAGCCCCGGTGACGCCTGGTCACCGGGGTTTTTTGCATTTGCAGAGGGGAGCCAGACCATGATTTTTCGCTTGCTGACTGTTTTCCTGCTTGGCGTCGGGACCATCGGCAGCGGCTTTGCCAGCGACGCACCGACGCCATATGCGTTCGTCAATGTGAATGTATTGCCGATGGATAGCGAGATCGTGCTGACATCGCAAACGGTAGTGATAGAAGACGGCCGCATCGGCAAAATAGGTCCGGTCGATGAAATCCAGCTACCGCCGAACACCCGGAAAATACGCGCCGATGGCCTATACCTGATGCCGGGGCTGGCGGAAATGCATGCGCATATTCCGGGGCTGGCGGATGACAGCAATCTCGATCGTATGCTGTTTTTATATATCGCCCACGGGGTGACGGTCGTTCGAGGCATGCTGGGCGAACCAGGTCACCTGGACCTGAGGCGGCAACTGAGCCTGGGGCACCGGCTTGGGCCGCAACTTTTCACCTCGGGGCCATCGCTTAATGGGCGTAGCGTCAACGGGCCCATGGATGCGGCAAACAAAGTCAGGCAACAGCACGCCGCGGGTTATGACTTCATCAAACTGCACCCCGGGCTGAGTCTGCGTGAGTTCAGAACCATAGACCGGGTGGCCGATGACCTGGGTATCCCCTATGCCGGCCATGTCGGCTTGTCGATCGGCGTAGCCGAAGCATTGCGCCTGGGCCAGGCCAGTATCGATCACCTGGACGGTTACCTGCAGGCGCTGGTTCCCGAAGGCACGGGCTATCCGGAAACAGCCAATCGCATGTTTGGTTTGGGGCTGGCGAAGCTGGTCGATGAGACGCGAATCCAATCGCTGGCGAAGGCCACGGCGAAGGCGCGTGTCTGGATCGTTCCCACACAAACATTGCTCGAACACTGGGCCCTGCCTCCTGCTGCCGCCGAAATGTCCCGGCGGCCGGAAATGGCCTTTATCCCCGCAACTACAGTCGCAAGCTGGACGAACAGCAAGAACGCCATAATCAACGATCCTTCTTACGATCGGGCAGCCGCGGAGCGCTTTATCGCGCTCCGCCGCAAGCTCATCAAGGCGCTGCACGATCAGGGCGCCGGTCTGTTACTGGGTGCTGACACGCCCCAGGTTTTTAACGTCCCGGGTATTGCCACCCACCAGGAACTCGAGCTCCTGGTCGCCTCGGGTTTGACGCCATACGAGGCTTTGCGGACCGGTACCGTCAATCCCGCCCGCTACTTCGGTGCCGAGGACCAGTTTGGCCGTGTCCGGGAGGGATTGTCCGCAGAGCTGATCCTGCTCGAGGGCAATCCTTTGGCGGACATCACCAATACACGAAAAATCAGGGGCGTCATGCTCAAGGGCCAGTGGCTGGATCGAGAGCAGATCAGCCAGGGGCTGGCTTTCTGGGCAATACAATAAAACGCAGTGACGCCTTTCAATACCCGTGGAATACTTGGCGCACCCGGGCAACGAGGCTGACAAGGGTCGGCCAGTGAAAGTCGCAGTCATCACATCGTCGAGAGCGGATTTTGGCCACCTGCACTGGCCGCTGCGGCATATGCTGGCCCATCCGCGGATCGAGCCGAAGCTGATCGTCATGGGCGCCCACCTGGCGCCCGAATTTGGCTCGACCGCCGATGAAATCAACCGTCAGGGTTTTGTCATCGATGAAACGGTCGAGTGCCTGCTCAGTTCCGACAGCGATGTCGGTATGAGCAAATCGATAGGGCTGGCGACGCTGGGGCTGACCGAAATACTGTCCCGCGACCGGCCGGACCTGGTGCTGGTCATCGCCGATCGATACGAAATGCTGGCGCCGGCCAGCGTCGCGCTGGCGCTGCGTATTCCTGTCGCCCATATAGAGGGCGGCGAAATCAGCGAGGGCGCGATCGACGATGCGGTCCGCAACGCCCTGACCAAGCTCAGTCACATCCATTTCACGCCGACTGCGATGGCAAGACAAAGGGTGCTGGCGCTCGGGGAAGAGCCCT
The DNA here is from genome assembly GCA_036443455.1 of Gammaproteobacteria bacterium. Lineage (GTDB taxonomy): Bacteria > Pseudomonadota > Gammaproteobacteria > Steroidobacterales > MnTg04 > MnTg04. Next base: position 2,394 of record JAZFYI010000041.1, read on the forward strand.
GGCGGGTGCACCAGGTCGGTGCGCCATCACTGGATCACCTGCGTGAAGCCACGATCCCTGGCCCGGCCGAGCTCGAGGAAAGACTGGCAACCGATCTCGCGCAGCCTTATTGCATGGTTTCGGTGCACCCGGTCACGCTGGCGGCGGACCCGGAAGCCGATGCCATTGCCTTGCTCGGCGCACTGGAAAATATCTCCATCGGCAAGATCATCTGCTTCCCGAATGCGGACGCGGGAAGCCGCAAGCTGATCCGGGAATTCCGGGATTTCTGCCGGCGCAACGCCGATGCCAGGCTGTTTGTGAACCTGGCCCACCTGGATTACTGGGGGCTGTTGCAGCACAGCCTTTTTCTGATCGGCAATTCCTCCAGCGGGATCATGGAAACGCCGGCGTTGAAATTACCGGCGGTCAACATCGGCATACGCCAGCAAGGCCGCGAGCGAGCGGACAATATCATCGACTGCCCGGCGCAAGCGGTCCAAATCCGCGCCGCGATCGACCAAGCCGGCAGCGAAACCTTCCGGGCCTCGCTCGACCACATGCGAAACCCTTATGGCGACGGCACCGCCGGACGACAGATCGCCGAGCTGATCGCCGGTTTGCCGGACAGGCAACAGCTGCTGCTAAAGAAAAGCCTGCCGGCCGGCACTGCACCGATAC
>JAZFYI010000042.1:0-6345 GCA_036443455.1 Gammaproteobacteria bacterium
GGGTTGGTCAGGATGATTTACCGCTGAGTTGTCCGCTGCCAGGGATGTACCTGTGGAACTCACATCCCAAGGTCTACCTGCCCATCGAATCCACGGGCCGGGCGAAATGCCCATATTGTTCCACCAGTTACGAACTCGTCGATAACGACCAGGCAGCCGGCGCCGGTCAGGCCGGCCAGGCCGGCTTCAGGGGATGAGCACGTCGCCCCGGCGGAAACCCTTGCTTTGTCATGTCAATCTTGCGCGTGGTTTTCGCGGTGGCGAGCGCCAGACCGAGCTCCTGGTGCGTGGTTTGTCAGTACGAGGAATCAGACAGAAACTGATAATCAGAGCCGGCGCGCCGTTGGCACAGCGACTGGCGGGTTTGCCCGACCTGCATCTGGCTGAAGCAAGCGGGCTGGCCGGCGGACTGCTGGCAACTCAGCGTCTCCTGCGCGGAGCTGCGCTGGTCCATTCCCATGAAGGCCGCGGCTTGCACGCCTGTGCGCTCTATCACCGGTTGCATCGTGTGCCGTATATCGCAACCCGGCGTGTGCTTGGCAGGCGTATACGAGGTCGCTGGACTCGTAGCGTCTATAACCGGGCCGCCACTGTGGTTGCTATATCCGCCGCGGTGGAAAAAATCCTGCGCGGCGATGTGCCGGCGATAAAGACGCGGGTTGTATACGATGCGCTCAGCCACCTTCCTAGCGACCCCGGTCGTGTCAGGCAACTGAAACAGGCATGGCCGGAAAAGTTGCTGATAGGCAATGTGGCGGCGCTGGACGCGAAGAAAGGCCAGGTCCATCTGATCAATGTCGCCAGACGGTTGCAGCACAGTCACCCGAATCTTCATTTCATGCTGGTCGGTGGTGGCGAGAATGAGGAAAACTGCCGCAGGCAGGCGCAGGGGCTGAACAACCTCAGCATGACCGGTTTTGTCGACAACGTCGGGGATTACCTGGCCGCCTTCGACCTGTTTGATTTTCCTACTTGTGCGGAAGGCCTGGGCAGCGGTCTGCTCGATGCGATGAGTTTTTCGCTGCCGCTTATTGCCAGCAGAGTCGGCGGCATTCCCGAGCTGGTCAGGCACGGCGACAACGGCCTGCTGATCGGTGTGGCGGATGAGAAGGCGCTGCACGACGCGATCGTATTGCTCGCCGGAGACCCCGGCGGGCGAGCTGCGATGGGCGCGGCCGGGAAACGCTTCGCAGACGGGTTTACCGTGGACCGCATGGTAGGGCAGTATCTCGATTTGTACGCGAGCGTATATCCGGGTTTCGGGAAATTGGAAGCACAGACATGATCATTGTGACGGGCGGTGCGGGTTTTATAGGCAGCAACCTGGTGCGGGCTTTGAATGCCCGTGGCGAAGACAATATCCTGGTTGTCGATGACCTCGAAAACGGCATCAAGTATCGCAACCTGGTGGACTGCCGGATCGCCGATTACCAGGACAAGGATGATTTTCTCCGCCGCCTGAAGAGCAAGTCGGATTTTGGCTGCGGCATCCAGGCGATATTTCATCAGGGCGCCTGTACGACGACGACCGAGTGGGATGGTCGTTTCATGATGCGCAACAACTTCGAATACTCGAAAATCCTGCTGCATTTTTGCCTGGACCATAAAATACCGCTGATTTATGCGTCATCGGCCGCGGTGTACGGCGCCAGCGAGAAATTCAGCGAACAACCGGCTAACGAGCGCCCGCTGAACGTATATGGCTATTCCAAGATCCTGTTCGATCAATACGTCAGACGCCATTTACCCGAAGCCGGGTCCCAGTTGGTCGGTCTGCGGTATTTCAATGTCTATGGCCCTGGCGAGGATCACAAGGACGCCATGGCGAGCGTCGCTTTTCATTTTCATAAGCAAATCATCGGCGATGGTGAGGCCCGTTTGTTTTGCGGCAGCGGCGGTTATGCCGATGGCGAGCAGCGCCGGGACTTCGTTTATGTCGGCGATGTTGCGGATGTGAACTTGTGGCTGATGGACAATTCACAGGTGTCGGGCGTGTTTAACCTGGGCTCCGGCCACAGTCAGAGCTTTAACGATGTGGCCAATGCGGTGATCGCCTGGCATGGGCGGGGCAGGATCAGATACATACCTTTTCCCGACCACCTCGAAGGCAGTTACCAGAGTTTCACCGAGGCCGATATGAGCGGGCTCCGCACCGCTGGTTACCAGGCGCCTTTCCGCGCCGTCGAAGAAGGCGTAAAAACGTACCTGGATTATCTTGCCGCCGATGAGCAATGAGGAAAATGCGCAAGCGCGCCTGATCGTCGGTCCGTCGTGGGTCGGCGATATGGTGATGACCCAGTCACTGCTGATAGCGCTCAAGGAAAATCACCCGGAATCGCCGCTCGATGTCCTGAGCCCGGGCTGGTCGCTACCGGTAATACGCCGCATGCCGCAGGTGCGCAGAGCGCTCGAAATGCCGCTCGGGCACGGTGAGTTTCGCTGGCGAGACCGCTACCGGCTGGGCAAACAGCTGCGTAAAGAGCGCTACGGGCAAGCCTACGTGTTGCCACGGTCCTTCAAGGCGGCGCTGGTTCCGTTTCATGCAAATATTCCCATACGTACCGGATACCTGGGTGAACTTCGTTATGGTCTGCTCAACGATATTCGAAAGGCCGACCGCGCTGCTTTGCAAACCACTGTGCAACGATTTGTCGCCCTCGCTGCCGATGGTGAACGCGTGATGCAAATCCGGCAGCCGGCGCTGGCGATCGATATTGGCAACCAGGAACGCCTGATCGCGGAGCTGGAACTCGATCCCTATGGAAAAATCGTCGCGCTGTTACCGGGCGCCGAATACGGTCCCGCCAAATGCTGGCCGCTGGATTATTATCATCGGCTGGCCCATGAGCTGATCAGCCAGGATATCGCGGTCTGGGTGCTGGGTTCGCAAAAAGACCACGCGGCCGGAGAAGTCATAGCGGCGGGCCTGGGTGCAGTCAGGAACCTCTGTGGGCGCACCGAACTGGAAGACGCGATCGATTTGCTCAGTCTCAGCAGTGCAGCGGTGAGCAATGATTCCGGTCTGATGCACATAGCCGCGGCGGTGGGGATTCCACTGGTCGCCATCTTTGGCTCTACATCACCGGCCTACACGCCACCGCTCAGCGAAAAGGCGCAGTCGATTTATCTCGATCTCGAATGCAGCCCCTGTTTTGAGCGGGAATGCCCCCTCGGCCATTTGAATTGCCTGAAAAAAATCGGCCCCAACCAGGTTCTCGGTGCATTACACACGGCACTGGCCAGGATAAACGCTTAGGCCGCTGCCTAAACCGCAGATTTCAGAATATTGATCGGCGCGAGGTCCGCGAGCCGGCAGTTGTCCAGCGGCACCAGGTGAGTATCGACTAAAGCGTGCTGGCCGGAAATGCTGGCGTGGCTGAGCATATCCGTGAACACCATCCAGGCGGAAAAAGGCCTGAACCTGATTTCCTGATAATAAGCATCGCGCCGCTGAAACTCCGGCGTGTCTTTCATGTAGTTGTGAAATTTTCGCATGCAGCGGTCGTACGGACTGCTGTCCAGCACATGCGCCATTTTCAGACCCGACTTTTTCAGTCCTCGAACGATGCCGGTCCGCAGGTGATCGAGGGATTTTTTCTGCAGGTAATTTTTACCCGGATTGTTTTTGCGTACGCCGGCTGCGCTGCCGCATCTTTGGTATATCTCGGGGAAGGCCCCCTTGGTTGCCCAGACCCGGTCTTTGTGCGGGTTTACATTTACGAAAAAGCGCAGGATGCGGTCGCCATTCGTGGCGCCGTACGCACCCGCATCGAAATGAATCAATTCGTTGCTGGCGTGTGGTTTCAGAGCGCGCCCCTGTTCCTGGATGGGCCTGAAACTGCAGGTCCCGATCGTCCAGCCGGCGGTCAGCGAGGGGATGATTTTTTTGAGGAAAGCGTCGACTTCCTTGCTATGGAGGGTCAGGATCCGGTGCACCCTGTGCATCGTTTCGGGGTCGGCATCCAGACCGCGAACGGTATCGGCTTCAGGGTGATAGCTGACGTTCTTGAGCGCCAGGCGGGTCGGCAGTTCATCGCGAATGAACTGCAGCTCATGCTCTCCGGGCAGGGGAATCGGGCATTCCGGGAAATAAATAATATTGCCCTGTTCGAGCTCATCGGCAATCTCGAAGTCCGTAAGCCGCTCGAGTTGTGCCCTGTGATAGCTGATCAGCATGCCTGGCCGCCTGGATAGCAGAAACCCATTCTACCCCATTGCGAACTGACGGCGGCCGCATGGTTGTCGACGCTGCCACGGGTATACTGACATCCCATGATCGAACACTGCCTGCGCGACGATGGACGCGGAATGGTTTATGACCCAGAGCTGGTCAGCGAGCCGGATTTCAACCTGGGCGATGATTCCTGGTGGCGCGACCGTGGCTGCTTGCTGGGCAAAACCAGCGGCCGCGGCACGGTCTATTTTGTCGCGGCGGACAAAGGCCAGTGGGCCTTGCGTCATTACCGGCGCGGCGGTCTGATCGGGCGTTGGCTCGACGATCATTTTATCTGGCTCGGTGAAGATCGCGGCCGCTCATTTCACGAGTGGCGGTTGCTGGCCCGGTTGCGCGATATGGGCCTGCCGGTACCGCGACCGGTTGCGGCAATCTACCAACGCGACGGGCTGGCCTATACGGCGGAACTGGTGACCGTGAGAATCCCCGGGGCAATACCCTTGTCGCAAAGAATGAAAGACGGTGAAGTGGATGCGTCCCACTGGCAGCTTATCGGGCGGTGCATACGCCGGTTTCACGACGCCGGTTCCTATCACGCGGATCTGACGGGCCATAACATCCTGCTCGATGACAATGGCGATATGTATATGCTGGATTTCGATCGTGGCGATATCCGCGCCGGCCGTGCATGGAAGGCGGCAAACCTCGAGCGTCTTCATCGCTCGCTCAGAAAAATCAGTGCTCGGGATGAAAATATCGATGTGACTGCAGCGGACTGGCGATTGCTGATCGAAGCCTATCGCGCATAAGCATCGCCGTGCTCTTCCGGGCGATACCTGAAACGCCGGTGTACCCAGTAGTACTGTTCCGGGCATTCGCGGATCCAGCTTTCGATGACCCGGTTAATCCGCAAAGTATCGGCAAGCGCATCGTCGCCTGGAAAATCATCCAGCGCGGGCAAAATTCTGAGCTTGTAACGTGGCCGGTTGCCATCCCTGGTCGTCACCAGCGGCAGGACCCGGGCCTGGCTCGAATTGGCGATCAGCGAGGTGGCGGTACTGGTGACCGCCGCTTCGCCAAAAAAAGCAACCACGGCGCTCATGCGGCCCCGGCTTCTTTGATCAGGCGCATACCATACGGGCCTGTTGTTGCGCAGACTTCGAATAATCCCACGCAGGTCCGTCTTTGCGATTGCGGTACGGGCACAACGTTCCCGGCCACGGCGCATGATTTCCTCCATCAGCGGGTTATTGTGCCGGCGGTACATCGCATCATAGGAAAGGCCGGCGATGTTGAGCATACGGCCGCAGATATCGAGACTCGTGAAATGTGCGGTAAGCAAAATTACGCCATGACCATCGGCGAGTTCCATGGCGACTTCATCCAGTCCTTCGATCTCGTAAAGGCCCTGCAAACGGCGGTCGGATGCCCACCATGCCATGGCAATTTCGAAGACCGACATACCGATGTTGCGAAAATTGTCCTTGAGTAACTTCCTGCGACGAGCCTCGTCGAATTCCGGGAAGCACAATTCGATATTCCTGGCGGCGTAAAAACGTCTCCCCGGCAAAAAGTAGAAAAGAGCTTCTCCGAGCCTGCGCCCCAGCCACAGCTGGACCGATAATGGCAACATGATTGCCAGCCGCAGCAGGATCAATCCTCCCCAGACCGGCCAGAAACGCGGGCCAATAAACCGGGACAAAGACCCCGGCGGATAATGGATCACAGTGGATGGTTGTTTATTTTTTGCGGCCATCTATTTTCTTCGATTTTGCCATGAGAGTGTGGGCGAATTTGCGCATTTTAGGACCCCATGCGTGCGCACACTAGCGTTGCCCACAGGCCGGCTAATCATACAGGCCGGGGTGATTTTTGAACCGCCGGTGGATCCAGAAATATTGTTCCGGCGCCTGTCTGACCCAGGTCTCAATAATGCTGTTCAGCAGGTCCGCGGCTTCCTGCGGTTGTTTGGGGAATTCCGTCAGCGGTTCGAAGTATCGAACCCGGTAGCGGCATTCGCCGGCATCGTCCCGCTCGCGCAAAACCAGGCAGGGAAGACAGCTCGCGCCGGTCGCGGTGAGCAGGCGTGACAGCGTGGTATTGGTTGGCGCAGGTACGCCAAAAAAAGCCGAGGCTATGCTGTTTGCGCCTGTGTGGGACTGGTCGGGCAG
>JAZFYI010000043.1:0-3161 GCA_036443455.1 Gammaproteobacteria bacterium
CCGATCTGCCAGTTCGTGTGATAGCCGGCAAAGCGCTCCGCTCCGGGACCAAAAGCATACACCCCTACATCGACAGCCGTATGAAAGCGCGTACTCCAGTCTACTTTGACATGGCTGCTTAGTATCGCCCCGATCACCCGCATCGCGTCTTCTTCTATATCCTCGTCATCGAGATCCATACCCGGTATCGCGATCAGGCTCTTTTTCTGATCCAGGTAGAGCGTGTCAACACCGGAGTTTCCGACAAAAACATCGACGGGGTCACCGCCATTTCTGATTTGGGTCAGCATGCCCTGCACCGTCGCTTTCTGGTTTCTCAGAATTTCGAGGTCCCAGTCGCGCGAATAATCTTTTTCACCGACCTGCTCGTCTCGAAGCATGCGACCCAGGCTCAGACCACCGGTTTCATGATCGGCCAGTGCGACCAGCAGCGTATCTTCTCGTTGCCTGGCAAAATTCAGCGCAATGGACAGCGCCCGGTCAAACTCCCGGATATCGTGAATCAGCCAGCCCGGATCATAATAGTGCCCTGCACTATCGATCATGCTGCCTTCGATGAGCAAGATGAATCCTTGATCGCGATCAGCCAGCCGATCGAGCGCAAAGCGGGTCATTTCTGCCAGGTCCGGCTGATCGGCTGCATCATCATAAAGCCGGTCCAGCGGAGCCGTCAGCCAGTTGCTCGCGAAAACGCCAAGTACCGGTAACTGTGCCTGCGCCAATTCCGCTCGCGTTTTGATGAGTTGGTAACCCGCTGCTTTCGCTTTTCGATACAGATCGGGATACCACAGAATATCCGGCTGACCGGGTAACGGCATTGCGGTCGCCAGGTCATTGTCTGCGATGTCTTCATCGGTCACCGGCCCGGGCACAAGATACCTGGCGCCGCCACCGAGCAACAGATCGACACCCAATTCCAGTTGCTGCGATGCAATCTGCCGATACTTGTCGCGATGGTCTACGTGCGCTGTAAACGCGGCCGGCGTCGCATGTTGAATCGGGCTGCTGACAACGAGGCCGGTCAGCAGGCCATTTTCTTCCGCCGATTCGATCAGCGTCAGCAATGGCTGTCCTTCGCCGTTGACCGCGATTGCACGATTGAATGTAATAACACCGGTCGCAATCGCCGTGGCGGCCGCGCCGGAGTCGGGAACGCGATAATCGGTCGACGAAACACTCGCGCTACCGACCAGGATCTGGTCCATGACCAGCTCGCCCCAGTACGACCTCGCCAGCGTAACGGCCGCAGGTCCCATGCCATCCGGTATCATCAGGATCAGGTTCCTGGGTGCATCGGCGAACGCCGGACCGGCGGCAGCCAGGTAAAGGCAGGCAGAAACCCACGGCCAGACCCGACTCATCAAGGATTTTCTGGAGAAAATCACAGGCATTCAGCCAGCGGAAGCCAGTTGGGAAGCTTTATTCAGCAAGGCATCGACCTCTTCGTCCTGGGTGCACCAGGCGCAAACCAGGCGGTAAATATCCCGTGTACCCGGCCAAAGGTGAAACTGGAAATCGGCCTCGTAGAGTCCGCCTGATATTTTTTCATCCATGCGGACGAAGATTTCGTTTGCCTGTACCGGGTGCAGCAATTCGATGCCAGGCAACCCGGCCAGACCCGCGGACAGTCTCGCGGCTTGCTGATTGGCATTGGCCGCCCATTTCAGCCAGCGGTCATCGGCCAGGCAGGCATCCAGTTGCGCCGAGACAAAACGCATCTTGCTCAACAGGTGGCCGGCCCGCTTGCGCTTGCGGCCGAGTTGCACGGCCAGCGCAGGATCGAACACCAGCAGCGCTTCCGCCATTATCGCGCCGTTTTTTGTCGCGCCAAAGCTCATCAGGTCAATACCGGCCTTCCAGGTCAGATCGGCGGGCGCCACACCCAGCGACTGAACCGCGTTGGCAAAACGAGCGCCATCCATATGCACCTTGAGATCGTGATCGCGAGCGACCTCGCACAAGGATTTCACTTCATCGGGCGTATAGACCGTTCCGAACTCGGTCGCCTGACTGAGGGAGAGAGCCAACGGCAGCACTTCATGGTCGTCGAGATAGCCAGTCTCATCGAGTGCGGATGCCAGATCTTCCGCCTTAAGCTTGCCATGATCACCATCGAGACCCACCAGTTTAGCGCCGGCCGTAAAAAATTCCGGCGCGCCACATTCGTCGGTATTGAGATGGGCATGTGCGTGACAATAAATCGAGCCAAAGGGCGCACAAATCTGCGTCATCGCCAGGGAGTTGGCCGCCGTACCGGTTGCCAGCGGCCAAACCTGCACTTCGGTAGCAAATACTTCTGAGAATTTCCGCTCAAGATCGGCAGTTATCTGGTCCTCGCCATAAGAATGCACGAAACCCACGTTGACCGCTGCGATCGCGTCCAGAATCTCAGGCGCAGCGGGCGCTTCATTGTCACTGCGAAAATTGATGCTCATCGCCGATGATCCAGATCGCCGTTAATGGTAAAAACGGCGGTCAGTGTCGCAATTCACCAGCGGGTGCGCAACAGAAAAAGGGGCCGAACCCCATGGGTTCGACCCCTGCTCCCCGAATTATGCAATCGAACCTGGTGTCAGTTGCTCGCCACCTGAGTCTCGCCTTGCTCGACCAGGCGCATCGTCACACGGCGCTCCAGTGCGTAAGCATCCAGGTCGCCTTCCATACTTCCGCTGACCTCGCCATGCGCGTGGACCTGCAGTCTTTTCGCCGGCACGCCATACCCGATCAAGGCCGCGACTATAGCATCGGCACGCTCGCGCGACAGTTCGAGGTTGAACGACTCGTCACCACGTTCGTCTGCGTAACCATCGATTTCAAGTATGAACCCGGGCTGCGTGGTCATAATCGCCGCAAGTTCGGCCATGCGCTCACCGGTAGCGACATCGATATCGGCATTGCCGGTCTAGAACAGTACCTGCAGGCTCAGACCCGCAAGCTGCGACTGCCGGTGCCGCAATTCCGCGCTCAGGCGCTCTTGCTGCCGCAGCTCATCGCGAATTATTGCGAGCTCCTGTTTGAGATCGCCACCGGTGGAATGTGCGATCTGCAATTCCTGTTCCAATGGATCCACCCTCCTGGCGACCGCGGAACGATTTCCCAGCCAGGCGCCAACGCCCGCGCCGATTGCCGCGCCAACCGGTCCGCCGACCAAGGCACCTACC
>JAZFYI010000044.1:0-2276 GCA_036443455.1 Gammaproteobacteria bacterium
TGTGCTCAAGTCGAAATCCTTGTCGAGGGTTCGGCCAGCCCGGCCAGCACCCGTCGTTTCCTTTTTTGTCCCGGCATGATCCGGGTTAGCGTAAATACGCGTTTGCACGCAAGCAGGCAAAAGGCGCCGCCCATCAGCTTCAACACGCCATTGGCGGTCGGCTGGTTGAGCTTGCTGTCGCGCAGCCACGCCGGGGCGGTAGTCGGTGGCCCGGCACAATAGCCGGTGACTGACAATACCTCAAACCCGAGCAGCCGCAACCAGTCGCGCAGGCGGTGTTCGGAGACCAGGCGGTTGATGCCGGGCGGAAATCGCCGGTTGCTGAGCCGGTGGCGGATCCCCCAGAGGCTGTTCGGGTTAAAGCTGAAGATCAGCAAGTGGCCTTCGCCGGACAGCACCCGCTGGGCCTCGCGCAGGACCTCGTGCGGGTCGGTTTCGGTTTCCAGCGTATGCGGCAGGATCACCGCGTCGACCGAATCGCTGGCCAGCGCCAGTGCGTCCGCGGGGCTGACCAGGTCTACGCCATCGCCGGCGTGGGGGCTCAAGACCGCGTAACGGCGGGTCCGGCTGCTGCGGCTGAACTGGTCGGCGCTCCCCCAGCGGCCCACCTGGATCGCCTGAAAGCCAAAAACCTGGCCGAGGCAGCGCTCGGCGATCTCGGTTTCCGCGGCCAGCAAAGTCTGGCCCAGCGGCCGTTCCAGCCAGTCGAAAACGCTGTGGGGACGTGACATGCGGGCAAGGATAACCTGAAATGCCCGATAAATTGTAGGCGGGCCATCAGGCCCAATCAGGCCCGCCACCAAAACCCGATATCATCCCGATCGGGCCTGAAGGCCCTCCTACAGCATTTCCTGGTTTTCGTGGATGAAAAATAAATCCGTCCCCTTTTCTTGAAAATGTGACCCGCGTGCGGGTAAATGGGCCTCGAATCGTGGCAATTTGTCATAACGAGTGGTTTGCGTGACCCCGCAACGGCGTCGTATCGGTGATTTATGCTCGCCGGTGCGGTCAGAACCCAATAAGATCGGCAAATTGGCAGAAAACAGGAGACTCAGGACCCACATGCTCAAGGTAACCCCCATACCGGCATTTTCGGACAACTACTTGTGGCTGATTCACGCGATCGAGCAGCCGCGGCTGGCCGTGGTCGTCGATCCGGGCGATGCCGCGCCGGTTATAGCGCACCTGGAGCAGCACCGGCTCGAGCTGGCGGCGATCCTGGTCACCCATCATCACGCCGATCATGTCGGTGGTGTCAAAGCCTTGCTGGCGAAATACCCGGTGCCGGTTTACGGGCCGCGCGCCGAACACATCCCGGGCATGGTCCACGCGCTGGTCGAAGGCGATCATGTCGCACTGGCCGGCACCGGTCTGGAATTCGATGTCATGGAACTGCCGGGTCATACCTCCGGGCACATCGCTTATTACGGTCACGAGGCGATTTTTTGCGGCGACACGCTGTTCTGCGCGGGCTGCGGGCGATTGTTCGAAGGCACGGCGGCGCAAATGAGCGCCTCGCTGGCCAAGCTCGCCGCGCTGCCCGCGGAAACCCGGGTTTATTGCACTCACGAATATACTTTGGATAATCTAAGGTTCGCCGCCCAGGTCGAGCCGGAAAACCCGGCGCTGATCCGGTTCCGGGCCGATGCGAAACAGCTGCGCGAAAAGGGATTGCCGACCTTGCCGTCGACGATCGAAAGAGAATTGTCGCTGAACCCGTTTTTGCGCTGCGGCGAGGACAGCGTCAGGCTGGCGGCCAATGAACGCGCCGGCCATGAACTCGCTGGTCCAGTCGAAGTATTTGCCGAAATCCGCCGTTGGAAAGACGGCTTTGCATGATTGAGTCACGCAGGAGTAATGGTTTGAACAAAGGATTTGTAATTTTGGGCGCGCTGGCCGTGTTGTTATCGGCCTGCAGCCAGCCCCAGGTCAAGGATGACACGCAGACGCTAAGCCAGGACCTGCCATCGTCGCCGCTCGAAGCGGTCGAGCCGGCCGCGGACCTGGTCAGTTTCACCAGCGTGCAGACCATTCATATCGTCGATGTGACCCATCCGATGATCCCCGACTGGGCGGTCGATGCGCTGCCCGACACGCTGGATATCATCCGCGCCGGTTACCAGCTGCCCGACAGCGAGCAGCGGGCCATCGAGTTGCAGCTCGACTGGTATCGCAAACACCAGGCTTATCTCGATCGCGTTTTTACCCGTTCGAGCCGCTATCTGCATTACATCGTTGGCGAGCTTGCCGCGCGCGGCATGCCGTTGGAAATTGCG
>JAZFYI010000045.1:0-5277 GCA_036443455.1 Gammaproteobacteria bacterium
ATGCTCTGGCCGGCGAGAAAAAAACTGCCGCCGGGGCGCGGGGCGGAGGACGCATGAGCATCTTCGACCGTTACCTGATGAGAGCGACCTTGCAAGGTTGTGCCGTGATGGTGATGGTGCTGGCCGCACTCACCTTGTTCGTCAATTTCATTGGCCAGTCAAAATACGTGGGCAACGGCGCCTATGGTCTCGGCGATGCTTTCGTGTTCGCCTTGCTGACTCTGCCATCGCAGATATACCAGGCCATGCCCATAATCGCCTTGCTCGGCGCGCTGATCGGCCTGGGCGGCCTCGCCGCACACAGCGAATTGCACGTGATTCGTTTGTCCGGCGCATCGGTCTGGCGGATGGCCGGGTCCGTATTGATGGCGGGCAGCGTGCTGATGGTGCTGACCGGTGCCTTCGGCGAGTTCATTGCGCCACCCCTCGATCAGGCCGCGCGCCAGTTTCGCACGCTGCAGCAACATCAGAAAATCAGCATCGCCGGTTCCAACACCAGCGCCTGGATCAAGGAAGGCAACGATATAATCAGCCTCGACCAGATGATGAGCGGCGGGCAGGTCGGCGGCTTGTACATTTATCGCTTCGATGATCAGCGTCGCCTGCGCTCGGTGATTCGCGCAGACGGTGCACGCACCAATGACGAAGGCGACTGGTTCCTGGAAAACATGCGCGAAAGCCGGTTGAGTGCAGATGGCATATCGGCGTCTTCGGCGGCGCTGTCTGCGAGCCCGGGTTTACTACAACCCGATCTCCTGGAACTGTCGGCAATCGATACCGATCATCTGTCGGCCCGCGGTCTCTATGAGTATACCCACTACCTGCGAAAAAACGATCTCGAAACCAGCCATTACAGGCAGGCGTTCTGGACGCGCATCGCGACCACCGCATCGGTTCCCCTGATGCTGCTGCTCGCATTGCCGTTCGTCCTCGGTCCCCTGCAACGCAGCGGCATCGGTGCGCGCATGGTGGCCGGGATCGTTATCGGGATGAGCTATCGCCTGGGTTCCCGCAGTCTCTACTATTCGGGCGATGTATTCGATCTGGATCCGCTGCTGGTCGGCTGGGGTCCGGTCGTGCTGCTTGCCGTGTTGGTTACCGTGGGCTTGAGCCGGGTTCACTGATTGGGGCGGTCTGCATTCGAGTTGCCGGTCATGACCAGTTCGGTTCCCGACCAGCGGTCATGCCAGGCCAACCGCTGGTCGCTGCGCAGCATCCACCAGAATCCGAGGCCGAGGGGCGCCCATGACACCAGTGAAAACAACAGCCGCCGGATGACATCGCCCTGGGTCAACCTCTGGCCATCGGAGCGAATCAGCCGGATCTTCCAGGTCCGCATGCCCAGCGTTTGCCCGCTTGCCAACCAGAAACCGGCAAAGTATCCGGTGACCACCGCGAGCAGGTAAAGCCGGTAGGCGATATTGCTGATTTCGATGGCGCCACCGGTGAGCGGCATCAACAGGGCGGTCGCGAGCATCAGCAAGCCCAGCAACAGCAAGGAGTCGTACAATATGGCGCCCAGCCGGCGCAGCAGACCCGGTCTCGTTTCAGCGGTACCCATCACGCCGGTAGCCTGGATCAACGGTCGCGGGATGAACCAGCGTTTACCGCCGGTTGCCCGGGCCGTTGCCGGCGCTGCTCCAGCCGATCATCAGCAGCAGCAATCCCAACAGCCAGCTCAGGCTACCGCCGCCACCTCCTGATGGCGGCGGTGGCGGTGGGGGCGGGATGACAGCCGCGGCACAAACGGCAGTTTCCGCCGGTGCCGGATCGGTGCTGTTCGGCGCCACGAAAACCTGCAGCGTGCAATCCACGCCGCCGATATCGCCGGCGACGCCAAACGGGTTCTCGTAATTGATCCATGCGCCATTCGACCAATCCACCGCGGTCGCAGGGTTGGCATCCAGCGCAGCCACCGCAAAATCGAGATTGCTGATCGCCAGGACCGCCGGCACGGCGCCGCTGATATCCAGATTTGCCGCTATCGAGAAATCGGCGACCAGCGCATCGTCTGCATAGCGCAAAAAACCGTTCGGGGCGCCGCCGGGCTGATCCAGCCAGGCCGATGCCGTATTGATCGGGATGGAGATCGTGGGTTCGCCCGCGACGGTGGGCAGTTCCAGTCGTGCGCTGCCGGTTGCGCCATCGACAGTCTGCCCGCGAAAACGGACGATAGTCCCGCCGGCATTGCGCCAGCGCATGGGTTTGTTGAACGCCAGCCACAGCCGGTAATCGCCGCCGGGCACCAGCGCGTTATTGCTGGTCACCGAAAGCGTCCTGTCGTTGCCGCCCGCCGAGACCCAGCTCGCTGCGTAGACGATGTTGCCGGTCGCCGCTTCGCTGATCTGCACCGCTTGAATCCTGGGCGGCGCGGCCTGGCGGTAAAACCCCAGCCAGAGCATGTTGGTGATGTCATCGCGCATCCGGGCCACTTCGGCGTCGGGCAGGATAAATCCGCTGTGGCCATGCGTGCTGGTCCCGCCGTAGTCCTGGGCGCCGTTCAACGGCTCGGTCTCAAGTGTCCAGGACGGAATCTGAAAGGTGTAGGCGAAATAATCGGCGGTCGTGCCGATACCCTGGTTGCCGACCTCGCCGGGCCCGTCCCGGCCATCGCGGTAAATCCTCGGCGACGCCACGCGCATGCGGTTCATCAACGCCACCGTGATGTTGTCGCGGCGGGTATTGCCGGTGAGCGGCGTGAAATATATCTGGGTAAAGGCATGGATATCGGTGTACATCCGCAGCCGATCCTCCGGTCCCAGCGCGGCGCCGTTCTGCAAAGCCTGTATTTCAGGTTCGGAGGCCACGCTCAGGCTGCGAAAAATCAAGCTGGTCTCGCGTCCCTGGCCCCAGGACCCACCGTTCAGACCAAAGCCAAACGCGTTGTTGCGGTTGAGATCGACGCCCCAGAAATTGTCGCCAACGGTGGCCAGGTCCGCATCGACCAGGCCCAGCGACACCGGGTTGCGCAGGTTTTTCCGGCGCATCCGGCCGTCCCTCGGCTGGCCGGGGTGCGCCATGACACTGCGCGGAAAATTCTGGGTCTGGATAAAGCCGTCGATATTCAGTACCGGCAGGATCACCACATTGAGATTTTCGGCCAGGTACTGGCCCACGCCGCCATCGGCCTTGTTTTCGATCAGCGTCTCGAACAATTCGGTCGAGGCTTCCGGCGTTTGCCATTCACGGGCGTGCGTG
Source organism: Gammaproteobacteria bacterium (assembly GCA_036443455.1). Classification (GTDB taxonomy): domain Bacteria; phylum Pseudomonadota; class Gammaproteobacteria; order Steroidobacterales; family MnTg04; genus MnTg04. The sequence continues at coordinate 3,199 of JAZFYI010000045.1, forward strand.
CCGGTGTTGACCATGACCGCCGGCTCCGGCAATCCATCCACGGTCAATTGGTCTGTGGTATCGCCAATCCGGTAGGCCCAGATGTCCCGGCCTGACAGCGTCTGACCAACAATGGTGCCGGCGACTTCATCGGGGTTCGCGATCATCAGGGCCTGGTGCTGCGCATGCAAACTGGCATATTCACGGAACCCGTCCACTGCGGTCAGCGACGCGACCGGCAGCGGAGGCGGAAAGCCCAGCGCAATATTCAGACCGCTGCTGTCATTCTCGGTATAGGTGAACCGGACATCGCCGCAACCCGGATCAAACGGGTTGACGATTTCGTTGAACTGGTCGAACAGACACTGGGCGCCTGCATTGGCCGAGACCAGCAGGCCGGCCACGACGCCCACGCGAGCCAGCAAGGAGCGATTCACTGGGCCAGCCATTGCGCGATCTCCTGCCTGAGCTTCACCGATAACCGCGGATCGGCCGCCAACCGGCCAAGTTCCGCCCTGGCGGCGGGGCTGGCGTGGAGTCGCAGCGCCAGGACGGCCCTGCGCCTTTGCGCTCCCGCGCTTTCATCGAGGATCACACTGCCGAGGCGTTGAATATCGGACAGGTTGCCATATCTCGCCAGCGCGCCGGCGGCCGAGGCGCCCTGCTGCGGGTCGTCCAACAGCGCAAATAATCGTTCCCTGGCGACCGGGTAGCCGGCCTGCAACCGGCCGATGGACAGGATCGCCGCCGATGCCAGCTTATCGCGCTGCCGGACCAGGTCGAGGACCGCCAGGCTTTGCGCGGAATCCAGCGATTGTTCCAGATCGCGCATCATGTCGATGACCACTGTGGCAGGGGCTTGAACGGCCAGTTGCCGGTACAGGTACCCATCGTCCAGCCGCCTTGCGATCAGCAGCACGCTGCGGGCGAGTCGCGGCTCGTCGTCGAAGGCGGATGAGATCTGCATGCGCCAGGCGCGCAATTCGGCCGGCGAAAGCCCGGCCAGCGCCTGTTCCAGACCGGCGGCGATGTGCCGGTTCTCATCCTGGTCAGTAGACCAGGTGGGCAACGGCGCCTGTCCGCGTGCAATCTTACTGAGGATATCGCCGCGGGCGGCCTGTATTCGCCAGTTTCCCAGGGTCAGGCGGGCGGCCGAGGCGACATCGTGCAGCGCGACGGTCAACCGGTGGTTGCCCTCCGTCAGAATAGTCGTCGAGGCGGACTGATAACCCAGCAGTTCCTTGACCGCTTGGGTTGTTTGATCATCAGGGGTGGCCAACGATCCGAGCGCCAGCAGCCCCTCATAGAGCAGGTATTCCCGCGCGTTCACTGTCAGCGCCGGGTCTGAGCCGACCTCCAGAAGCCATCCCCTGGCTGCGAGCTGGCGGTCGTTTGACAGAATATCTTCAAGTTGCTGCAGGCGTGCTGCCTTTGCGTCGTCGGCCAGCGCCGCCATGGGCGCTAACGCCGTCATTGACAGAAACAGGCTGATCAGAACCGGAAAGACTCTCGTCCGCGACGATGTTACTGGCATGTTTCGGGCTCCCGATGATCGATAGGGTTCTGCGCGGTAGCTATACTTTCCAACTTACAGACTCCCGAGTCTTGCTTTGCTTATTTGTACCGTTATTCCGGTGCGACTGAAAGCGCGACTGTGAGTTCCCCTCCAGGCTAACCCATCAGAATTGCTCTGACGCCGGTTTTTTGTACCGGGCTACATGATCTCCACCGGCGTTTTTAGATTCGGACAATTTGCATAAGCCACAAAATTGTATATATTGTTTATCCAGCCTGTTGAATTGCATACGGAATTGCAGATACAGGTCTTGGCCGCACGCCAAGAGAGCCTCACAAAAAGTCGGCAACTATGTAAATGGTCCGAATAGAACCAAGGGGACAAGATGTTGGATACCAAAGAGCGATTTTTCCGGGCAACCCTGGAGTTGGCCGGTTCCGGATCTATCAAGAAGCGGCTGGTCGGCGCCTATATTGGCCACCTGGGTGATCTGGAGCCCGAGCAATTACCCAAGAGCGCCAGGAGCAAATTCGAGCGTCTGGCCGGTGATTTGACCCGGGTCACGGCGATCAACGGCGAAGGGC
>JAZFYI010000046.1:0-13334 GCA_036443455.1 Gammaproteobacteria bacterium
CATATCCCCAGCAGGCATCGAGCAATTCCCGGATCGGGTGCTTGCGATTGATCGGCACCAGGCGGTCGCGCAATTCATCATTGGGCGCATGCAGCGACACCGCCAGCGCCACATTGCAATCGTCACCCAGCTTGACCATGTTTGGCACCAGGCCCGATGTGGACAGCGTGACCCGGCGCCTCGATAACTCGAAACCCAGCTCGTCGATCAGCAGCTGCAATACCGGCACCACGTTGCGGTAATTGGCCAGCGGCTCTCCCATCCCCATGAACACCACGTTACTGATGACCCGATCCGTCGCGAGCGCCGTTTCCCCAAGCAGACGCTTGGCCAGCCAGACCTGGCCGGCGATCTCCGCGCTGCTCAGGTTGCGGTTGAAACCCTGCTTGCCGGTCGCGCAAAAACTGCAATCCAGCGCGCAGCCGACCTGGCTGGAAATACACAAAGTGCCTCGGTCCGCCTCGGGGATAAAGACCATCTCGATCGCCTGCGCCGCACCGGTCCGCAACAACCACTTGCGCGTGCCATCGTTCGAAAGTTGTTCGGTCACGATCTCGGGTGGCTTGATCTCGGCGAGTTCCTTCAGGCACTCCCGCAAGGTCTTGCTGATATCGGTCATTCGGTCGAAATCGGATTCGCCCTGGCGATAAATCCATTTCATCAACTGGCGCGCGCGATAAGGCTTCTCGCCGAGCCCGGCGAGGAAATCCTCCAGTTGCGCCCGTGAAAGACCCAGCAGGTTTTGGCGTTCGCTATTCATTGGATGGTCCGCGGATCGGGCAGCCGGCTAGCGGGTGCGCGGACAGACCCCGTCGTCGCCAAAGAAAAAGCCGATTTCCTGCGCAGCGGTTTCCGGCCCGTCCGAACCATGCACGACGTTGGCGTCTATCGAGGCGGCAAAATCGGCGCGTATCGTGCCCGGATCGGCATCCGCCGGGTCGGTCGCGCCCATGATTTCGCGATTGCGCGCGATGGCATTCTCGCCTTCCAGCACTTGCACCAGCACCGGGCCGGAACTCATATAGCTGACCAGGTCGGCATAAAACGGCCGTTCCCGGTGAACCGCGTAAAAATCGCCGACTCGCTCGGCGGACAAATGCATCATTCGTGACGCGACTATGCGCAGGCCACCCGCTTCTAAGCGTTTGCAGACCTCGCCGATGATGTTTTTTTCGACGCCATCGGGCTTGATAATCGATAAAGTACGTTCCATTTTAATGATTTTCCCTGTTTTTCGACGGAAATACCGGTATTTTTAGGACTTTTCGTGAAAGTTTTCAGACGTTGAAACTTTCGCCGCAGCCACACTCGCCCTTGCTGCGCGGATTCCTGAACTTGAACGCCTCGTTGAGGCCCTGCTTGATAAAATCCACTTCCGTGCCATCGATCAGCGGCAGGCTGTCTTCGTCGACCACGACCTTGATGCCCCGGTCTTCGAACACGGTATCGTTTTCCTCCACCGTGTCGGCATAATTGATGACATAGGCAAACCCGGAACAACCGGTTTTCTTGACGCCCAGGCGCAAACCCAGGCCACCGCCTCTTTTTTCCAGGTAGGACTTGACGCGGTCGGCCGCGGATTGGGTCAGCGATATGGCCATAACGGGTATTTTCTCACAGCTGTTTTCGAATGCAATCCCTACAGTCTACCGCTTTTCCCACGCAGCCAGCGCCGCGTTGATCGCGTCTTCGACGACCAATGCCCGGCCCAGCTTTTCCGCCGGCAGATCCAGCTCGTCGGCGAGCTGTTGCGGGGTTTCCTGCATGGCCTGGTCCACCGGCCGGCCGATCATGCGCTCGGCCATGTATTCCGCAACCGCGATCGTGTGTGGACAGCCATAAGCCTCGAAACGGGCATCGTGAACCTCCCTGGCGATGATCTGCAGATAGAAAACCACCTCGCTGCCGGTACGCCGTTTGCCGGCGCGACCGCTGACCCACCGATCCGCGGGCAGCTCGGGACGGCCCGCGTGCTGCGGGCGCCTGAAGCGGGACAATACTGCCTTGCTGTATTCCACCGCGCTCGATCAGGCGCCGTCCGCGGCCGCCGTCATCGGCGCCAGCTCGCGCATGCGGGTGACTTGCCGGGTGGTCTCGGCGATCGCAAAATCGATATCGGCCTCGGTGCTGAACCGCCCGACGCTAAAGCGTATCGATGCCTGTCCGAGCTGGTCGTCGCGACCCAGCGCCCGCAGCACGTACGACGCTTCGGTGCTCGACGAGATGCAGGCCGAACCGGAAGAAACCGCCAGCTTGTGCAGCGCCAGCAACAGGCTTTCTCCCTCCACACCGGCGAAACTGACATTCAATATTCCGGCCACGCGCCGTTGCGGGTCGCCGTTTAGCCAGACGCCATCGAGCGCCGACAACCCGCGCCAGAGTTTTTCCCGCAACGCCAGCAGCCGCCGATGATCGGACTCCAGCTCGGCCGCGGCGATCGCATAGGCTTCTCCCATGCCGACGATCTGGTGGGTCGCCAGCGTCCCCGCGCGCAGACCCAGTTCATGACCCCCGCCGTGGATAATCGGTTCGAGCTGACAGCGCGGGGTGTGGCAGACATACAACGCGCCGATGCCCTTGGGCCCATAAATCTTGTGCGCGGTAAACGACATCAGGTCCACTTGCAACTCGGCCAGGTCGATCGGTAGCTTACCCACGCTTTGCGCCGCATCGACATGGAACAGCACGGCGCGATCGCGGCACAATTCGCCGATGGCCGCGATATCGGTAATCGTCCCGATCTCGTTGTTCACATGCATCAGCGAGACCAGGATCGTGTCGTCACGCAGCGCGTCGGCCACTTGCTGCGGGTCGATCATGCCACCCGCCGATGGGCGCAGATAGGTGAGCTCGAAGCCTTCCTTTTCCAGTTGCCTGCAGGTATCCAGCACCGCCTTGTGCTCGATTTTCGAGGTGACGATGTGCCTGCCCCGATCGCGGCGAAAGCGTGCGCCGCCCGTGATCGCCAGGTTATCCGATTCGGTGGCGCCTGAAGTCCAGATGATTTCCTCGCGGCTTGCACCCACCAGGCCGGCGACCTGGCCGCGGGCATCTTCGACCGCCCCCTTCGCCTGGCGCCCGAACACATGAGTGCTCGACGCGGGGTTGGCAAACAGACCGTCCGCGGTCAGGCAACCGGACATCTTGTCGGCGACTCGCGGATCCGTCGGCGTGCCGGCCGCATAATCCAGGAATACAGGTTTTTCTGATTCAGTCATTGGGTTTTTTTCCCGGTTGGCTTCTGCATGGCCGCAAGCATGCCGCGAAGAATATTGATCTCATTTTCATCCGGAACGGCGCGGTTGAACAAACGCCGCAAGCGGCGCATCAAGTGTCGCGGATTATCCGGATCGAGAAAACCATTTTCCAGCAAAACCTCCTCCAGGTGCCGATAAAAGCGCTGCATATCCTCCGCCGCCGCGGGCGGCGGGTCGGCGGATGCCGGCGGCAAAGAAGTCTGCCCACGCGCAAGACGGATTTCGTAGGCCAGGACCTGCACCGCCATCGCCAGGTTCAGCGAGCTGTAATCGGGGTTCGCCGGAATGCTGATCAGCAGGTGACAACGCTCAAGCTCTGCGTTGGTCAAGCCGTACTTTTCCCGGCCAAACAACAATGCGACCGAAGTATTGGCGGTACTCGCCACGATCTCGGCAGCCGCTTCATGCGGCGTCTTGCAAGGCCACGCCAGGCTGCGCTGCCGGGCGCTGACCGCGGCAACCAGGCCGCAGCCCGTCAAAGCCTGGTCGAGATCGGCGACCACCGTTGCCGATTCCAGCAACCCGTGCGCGCCGGAGGCCCGGGCGGTGGCCTCGTCATCGGGAAAGGATTTCGGCGCGACCAGCCAAAGGTCGTCCAGCCCCATGTTATGCATCGCCCGCGCGGCGGCGCCGATATTGCCCGCGTGGCTGGTTTCCAGCAACACGATTCTCAGCGCATGACTCATGCCGATGAAACCCCGCAAAGCCACTCAATTTCAAACGACACCGGCGAAAACTCCTGATGTTTGCTATTCTTCCGCTCCCGAAAGGCCGTCGTATTATAGAGGCCACTGCTCTTTGATAAACAGGCGATCCCGATGAACCCGATGCTGAACATAGCCCGGCAGGCCGCTTTGAATGCCGGCGATATCATCGTGCGCAACATCAATCGCCTGCAGCGGATGCAGGTCACCAAAAAAGGCCGCAATGACTACGTCACAGAGGTCGACCGGCTGGCCGAGCAGGAAATCATCGGCACCATACGCCATTCATACCCGGATCACGCCATTCTCGCCGAGGAAAGCGGCCAGACCGGCGATAGCGATTTGGTCTGGATTATCGACCCGCTGGATGGCACGACCAACTACCTCCACGGATTCCCGGTATTCGCCGTATCGATCGCGCTACAAATCAAAGGCCGCCTCGAATGCGGCCTGATCTACGACGTCATGCGCCAGGAAGTCTTCGAAGCCTCGCGCGGCCAGGGCGCCAAAGTCGATGGCCATCGAATCCGGGTCAGCAAACAAACCGGTCTGCAAGGCGCTTTGATCGGCACCGGCTTCCCGTTCCGCAACGACAACCGCTGGCTCGACGAATACATGGACATGCTCAAGGCCGTGATCAAAAGCGCGTCCGGGATCCGCAGGCCCGGCGCGGCCGCACTGGACCTGGCCTATGTCGCCGCCGGCAGGCTCGACGCGTTCTGGGAGACCGGTCTGTCACCGTGGGACATGGCGGCCGGCGCGCTGATTATTCGCGAAGCCGGCGGCTTCGTAACCGACTTCAACGGCGGCGAAGACTTTCTCGAAAGCGGCAACATCATCGCCGGCAACCCGAAAGTCTATAAAGAACTCGCCAAAACCATACACCCGTACATCGGCGCACTAATCTGATCGGCGGCGCTTAGTTAGCTGCGATTCATCATTTATCGCGGATTCTGGGTGTGGGCTCGGACGGCTGAGCGCAAGCCTGGAGCGAAATCCATAGCGGTAGCTATGGGTTGAGTGAAGGCCAAGTTCAGGCGTTCGAGAACCAGCCAGAATCGTGATAAATGATGAATCGCAGCTAACTGAGCGTCTAAGGCATTTCGTCGAGTTCTTTGTCGGTCGCCGGCGGCATCAGGTCCTGGGTCGAGACCTCCAGGGTCAGCGCCAGGCTGCTGGCCACGTATATCGACGAATAAGTACCGACCACGACGCCGACGATCAGCGCCAGCGCGAATGCATGGATGGCCTCGCCGCCGAGGAAAAACAAGGCCGACAATACCAGCAACGTCGTCATCGATGTGATCAGCGTGCGGCTCAGGGTCTGGTTGATGGATACGTTCATGACTTCCAGCGCGTGGCTTTTACGAATGCGCAAGAAATTCTCGCGAATCCGGTCGAACACGACGATGGTGTCGTTCAACGAGTAACCGATAACCGCGAGCACGGCCGCGAGTACGGCAAGATCGAAGGGCTGGTCGAATACCGAGAAAAACCCCACGGTAATAATCACGTCATGCGCGAGCGCGGCGACCGCGCCAACCGAGAATTTCCACTGAAAACGGAACGCGACAGAGGCCATGATGAACAACAGGGCGAACAACATCGCCAGGCCACCCTGTTCGCGGAGTTCCTCGCCGACCTGCGGGCCGACAAACTCGACCCGGCGCAGGATCACGGCCGGGTCCTGGGCAGCAAGCACTGCGAGGATTTGCTCGCCGACCGCATCGCTGCTCTTCGTGCCCTCCTGTGGCAGCAGGCGAATCAGCACATCGCGCGCGGTACCGAAATTCTGCAGCTTCGCCGAACCAAAACCCGCCGACTCGAGTCCGCTGCGGATTTGCGACAAATCGGCAACGTCCGGGTAAGCCACCTCGATGAGTACGCCACCGGTAAAATCGATCCCGAAATTCAGGCCCTTGGTAAAAATGGAGCCCACGGAAATAGCGAGCAACAGCATCGACAGGGCGAACGCGATGCGCTTCTTGCCCATGAAGTCGACGCCGGAAAATGTAAGCATGGTTTTCATCGGGAGATCCTTCTCAGATCGACAGGCTGTCCAAATGCTGACGGCGACCATAAATCACGTTGATCAGCGCGCGGGTACCGACGATGGCGGTAAACATCGAGGTCAGTATGCCCAGCGACAAGGTGACGGCAAAGCCGCGGATCGCGCCGGTGCCAAAAGTAAACAGGACCACGGCGGCGATCAGCGTCGTGATGTTGGCGTCGATGATCGATGAAAACGCCTTGTCATAACCGGCGGTGATACTGGCTTGCGGACTGTTGCCGTTACGCAATTCCTCGCGGATACGCTCGAAGATCAGCACATTGGCATCCACCGCCATGCCGACCGTCAGCACGATGCCGGCGATACCCGGCAGCGTCAGTACGGCTTGCAGCAGCGACAGCAACGCCACGACCAGAACCAGGTTGGCCAATAGTGCGAGGTTCGCGACAAAGCCGAACACGCGGTAATAAATGAGCATGAACACGAAGACTGCGAGGAAGCCGATCCTGACCGCCTTGAAGCCTTTGTCGATGTTGTCCTTGCCCAAGCTCGGGCCGATGGTCTTTTCCTCGACGATGAAAATCGGCGCCGCCAGCGAACCGGCTCTGAGCAACAACGCGAGATCGCGTGACTCGATCGGCGTCAGCCCGGTGATCTGAAAATTGCTGCTGAAGATACCCTGGATGGTTGCGATACTGATCACTTCCTCACGGGTCGACGATCTGAGGCAACCGCTGTTGCCGGGACCGAGCTCGTCACAGACCTGCTCGATAAACACGACGGCCATCGATTTTTTCAGGTTCTTCTTCGTGGTTTCGAGCATTCGCCGCGCACCCTTGGCATCGAGCTTGACGAAAACCGCGGGTTGTCCCTGCGAAAAACCCGAGGTCGCATCGGTAAGCTGATCGCCGGTGACGATGACATCGCGCTTGAGAAGCACCGGTGACCCGTCGCGCTCGTAATACAGTTTGCTGCCCAGCGGCGGCCGGCCGCGGCGCTGAGCCTCATAGGCATTGCTGTCCTGGTCCACCAGCCGAAAATCGACGGTCGCCGTGGCGCCGAGGACGATCTTGGCCTGCGCCGGATCCTGCACACCCGGCAACTGCACGACGATTCGGCTCAGGCCCTGGCGCTGGACCAGGGGCTCTGCGACGCCCAGTTCGTTGACCCGATTGCGCAAGGTCGTGATGTTTTGCTGGATCGCGAAATCCTGGCGCTGTTTGACCAGGTTCGTGTTCATGCCGACGCGGATTACCGTTTCCCCGCCAACCCGTCTGTCGCTTAGCACCAACTGTGCATCATAGATCCGTAAAAGACCGTAGACCGTATCCAGGTCGCCCGGGTTACGCAGCGTCAGGTTGACCGTATCGCCGTTGACCTCGATGCTGCGATAGGGAATCTTCTCATCGCGCAACAGCGCTCGGAAATCCGATCTGTATCGTTCCACGGTTTGCGCAATCGCGCCTTCCAGGTCGACCTCGTAAAGGAAGTAAACGCCACCGCGCAGATCGAGACCCAGGCTCATCGGTTGCAAGCCCAGCGCACGCAGCCAATCCGGCGTACGCGGTTCCGTGGTCAGGGCGACGACATAATCGTCGCCAAACTGCTCCCCGAGAGTGGCGGCGGCCTGGATTTGTATGTCCTGGTCGGCGAAACGCACGACCACACGGTCCTCCTCGAGATAGGCGGCCACGAATTCGACGCCGGCTTCCTCGAGAAATCCCCTGGCCCGGTTCAGCCCAAGTTCGCCCATGGGCTCGCGCTTGTCGGGCGCGACCTGCAAGGCCGGGTCTTCGCCATAGATATTGGGCAACGCCAGCAGCGTGCCAAAAACGATGACCGCGACAACCAGGATGTTCTTCCAGGCTGGATACCGATTCATTTGCAGCTTCCTTGTTGCAGGGCCTGATCAGGCACCCTTTATGGTTCCCTTTGGCAATACCGTGGCTACCGCCTGTCTTTGCAGTTTGATGGAGGTGCCATCCGCGATTTCGACCGTCACGAAATGCTCGCCGACATCGGTGATTTTACCGAGGATGCCGCCATTGGTCACAACTTCGTCGCCGCTGTTCAAGGTGCCGATCATCGCCTTGTGCTGCTTGGCTCTTTTCTGCTGGGGCCGGATCAGCATGAAATAGAACACCACGAAAAGTATGACGATAAAAAACACGCTGGACATCGGGTTCTGCTGAGCGGCGCCATCCTGGGCCCATGCGCTGGAAATAAAGAAATCCATGTTGTCTCTCCTGATGGTCGGCGCCGATGCGCACGAACCGGAATATGGTGGTCAAAACGGTTTTTTCAACCGTCGCCCGGAGCCATCGCTGGCCCGAAAGCCCGCTATTATGGCACAAGCCGAAGCGAATTCTGCCAGGAGCCTGTCGGGCTTAGGTGTTCGTAGCGAGGCGCGTGGGGAATCGAGGCCATTTTTTCGATCGTTTGAGGCGAATAGTGGTTCGTGTAACGAAAAGGATCGGAAAAATGGGCCGATTACCCGCCGCCGCAGTAGAATATCCTAAGTCCGACAGGCTCCTAAGTAAAAGGCTAATCTGCCGCGGCGACCGGATACTCGCGGGCGAATTCGGCGAACCGCCCCTCGCCGATGGCCTCGCGCATCCGCGCCATCAGTTGCTGATAGAAATACAGGTTGTGGATGGTGTTCAGTCGGGCGCCAAGCATCTCGTCGCAGGCATCCAGGTGACGCAGGTAGGCGCGGCTGTAGTGCTTGCAGGTATAACAATCGCAACCAGGATCCAGCGGCCCGCCATCCTCGCGGAACCGGGCATTGCGAATCTTGATGACGCCTTCGCTGGTGAACAAATAACCATTGCGTGCATGACGAGTCGGCATGACACAATCGAACATGTCGATGCCGCGCGCGACCGCCTTTACGATATCGGCTGGCGTGCCGACCCCCATCAGGTACCGGGGCTTGCCGGCCGGCATTAACGGCAGCGTGGTCTCGAGCACCATCGAACGCTCCGCCTCGCTTTCGCCGACCGACAGGCCGCCGAGGGCATAACCATCGAAACCCAGCCGGGTCAGACCGGCCAGCGACACTTGCCGCAGATCCGGGTACATGCCGCCCTGGACGATGCCGAACAACGCCGCGTCCGCCGATGCCCCGTTCAGTTCATCGAAGCGGCGGCGGCATTTTCCGGCCCAGTCCAGCGACAACTCCATCGATGCCTGCGCCTGGCCAAAAGACGCCGGATGCGGTGTGCATTCATCGAAAATCATGACGATATCGGCAGCCAGCGCGTGCTGGACTTCCATCGATTTTTCCGGGCTGAGAAAGATTTCCTCGCCATCGACCGGTGAGCGAAAACGCACCCCCTCGGGCGTGATTTTGCGCAGCGGCGCCAGGCTCCAGACCTGGAAACCGCCCGAATCGGTCAGGATCGGCCCATCCCAGTGCATGAAGCGATGCAGGCCGCCGTGTTGTTCGATGATCCCGGCGCCGGGTCTGAGCATCAGGTGAAAGGTATTGCCGAGGATGATCTGGGTGCCCAGACCGGTCAGCTCTTCGCCGGTCATCGCCTTGACCGTGCCATAGGTGCCGACCGGCATGAACGCCGGCGTATCGACGATGCCGCGCGCAAAACTCATCCGGCCTCGTCGCGCATCGCCATCGGCGGCCAGCAATTCAAACTTCATGGTTATGCCTTGTGTCGGGGTCCGGCGTAATAAACATCGCATCGCCATAGCTGAAAAACCGGTAGCGATTATCCACGGCATGGCGATATGCCGCCAATACCGCGGCGCGGCCGGCGAACGCGCTGACCAGCATCAGCAAACTCGATCTCGGCAAATGAAAATTGGTCAACAGCGCGTCGATGACGCGGAAACGGTATCCCGGGTAGATAAACAGGCGCGTTTCGCCGTTCATCGCCCGCAACTCGCCGCCCGCCGCTGCGCTTTCCAGGCTGCGAACGACGGTCGTGCCCACCGCGACCACGCGACCGCCCCGTTGGCGCGTTTGGCGCACGGCCTTGCAAACCTCTTCCGAGACCTCGACCCGTTCGGCATGCATCCGGTGCTCGCGAATATCATCGCTGCGCACCGGCTGGAAAGTGCCGGCGCCCACGTGCAAGGTCAGCCGCGCCTGCTCCACGCCAAGCTCAGCGAGCCGGTCGAGCGCGGCCTGGTCGAAGTGCAGGCCGGCGGTCGGCGCCGCCACGGCGCCGGGCCGATCCGCATATACAGTCTGGTATCTCTCGCGGTCGAGCGCCTGGTCGGCGCGCCGAATATAAGGCGGCAACGGCACATGACCTTCATTCGCCAGGCAATCCATGACCGCACGATCGAAGCGCAGCCTGAACAAATCGCCATCGCGGCCTTCGATGACCGCCTGGCAATCCTTGAATACCAACCGCGTCCCGGCGCGCGGCGATTTGCTGGCCCGGACCTGTGCGGTCGCGCCATCGCTATCGATGATGCGTTCGATCAAAACCTCGCAGCGGCCACCGCTTTCTTTGTGACCGGTCAGCCGCGCCGGCATCACGCGGGTGTCATTGAGTACCAGCAGATCGCCGGGCTGTAAAAGATCGCGGATATCGGCAAATTGCCGATCGCGCAATGCGCCGCTGGCGCCATCCAGGCACAACAAACGGCTGGCGCCGCGTTGCTCCGGCGGTTCCTGGGCGATCAGCGACGGCGGCAAATCATAATCGAAATCGGCAAGCTGCATAGGCCGCGCATGGTATCAGCTTCGGTAGCGCACATATTCCACCGCCTAAAAAAAAGGCCCGGAAGTATTCCGGGCCAGGGCGAATATCCTGCGTCTGTCTTGAAATCAAGTGCCGGTGGATGGCTGTTTCTTCAGCTCGTGAATGATCACATCCTCGTGAAGGGTCGCATCGTTGCTGCCCTTCCAAATCTTGAATTGGTGATCATTTTCGGGCAGCGTGATTTCCAGCTTGCGTTTTTTCTTCTTGCGCATCACCTGCAGTTCGACCGTTTCGCCGGCTTCATAGGAACCGATGATGCGAAACAACTGCCCCGGGCTGGATGGCTCACGATCGCCGACTTTCAAAATGACATCGCCGTCCTGCAAATCGATGTCCTCGTTTTTTGGCGCACGCACAACGAGCAGACCTTTTTTCGTACCGAAATACTCGCCCAGCTCCGGGGTCAGGGAAACCATTTCCATGTCGCCCAGCGCGCCATGGATCCGGTGCCCGCCAAAGGCATAAAGCTGTCGCGGACCTCTCGGCATATGCGGTGCAATGGCTCCGCCCGGGATAACAAACTCAAACCTGCGGTGCTCACCCAGGTTTTTCAACTCTTCGAGCGACTCCGCCATATCCGAAGAATCGAAGTCGAATGAGAAGTTCGGGAAGTTCCAGAAATTGAACTCGGTGGTCTCGATAACGACGCTATGCGGTTTGCCGTCGCGCAAATAATCCACGGTCACTTTTTGCCCCGGTTCGACATCCGCCATGTATCCGGTCAGTTTGCCGACCGAAGAGTCATCGTCGTCGCCTTTCAGCGAATTGCCGTCGATTTCGACCAGGATGTCGCCCGCCTGCAGACCCGCCTTCGCGGCCGGCCCATCGGATGATACGCCGGCTACTTCGACCCCGTCGGCTCCCTTGCCATCGCTGCTTTGCAAATTAATGCCCAGCATCGCCTTTGGCTGCCTGTCCCGGATACGAATCACGACCTCGCCAGCCAATTCCTGCCCCAGTCGCGCCATTTCGCGGGCGGCTTCCTCCATTTGCTCCCGCGCATTGGCCATTTCCTCACGGGCGTGCGCCATTTCTACGTCTCGTTCGGCCCGGCTGCGATCATATTCCTCCAGCTCGGCATCCATTTCGGCCTGTGCCAGCCGGAAACTTTCGAACACGACATCGTTTATCTGCTCGATATCGGCCACCGCATCGAGCTCGGCGTACAGTTCGTCAGCAATCTCCCGGGCGTCGGTCGCGTGGACCGGCGCCGCCAGGATCAGCATGCCGGCAACACCAATGCCGCGGACCAGGATTCTAAATATCTTCATGTCTTTCTCCATACCAAATGCCAATAATCATAAGGAAGCAAAGCTGGCCTCGGTGTAACGAACCTTGACCAGCGAATCCATCAAATTCACCTTGGACCGCCACAATTCCCTGGCCTCACCCGAGGTCAGCGCGGTGTCGGGCTGGTTCAGCGTGTAGTTCACCAACGCGAGACTGTTTTCCAGGCTGGCGATCGTGTTATCGGTGCCCGCGCGGACGACTTCCGGTCGCCCCGGCAGGCTCTGCAACAGCATGCCAAGTCGGCGCGAGCGATCGATCAACGCGTCCACGTCGTCGTCCCGCTTAACGGCGAGGGAAGCCGATGCATCGTCGCCGGTCGGGGCAGCGACGCGGTTGTCGATCGCGTCGCGACCGCTGAGGTTGCCGGCCAGCCAGACCACCACCAGCAGTGACGCGGCCATGCCCCAGGCCAGCGGTTGCCGCCAGGACGAACCGGATTTCGAAGTGGCCTGCACAATCGCTTGCCAACGGCCGGCGGGGGGCTCTATTTCCGGCAAAGAGCGCATGGCCTCGCGCAGATTGTCCAGGCGGGACAGTTCCGCTCTGCAGGCGCTACAGCCGTCCACGTGCGCCCTGAGCTCAGGATCGCCGGCATGGCTATCCTGGCGCTGCGCGTCCCGCAGATCTAGTAGCTGTTCGATACTTGCATGCATGTTTGCACCTCACCGGCGTCCGTCATCATCCTGCGCAGTTTTTCGTGCCCCCTCGATAACTGCGATTTGGAAAAACTGGCGGTCTTGCCCATCATTGTCGCTATCTCCTGGTGGGTATAACCCTCCACGTCGTACAGCCAGATCACCGCACGGGTGACCGGCGCCAGTCGCGCCAGCTGTCGCTCCAGCTCCGCGCTTTCCACGGCCCGCATTCCTTCACCCGCGGCGACGCGGTCTTCGACCATTCTTTCGTGCTCGGCCTCCAGCGGCGTGGCCAGCCGGTGCCAGGCCGAACGCAGCACCATCAGCGCCTTGTTCACGGCGATCCGCCTGATCCAGGCGCCGACCGGCGCATCGCCCCGGTAGCTGCCGATCTTGCGGATCACCTCGATGAACGTGTCCTGCATCACCTCCTCGGCCTGGTGCGGATCGCGCAATATCCGGATCGCCAGGTTATAGACCGGTTTCGCATAGACCCTGTAGACCAGCTCATGCGCCTTCAGGTCGCCGCGCCGGGCACGGCTCACGATGGCCGGATCGATACTGGCTTGCAGGAATGTCGACATTTCGCCTTCTCTGATGCCTTGCAGGAGACAGGGGTCGCAGGAAAATGAAAAAAAACGGCTTGTCTCTCTATCTGCATCGCCATGCTACACTTGCGCCCGGTTTTCTGCCGCCCCCCTGCAGTC
>JAZFYI010000047.1:0-6841 GCA_036443455.1 Gammaproteobacteria bacterium
GGGCACTATGCCGCGCTTTACCAGATGCAGTTCCACGAGGTTTGAGCGCGAGCGCTCCCGGCATGCACCAGTGGCTCAACCGGATCTGGTACTCCGACAGGAACATCGGCTGGCTGTTGCTGCTGCCGTTCAGCGGACTGTACACGCTGTTGTCCTGGCTGCATCGCTACCCCTGGGGCGCAGGTATCCTGCGACCGGAGACGCTGCCGGTTCCGCTCATCGTGGTCGGCAACATCACCGCGGGCGGGGCCGGCAAGACCCCGCTGGTCATGTGGCTGGCCGCTTGCCTGAAGGAAATGGGTATGCGGCCGGGTGTGATGAGTCGCGGTTATGGCGGACGGGTTGGCAAAGGGCCGGTTCGGGTCAGCGCCGACATGAATCCCGCCTATTGCGGCGATGAGCCGGCGATGATGGCGGGTCGCCTGGATTGCCCGGTCATGGTGGGCAGCGATCGGCTTGCCGCGGCGAAAGAGCTGATCGGTCTTGGTTGCGACGTTTTGGTTGCCGACGATGGCTTGCAACACCATCGGCTGGCCCGTGATTTCGAAATCCTGGTCGTCGATGGCCGGCGCGGATTCGGCAATGGCAGCCGGCTGCCCGCCGGTCCGCTGCGCGAATCGCCAAAACGAACTCGCACGGTCGATTGCGTGGTCGTAAACGGGGCAGGCGGGGGACCTTGCCATGAGGCATCGGTTTGCCGGATGAAGCTGGTCGGCGACAAGTTGCATCGCCTGGATGATTCGGAAAAAATCGATCTGGATGCCTGGCCGCGACCGGTACACGCCATCGCCGGTATCGGTAATCCGGGCCGGTTTTTTAGCTACCTCGAGCAAGCCGGTCTGACGATCGAGCGCCATGCTTTTGCCGATCACTTCAGCTATCGTCAAAAGGATCTGGAATTTACCGGGGACCTGGCCATCGTAATGACCGAAAAAGATGCCGTTAAGTGTCGCAGCTTTGAACTCGGCGATGCCTGGTACCTGCCGGTACGCACGCAATTTTTGGATGACGGGGAAGAACAAATACGCAAGCAGCTCAACGAAATGCTTTGCTCGCATCAAACACCTGCCGGAGAATGATCATGGACAAGAAACTTCTGGATATCATTGCCTGCCCGATTTGCAAGGGGCCGGTCGAGTACCGGGCCGAGCCCGAAGCGCTGGTCTGCAAGTTCGATCGTCTCGCTTTTCCGATTCGCGATGACATACCCGTGATGCTCGAAGAAGAAGCGCAGCCACTGGAATCGGCAGACGCGCCTGCATGAAGTTTTCCGTCATCATTCCGGCACGCTTTGCCTCACAGCGGCTGCCCGGCAAGCCATTGCTCGATATCGGCGGCAAACCGATGATCTGGCATACCTGGCGGCGCGCCATCGAAAGCGGGGCGGAGCGGCCGGTGATTGCGACCGATGACCCGCGTATAGAGCAGGCGGCGTCCGATTTCGGCGCGGAGGTCATCATGACCGGCGAGCAACATCGCTCGGGTACCGATCGGGTTGCAGAAGCGGCGGCGCAGATGGGTCTGGGCGACGACGCGATCATCGTCAATCTGCAAGGCGACGAACCCATGATGCCACCCGGGCTCATACGCCAGGCGGCGGAAACCCTTTTTCACCAGCCGGATGCGCAGCTCGCGACGCTGGCGACGGCGGTGCACTCGGTTGGCGAATTCCTGGATACCAATGTCGTCAAGCTGGTCATGGATGAAACCGGACGCGCATTGTATTTTTCCCGTGCGCCGATTCCCTGGCAACGAGAAGGAGCCGGCAGCGATCTGCTGTCGCAACAAAGCCACGGGCAGGCGCTGCGCCATCTCGGTATCTATGCCTACCGCGGAGCGGCCCTGCAAACGCTGGCGCAAACACCGGTCACCCCGATGGAAGAAGCCGAACGGCTGGAACAGCTCAGGGCGCTGTGGATCGATATGCGCATCCAGGTCGCGATTGCTACAGAGCCGATGAGACCCGGTGTGGATAGCGTCGAGGACCTGGACCGGGTGCGTACGCTGGTCGAGACCTCAGGTTGACAAAAGTGTATGTCTGGCTCGTTGCGGCCGGATCGACAAAACCTAGTCGATATTGTACATGAAAAAACAACTCTAGATTATTGAAAATAAAAGAAATAGTCGGTCTCCTAGCATAATGAAGAAAAAGCACGTCACCTTGTTCATTGGATCCCTCTTGTTGGTCGCAGGCCTGGTGTTTTGGCTCGATACACTATTTGATTCGCCAAATGCGCCACAGCCGGCGCCAGTTTTTAGCCCTGTGAATTTAGTGACATCAGAGGAATCCGCTGGCCAAAACGAACTAACAAACATTGCGGATGAGAAAAGAGATGGAGCCGCAACCGCAGGCCGCGCTCGTGTCTTTACTTGCACAGCGTATCCAGAACTAGAAGTTTCAGGAATAATTTCGCCTGAAATAACTATCGGTAATGCTCCAAACGTCATTAAACGCCAATATTGGGCACCAGTTGAAATTGAAAAATCGCTGAAGCACTCGAAAGATCCTGAGCACTTACTAATGGTGGCGTTGCTTGGATCTGGAACCACGAGCAAACTAGGTGTTTCGGCAATGGAAAAAGCGCTTGCAGTCGATCCAGATAATCTGCTCACGTTGTGGAATTTCCTGGATGCATGCTCGCTGCACCCTGAAGCAACAGTATGCGCGAATGGGAGTATCGAGAAACGCGCCATACTGGCCAACGGTGACAATGGGCTGCTTTGGGGGAAAATTGCCGACTATCGCCTTGAGCGCGGTGACATCGCAGGTGCGTACGGCGCGTTGATAAAAGCGACTTCCGCGCCGTGGTTCAACAACTATTTTATTGAACATGTTGAGATGTTGGAGCGTGGTCTGGCCGCCGCGACTAACTACCCTTATCGAAAACGGATTACAAATGCTATTGGCGTTGCAGCAGCGATGCCGTTTATGTTTTACAACGTATTCCAGGGCTGCGAAGAGCAGGCAGCGGGATCTGCCGAATGGCTGCAGGCATGTATCGAGTACGGCAAGCGGCTCGAACATGACGGAAGAACAATCTTGTCCATCGGATTCGGGATTTCTCTACAAAGGCAGATGTACGAGGTGGTTGGTGACACGACGAAAATTGAGCAGGCTGTTCTTCGGTTTCGCCGGATAGCAGACACGATGGAGTCGGGATATTCTGATGATGGTTGGGTACTACTTGCTTACGACGATCAGGTCTTGGCCGATTACATGACAGAATGGTCAGCTCATGGCGAATTGAGGGCAATGCAATTTGTTCAGGAAGAAGTTGTCCGCTTGAGTCAGCAGCCCGGCTATGATCCGTGCAAGCTCAATGAGGCGAGGAAAAGCGCTACGAATGACTGAACACAAGAAAAAGTACCTGTCTTACAATTCGCCTGCGGTAGATTTCTACCTTGGCCAAAAAACGCCGTGACTATTTTTGACTATGGTAGAAAAACGCCATCAATGAATGAAGTTATAGTGAAAACATCGGTATTGTTTGTCTGCATGGGCAATATCTGCCGCTCACCGACGGCGGAGGGGGTGTTCCGCCATCTGCTGGGTCGCGACGCGCCGGAACTGGACGTGGAGATAGACTCCGCCGGTACACATGCCTACCACGTCGGCGATCAGCCCGATCAGCGTGCCCAGGCTGCGGCGATCCGGCGCGGTATCGATCTGAGTACGATTCGAGCTCGCAAGGTCAGCGCGAGCGATTTTTCCCGTTTCGACCTGATCCTGGCGATGGATGAGGACAACCTCGCGTTGTTGGTCGAATTCTGCCCGCCGGATCAGCGCCACAAGCTGCGCTTGTTCCTGGAATATGCGGTCGAATCGGCGGTGGAAAACGTCCCCGATCCGTATTACGGCGGCGCGAACGGTTTTGAGCAGGTCCTCGACCTGGTCGAAGTCGCTGCGCTGGGACTGATCAGCGAGCTGCGCGCGGGATAGGTGCCTGCCACCAGGGACAAAAAAAGGCCGGCATCGCCGGCCTTTTTGTTTTTGTCAAAGCGCAGGGTTACCAATCGTCACGACGACCCGGGCCACTTTTATCCGCCATCGGAGCGGAAGAGTACACGGTGCGACTCTCTTTTTTCTCCGTTTTGACGGGCTTTGGATCGGCTGCCTTGCTTTCTTCTTGCGTAGCGCTGACTGATTGAGCGTCCTTGGGCGTGGCTCCCTTTTCGGCCTGGCTTTTTTCCGTCACCTTCTCTTTGGTGGGTTTTGCAACCGCTTCGGTTTTTGTTTGCTCGGCTTTTTTGTCCGCGACCGCGTGACGGTTTGTCGTGGATTCTTTTTTGACCGCCGGCTGTTGTGGAGATATCTCTGCCGCTGCTTCCTGGCCGGTGGATTGTTTCCTGACAGGTGGCTTGGGGTCGGCTTTGGGCGCGCCTGCCTGATCCGTGCCGGCTAGCGGCATTGGCTTCGGGCTCTCGTGCTTTGCCAGCGTCTGGGTGCTCGTGAAATCGGTCGCCTGGCTGGCAGCCTGCGTGGCGTCAGGCGTGGCAACGGCCGGGGAGGATTCCGGTTTTTCAGATTTGCGGCGTTCTGCCTGGCTTCGGCCGCGGTCTCCGCGCGTGGTCCGTCCGGGTCCGCGCTGTGGCCTGCGTGACCGTGTTTCGCTCCGTTCCTTGCCATCCTGCTCGTTGGGCGTCGACGGCTTTGCCTTGGCGGCCTGGCCCTGGCTGTCCTGAGTACTGCCCCCACGCCCACGGCGGCCTCGGCGGCGGGACGGTTTTTTCGGCCGGCCTTTGTCGTCTGTTTTTTCTGCTCCGCCAGCAACTTTTTGTTGGTCAGTTTTTGCGGCTGTCCGACCGCTTGCCGACTGCCGTTTGTCACGCCGCGCAGCGGAGGACTGACCGCGTCCGCGAGTACCGCCGGTACGTCCGCCCGCGGGTTTTTTCCGGCTGCTGGATCGTTTCTTGCTGCCTGTGTGCCTGGGTTTGCTCTTTTCGCCCAGACCCAGCAACCCGAGCAGTCCGGCAAACAGCCCGGGGCCCTTCTTCCGGGCCCTGGCGGATTTTTTGCGCGCCGTCGCGGCCGGGAGTTTGGTGTCCGGCACGATACTGGCAACCGCCGGCTGTGCGGCCAGTTCCTTTTCGCCGGTAATCAGGTCCAGCGTGGCGCTGTCATCCGTTGTCGTTGCCATCTCGTAGGACAGCCCGTTGTTTTCCGGTTGCCCGGATTCATCGTCGCGGACGCGGCGGATCTCGAAATTCGGTGTTTCCATATCCGCATTCGGGACGATGATGATCTTTATCCCGGCCCGTTCTTCCAGCTTCGAAACCCACTCGCGTTTTTCGTTGAGCAAATAGGTGCCGATGCTGACCGGTACCTGGGCGATGACCTTGGTGGTGTGCTCCTTGCGGGTTTCTTCGCCAAGCAAGCGCAGGATCGCCAGCGATAAAGAGTCGACGTCGCGAATCGTGCCGGAGCCGCTGCATCGCGGGCAGACTATTTGAGTGGACTCACCGAGCGAGGGCCGCAGTCTCTGTCGGGACATTTCCAGCAGGCCGAAGCGGGAAATCCGGCCGATCTGCACCCGCGCGCGGTCCTGTTTGACGGCTTCGCGCAACCGCTGCTCGACCTCGCGCTGGTGGCGATTCTGCGACATATCGATGAAATCGATCACGATCAGGCCGCCGATATCCCGGAGTCTGAATTGCCTGGCGATCTCATCGGCAGCTTCGAGGTTGGTGTTGAAGGCGGTGGCTTCGATGTCGCCGCCCTTGGTCGCCCGGGCCGAGTTGATGTCGATCGAGATCAGCGCCTCGGTGTGGTCGATTACGACGCTGCCACCGGATGGCAGAATCACCTTGTGGGAGAAGGCGGATTGAATCTGGCTCTCGATCTGAAAGCGGGTAAACAGCGGTACGGATTTGTCATCGTAGTGTTTGAGCTTGCCGAGATTGTTCGGCATGACCCGCTCGACGAATTCTTTCGCTTCGGCAAAAGTTTCTTCATTGTCAATGAGGATCTCACCAATGTCGTCGGACAAATGATCGCGCAATGCGCGGATCACCGCGTTGCTTTCCTGGTAGATCAGGAACGGCGAGGGGCGTTCGACCGCTGCCCGCTTGATCGCCTCCCAGACCCGCATCAGGTAATCGAGATCCCATCCCAGTTCCTCGTCGCCGCGGCCGACGCCGGCGGTGCGGACGATAACGCCCATCCCCGGGTCGACGTTCAGCTCGCGCAGGGAATCGCGGACCAGGTCGCGGTCTTCGCCGGTGATCCGGCGGGACACGCCGCCGGCGCGCGGGTTATTGGGCATCAGGACGATGAAGCGGCCAGCCAGGCTGATAAAGGAGGTCAGCGCCGCACCCTTGGTGCCGCGTTCGATTTTCTCGATCTGGACGACGATCTCCTGGCCTTCGCGGAGCACATCCTTGATGTTGATGCGTGACCCCGGCTCAGGGTCTGTCACGAAGTATTCGCGCGAAATCTCCTTGAGCGGAAGAAAGCCATGGCGCTGGGCCCCGTATTCTACAAATGCCGCTTCGAGGCTGGGCTCGATGCGGGTTATTTTTCCTTTGTAGATATTGGCTTTTTTCTGTTCTCTACTTGGGACCTCTATATCAAGATCGTATAATTTCTGGCCATCTACCATGGCCATCCGCAACTCTTCCTGCTGAGTCGCATTGATTAGCATTCTTTTCATGTAAACCTGCTCGCATAGTGTTTATTGCCACGCGCCGGCACACCTCGTGTTCGGGAATCTGCTCAACTGTCTGTTGGCTTGCTTGCATAATGTTCAATTCAGCCCATCCCTCGGGATCGGCGCCAATTCATGCTGATTCGAGCCTGGTTCATTTGCGAGACTTTGCTGCCAGATTTGTCTGGCTCAGGGAG
>JAZFYI010000048.1:0-6903 GCA_036443455.1 Gammaproteobacteria bacterium
GATCGCCTGCTTGCGATCAGCGTTCGGGACGAGAAGGGTGAGTCGCCGCGGGATCCGGAATGGGACGTGTCGCCCAGCCTGGGCCAGATCGCCGGTTATATGCTGGATACCTTGTTCATGGACGGCTTGTACGCCGATCTGGAGCGAATCACACGGATCAACAACCTGCTCGAGCATCTGCCACAGCAAAGCGCGGTGTCGGGGGGGCGATTGCTGCGCAGGATAGATTGCCTGGTCATGGTGCCCAGCGAGGA
Source organism: Gammaproteobacteria bacterium (assembly GCA_036443455.1). Classification (GTDB taxonomy): domain Bacteria; phylum Pseudomonadota; class Gammaproteobacteria; order Steroidobacterales; family MnTg04; genus MnTg04. The sequence goes on from JAZFYI010000048.1 coordinate 255, forward strand.
TATTCGGGAAATCGCCCTGAAACACGCCCACCAATTGCCGCGCTCGGTGCGTATCCTGCTAAGAGGGATGGGCGCGATGAATCGCGGCGGCAGACAGCTGATCAGTTACCTGTTGTTTGAAAGCGGCTTTACCCGTGACCTGATCCGGCTCGGTTATCGCGATGGCAAAGCGCAGGAGGAAATCTTGCGGGCCTTCCTTTATGACGAACCGATGAGCAGTTTGAGCGCACCCAGGAGCATACGCGCAGATCTGTCAGGTGAGGAACAGAGCCCCGAGGCCGAGGAATGACATAAACCCGACGACATCGGTAATCGTCGTAAGAACCACGCCTCCGGCCAGCGCCGGGTCGACATCCATGCGCTTGAGAACGATCGGCACGATTACCCCGGACGCGGCTGCGACCAGCAGGTTGATTACCATTGCCGCCCCGATGACCGCGCCGATCCGCCAGTCCTTAAACCAGAAAATCACTGCCAGTGCGACTACAGTCGCCCAGCCTATCCCATTGAGCAGACCGACGGCAGTTTCCTTAAACATCAACCAGCGCGCGTTGGATTTTTCGACCTGGCCGAGCGCCATTCCCCTGATCATCAGGATCAGTGTCTGACTGCCGGCGACGCCACCCATGCTGGCCACGATCGGCATCAATACGGCGAGCGCGACGACTTGCGCCAGTGTCGCCTGGAACAACCCGACTACCCATGCGGCAAGAAAAGCGGTCGCCAGGTTGATGCCCAGCCAGACCGCCCGGCGGCGCGAACTGGTAAAAACGCCGGCAAACATGTCGTCTTCTTCATCGAGCCCGGCCATGCTCATCAGCGAGTGTTCGGCTTCTTCACGGATGACGTCGACGACATCATCAACCGTGATTCGTCCGAGCAGGCGGCCGTCTCCGTCGACCACCGGCGCCGAACGCAGATCGCGATCCTCGAACAAGCTGGCAACGTCTGAAGCCGGCGTCTCGGGCAGGATGCCCTGCAGGTCCTTGTCGATCAGTTCCGACACCAGGGTTTGCGGATCGTTGGTGATCAGGCAACTGATATCGAGGCCGCCGTGATAACGGTCATCGCGATCGACCACGAAAAACAGGTCGGTGCCCTGCGGTAATTCCTTGCGCTGGCGGGTGTAGCGCAAGACAACTTCCAGGTTTACATCCGGTCTGACGGTTACGGTGTCGGTGTTCATCAGGCCGCCGGCGCTGTCTTCCGGGTAGGCCATGACCGTGCTCAGGCGCTCGCGGTCCTGATGATCCATGGAGCGCAGGATCTGCAAGTTAATCGTTTCCGGCAGATCGGCGATCAGATCCGCAAGATCGTCGACCTCCATGCCATCGATTGCCGCCAGCAACTCTTCCGCATCCATGTCCTCGATCAGCTTGCCGCGGACCTCGTCATTGAGTTCGACGAGCACATCGCCTTCGATGTCCCGATCGACCAGCTCCCAGACGACTTCACGCTCCGCCGGTGGCAGCGATTCAAGCAGGTTGCCTATTTCCGCCGGATGCAGCGCATTGATCAGGCCGCCGACTTGCTGCAGGCCACCCGATTGCAACGCCGAGCGCAGCTTTCGTAGGCGGGTCTCCGCCGCTGTCAAAATCTCTGCCGTCATGCTGGGTTCCTGTGATCGAATCGCCGTCCAGGCATTGCTGAACTGCATGCGCAGTGTAACTAGGATATGGGGGGCAGGTCTAACCAGGGATCGTCAGTGAGCTCAACACAGGCTGTCAGGCGGTAGCGCCATCGCCGGTCAGTTCGTTGTGCCGCGTCAGAACGTTTTGGTACCTGGCGGAAAATCGGCCGGCCAGGTTTTCGCAGATATAGACTGACCGGTGTCTCCCCCCGGTGCAGCCGATCGCGATGGTCAGGTAATTCCTGTTTTCGCGGACGAACTCGGGCACCCAGTTCTGCAGCAAACCATCGATCTCGCCGAGCATGCGGCCAACGGACTCCTGCGTCTCGAGGAACTCGATGACCTCTGGCTCCAGACCGGTCAATTCGCGCAGGGCGGGCTCCCAGTATGGGTTTGGGAGGCAACGGACGTCGAAAACAAAGTCGGCGTCGCCCGGGATACCGTGTTTGTATCCAAAAGACTGAAACAGCAGCGACATTCTTCCCGCTTCCCGCTGGTCAACCCGCTGGCGAACAATTTCCCGTAACTGGTGCACGCTGGTCCGCGAAGTATCGAGGACCAGGTCGGCCGCATTGCGTACCGGCGCGAGGATTTCCCTCTCCCGGCGGATCGCCTCGCGCAGACCGGTCATGTCATCGCTAAGCGGGTGCCTGCGGCGAGTCTCGCTATAGCGATTGAGCAGCACGCCATCATCCGCATGGGTAAAAATCAGTTCGCAATCAATAGCGCTGTTCTTGAGTTCACCGATCAGCCCCGGCAGTTCGGCAAGGTCCTCTGCCCGGTTTCTCGCGTCTATCCCGATGGAAATCTTCTGACCTTGTTGCTTGCCGGACTCCCTGGTATTGGCGACTACGTTGTCGACGAGTTTTACCGGCAGATTATCGATGCAGTAATAGCCGAGGTCTTCTAGCATATTCAGCGCGACGCTCTTGCCGCTGCCGGACAGGCCGCTGACGATAATCAGGCGCATGCCGCTATTCCGGTCATGGCTGGCGTTCCTGCCACGCGGTGGCCGTCGCGATCAGCATTTCGTGCAGCGAGCGACTGTTGTTGCACTCGCGCAGATCGGACTGCAGCTGAGGATCGCTGAGCACCTCCGCGGTGAGCGCCAGGATGCCGATGCTTTCATCCCCATCGGGGAACAGGACGGCAAGCGCGAGATCGACCGGCTTGCCATCCGGTGCGTCGTAATCGATGGGTTCGATCAGTTTGGCAAACGCGGCACAGGGTTGTTTCAGGCCGCTTGCGCGACCATGCGGAATCGCTATCCCGTTGTTCAGCCCGGTCGACCCCAGTTGTTCGCGACCGGCCAGGCCGCTAAAGATTTCGTTTGGCGGCATACCCGCTGAATCCGAATTGCCAAGCAATTCGCTGAGAATTTCGAACAAATGTTTGCGGCTGCGTGCACCGACATTGCACGCGACGCGATCCGGCGGGAGTAGTTGCTTGACATCCATAAGTTGCCGACTGTGGGCCGGTTGCTAGAGATATCGCGTTTTCTGCGCTTCCCTGGCGTGATGATCCTGACGTTTTTCCTTGTGTTTTTTGACCTGGCGATCGAGTTTGTCGATCAACCCGTCGATCGCTGCATACATATCTTCCTGTACTTCGTCCGCAAACAGCGTTGCGCCTCTGACCTGGACGGTCGCTTCCGCCTTGTGGCGCAATTTTTCCACGCTGAGTACACAATGTATATCGGTCACATTTTCAAAATGACGTTCGAGACGCTCCAGCTTGTTGTCAACGTAATCGCGCAATGCGGGAGTAATATTGATGTGGTGACCTGTAATCGACAATTGCATGCTACGCTCCTTGCAAATAATCCATACCAGTGTGTTTAACGGGACGCCATTCGCCGGCGTTCGCTTGAAGATGGAATATTCATCGCTTCGCGATATTTTGTGACGGTCCTGCGCGCGACGTTTATACCGTCTTGATTCAATACCTTTGCAATCTTGTTATCGCTGAGCGGTTTGTTTCTGTTTTCCGAGGCCAGCAGTTTCTTGATTTTCGCGCGCACCGATACCGCTGACTGCTGGCCGCCGCCATCCGCAGACAGGTGGCTCGAAAAGAAAAAGCGAAACTCGAAAATACCGCGCGGCGTGTGCATATATTTGTTGGTGGTAACCCTGGAAATGGTCGACTCGTGCATCTCTACCGCCTCGGCGATGTCTTTCAATATCAGGGGTTGCATATATTCCTCGCCATGCTCCAGAAAAGATGTCTGCCTTTCAATTATAGACGTTGCAACCTTGAGTAGAGTTTCATTCCTGATTTCGAGACTCCTGACCAGCCAGCGGGCTTCCTGGAGTTGCGCTTTCAGCGCCTGGTGATCGTTGCCGCCCCGCAACAAACGGGCGTAAGTCTGGTTGACTCTCAGTTTGGGAGAAACGGCAGAATTGGTTTCCACCAGCCAGATATTGTCCTGTTTCCTGACGAATACATCCGGGACGATATATTGGGGTATCGTGCTTTGCACCGCATAGCCTGGTTTTGGCTGGCAGGCGCGAACCGCGGTCAGGGCGTCTTCCAGAAGATCCTCGCTGACCCGCAACATCTGTCGCAGGCGGTCGAAATCCAGCGATGCCACCAGGTCGAGGTGCTCCGCCACCACGCGGTGCGCGAGCTCGAGCCCGGGGGTATCCGGCCGGAACTGGTCGAGTTGCAGGCGCAAGCATTCTTCCACGGACCTGGCGCCCACTCCGGCAGGGTCAAAACCCTGGACCAGGCGCAGTACTTTCTCCAGGTCCTGCTCGTCCGCAATGATTTCCGGAAGCAGAATTTGCTCTATTTCGTCCAGTGTTTCGGTCAGGTAACCATCGTCGCCGATCGCATCGATGATGGTTCTGCCGATCGTTAGTTGTTCCGGCGATAAATGCTCGAGTCCCAGCTGCCACAGGAGGTGCTCAGCGAGCGTTTCCTGGCTGCGGTCGATGATTTCCGGTGTGGGCAGGAAATCGTCGCTGTTCCAGTTGGATGAAGCCGGGCCAACATAGTTTTCATCGCGCCACTCGCCGACCGCGACATCCGGGCTGGCCGGCTCTGCAGGAGCTGCCGGCTTGGTTTCCTCCGGTTCTGCGGTGGTGCTTCCGGGGTCCTCCCCGGTCTCGAGCATGATGTTCTTTTCCAGCGCTTCGCGGATCTTGGCCTGAAGATCCATCACCGGTAGTTGCAGCAACTGTATCGCCTGCTGCAGCTGCGGCGTCATGGTCAGCTGTTGGCTGATCTTCAGTTGCAGGGACATCTTTACCATAAGCCGGGTTACCCCCTGGCCGGGCTAGGAGTCTGCGCGGTAGAAATATTCCTACTGCGAAAGCGCCACAGCGGTCCATTTTTCCGATCTTTTTCGTTGCGTAGCCCCACTATGCGCGTCAAAAGATCGAAAAACTGTCCTCGCTGTGACACTTTCTCGCTACGGATATTTCTACCGCGCAGACCCCTAGCAGACTTTTGAAAAAGCCTGCTACAGGCGGAACGATTCGCCCAAATATACTTCACGCACTTCCCGGCTGGATAATATGTCATCCGTATCTCCTTCCGCGATGACCTTTCCCTGATGCAGAATATAGGCTCTTTTGCAAATTCCCAGTGTCTCTCTCACATTATGGTCGGTAATCAGGACGCCGATGTTGCGCTCGGTCAACTGGGTAATCACTCTTTGAATATCGAGCACGGAAATCGGATCGACGCCGGCGAAGGGCTCGTCAAGCAATATGAAGCGGGGCCGCGCCGCCAGGGCGCGGGCGATTTCAACGCGGCGGCGCTCGCCACCCGACAGGCTGATACCCAGCGAGTTTCGGACCGGCGCGATATGCAGGTCTTCGAGCAATTCCTCCAGCTCCGATTCCCGGCTGGCTCGATCGAGATCCGTACGCAATTCGAGGATCGCGCTAATGTTTTGCTCGACCGTCAGCTTGCGAAAAATGGAGGCTTCCTGGGGCAAGTAACCCAGGCCGAGTTGCGCCCGTTTGTGCAACGGCAATCCGGTCAAATCGGTATCGTCCAGCATGATGCGACCGCGGTCGCAGGGGATCAGGCCAACGATCATGTAAAAAGCCGTCGTCTTGCCGGCGCCGTTCGGTCCGAGCAAACCGACGACCTCGCCTTCCGAAACCTCCATCGAGACGTCAGCCACGACGCAGCGCGAGCGATAGCTTTTGGTCAGGCTGGTCGCCACCAGGTGGGTCACAGCTCGTCCTCTCGCGCTGGAGCAGATTCTGCGGGGCTGGTTTCGGTCGACTCTTTGTCGCTGATTTCGGTCATTTCTGTAGCGCTGGTTTTGGTCGGCTCTTTATCACTGATATCGGGCAATTCTGTAGCGCTGTTTTCGGCCGACTCTTTGTCGTTGTTTTCGGTCAACTCATTAGCGCCGGTCTCTTCTGGAGTGATAGTGATTCGAACCCCCTGGGATGCGTCATCCGGAGACCCGGCAACCACTTGCTCCGCATTGAAGTCATACAACAAAGTGTTACCGCTTATTTCGCTGATCCCCGATCTGAGCACCGCGTCGCCGGTCAGACTCAGGGTTCCGGCCTCACGGTTGTAGACCAGTTCGCTGGCCAGGCCGAATATTGACTCATCGTTTTCACTGGATTCCCAATTGATGGTTGCCGGTTGACCGCTGATGCTGGCACGAACCAGGCGATGATTCTGGAAGTTAATTACGGCTTTCTCTCCGGAAATCAGCGCTTCTACCGTGCTGATCTGAACGTTTCCGGTGAAAATCCAGGCAGCGTTTTCAAATTCCAGTTCCGTTGCCTCCGCCAAATTCGCGCTGACGCTCATATCGCCCTGGCTGATGGTGACCCCCTCAAAAACCAGGTGACCGCTGTCACGATCATAGGTTGAAGACTTGGCCTGCAGGTCTATGGCCTCCGGAATTTCCTGGCCATAAGCGGCGGAGGCAATCAGCACAAACAGCAGCAAAGGCCTGGATTTAGGGTTCAAAATGCGCATTGACTGCCGATTGTAGCTCGACCGTGTTGGCCTTCAAGTCCGCGGTCATCCCGGTCGCCGTCA
>JAZFYI010000049.1:0-5913 GCA_036443455.1 Gammaproteobacteria bacterium
GATGACCCGGGCGTTAAACTGGACGCCGCGATAATTTTTGCGCCCGCGGGGGAGCTGGTGCCCCTGGCGATGGCGCAAATACGCAAGGGAGGAACCGTTATCTGCGGTGGAATACATATGAGCGATATCCCGTCATTTCCCTATCGGCGACTCTGGGGCGAGCGGGTGCTGCGTTCGGTCGCCAATCTGACCCGGGCGGATGCCAGGGAATTCCTTGAAATTGCGCCGCTGGTACCGGTGCATACGCGGATCACCACTTTCGGTCTCGAGGAGGCCAACATTGCGCTGGATCAACTTCGGGGCGGGGGCATAACCGGCGCCGCCGTACTGGTCCCGTGACCATGAAGCGTTTGGCCTGCTACACACTTCTGCTCCTGCTGCTGCTCCACGGGCCGGTCGCCAGTGCCCAGGGCAATACCGGAATAGTCAGCAAGGTCTTCGATGGCGACAGTCTGATCGTAAAACTCGCGCCGGGCCGGTCGGTTGAAATACGCCTGGCGGAAATCGATGCGCCCGAGAAAGATCAGCCCTTCGGAGACAACTCAGGAAACAAGCTAAGGGAATTGATCGATGGCGAACCGGTTCGAATGGAAATTTATGACATCGACGCCTATGGGCGCCTGGTTGCCCATATCTACCGCCTGCGTGATCAATTGCACGTCAATGCGTGGATGCTAAGCCACGGCCTGGCATGGGTATATCCAAAATACGCGGAAGATGAAAAACTGTTTGCCCTGGAGAAAAGCGCCCGGGGGAAAAGAGCCGGTTTATGGAGTCTTCCGGCGAAACAGCGGATTCCGCCGTGGATATGGCGCCACAGAAAAAAATAGTTGCGCGGCCTTACTCTTCCACGACAGCTCGATGCGTTTCTTCGTCGATGCTGAGTATAGCGTGCAGAAGATTGTCCTGAAAAATGGGGTTGCCGGTCAACCTCGTGTGTTTCGAGCAAAGAAAAAAAGCGTATTCGATATCGATGAAACTCCATTCGTGGCGCTGGACGGTTGGATCGTAGGTCTGCCTCGCCAGCAACGATGCCTTGGTAACCCGTCCGTCGCCTGGCTCCATCATCAGGCGGTCATAATTTACCGTGGCATTCGGTAGGCGAATCTCGTGAGGCGAATAACGCAACACCGATTTGCCATCGACTTCTTCCACCACCAGCCGCGCCGGGGTCAGCCGGCAATCACCGCCAAAAACAATCATCTTCACATCCGGACTCGGCGCCTTTACCGTAAGCGACCAGACAAACCGCCTTGCCCTTTCCAGGTGTTTGGCAAAATACGCCTGGAATACTCGCAAATATTCCCGGCCCTCCGATGGATCTTTGAATCGCGAAACAATCTCCTTTTCGATCTCCGGGTCAAAAATCGAGAACTGAAATCTGCGCCAGGTCTCGGGATCGAACAGATCTCGATCCAGGGCCTTGCCATCCATGGCAAGCAACCACTGGCTAATCGGATGTGGAAGCAATTGGTAGCTACTAGGCCAGGAAGCGATCAACTGAGGTGAAAGCTCCCCGAGGCCGATTTTGAAGCCGTTGATGATCGCCTTGACGGCACTGGTCGACCCGAGATTCGGGGTGCCCAGCAAGATCGCCCGGCGAATTCGCGAGGCCCCGTGGTTATTGGCCAGAAACTCGTTGTCCGTCAGTTCATCGCTCGTACCATAGCGAATGTAATAGCGCGTTATCATCCCGCCCATGCTGTGCGCAATGACATCCACTTCGAGACCGGGATCCTGGTAATCGCGCCGGATGGCTGCGATCAGCGAATCAAGCTTCCTGACCGCTGACAGGATGTCCTGCCGCCAGTCATAGGCGAGGGCATAATACCGGCGTTCCCCCCGCCGGGCAGGCGTACCTGGTTCAGTCGCGATGAAACCGCCGGCGCTTTCGAGCACCTCCCGCAGCCGCCCGTAGTAATCCTGGCCAACGATCGTATCGGTCAGGCCGGTCACGAGAAAATCAGACTTCTCGGGTTCCAGCGTGTCCGGGTTAAACTTTAACGCGAGTCGGTCATAGTCGGAAAACAGCAATTTGAAGGCGGACCCGGGCCAGACCTCTTTGCCATCGGCGTCACTCAGCCGCGAACCGAGCAGGCCTGGTATCAGGATTATCGGCGGCTGGTTCGGGTTACCCTGCTGATAACGATAAAGCCTTTCCAGGTCCGGCTTATTGAATTGCGCGCAACTGCTCAGACCGCCAAGGACCAATAATATCGGCAGCAAATAGCGATGCGTCCTCATTTTGATTCGTTGCTGTGCCACCATTCCCTGAATTCTTCGCACAAACCATCTTCGTCCAGAATCGCGCGCAACATACCGTCGATAATTACCTGGTCGCCGTTCTCACGATTGAAAGTGCAACGCCAGTGGGCCGTGCCGGCACGGTCAGACCAGTCGATAACGTTATAGCGAAACTTCACGTCCTGCTGCGTCGTAACCGCTTTCTCCACTGCGTTTGCAATTTGCCCCCGGCCCTCGAGCATTTCCTGAAATGGCGTCCAATAGTAATGTGCATTTTCGGTAAACAGTTGCGCGAAACGATCGGCGTCCCTGGCTTCCCAGGCAGCGCCCATCGCTTGAATCCAGTTTTCAAATACCTGGTAGGAGCGGCGCTCCGGCAGTTCGTTCATCGGCGAACTCCTGTTGTGTATAGGGGTGGCTGTGCCATGGCCGGATACCGATTATCACTCAGGCAAGGGGTCAGCCTGGTTTCCCATGTCGACCAGCACCAACCACTCGCCGTTTCTCTTAACCCAGACCTTGAGATATTTTCCCCTTCTTTCCAACACCCCCGAGTCTGTGTCAACCGTCAGCAGCCAGCGCCCCCATGTGTACCCCATGTCTGCATTCCCGGATACGTCCGCATCCTGCGGTGTCCATCTGAGCGAATATCCCCCGGCCAGTGATTTTACGATATTCTCGAGACCCCTGACTGCCGGCCCGTTCTGCGGCAACCTCAGTGCATCGTCAACAAGATACTTCGAGAAAGCATCGGCCGCCCCGAACTCCCCGGAATGTTCGTCAAAACGAACATCCGCCGCCAGCAAGGATTTCCGCTCCGCCTCGAGATTGACGGGTGCGGCACATGCAACGACAAGTCCGCCGATCGATATAAGCAGGCACATTCTTGCCATGATCATTTCTTTCTCCGGTTTTTTGGCGTCCTTCCGGCCCATACATTGCATGCGTTCAATCGATGAAATGGTCCGGCAATTCTTCATCCGAGCGTACCAACGGTTCCCAGAAATCATGTAATTCCTCGATACTGGTACCGTGCTCTTTCAGATAGTGATCGATCATCCCGTCAATGATCGCATTTGCCTCGCGCAGATTGGTCCGCCTTTTCTGGATATCCTTTACAAGTTTGGCTCTGCTCCTGGCGCCAAGAAAATATTCTGCCTTGTCCACCAGGTAAGAATGCACCAGCTGATTGCGTTGTTTGATCGCCTTGTGAACCGTCTTCCTCTGCGCTGAAGTAAAAAACTCCTGCTTGCGCACAGTTCTGAACAACTCACCCAGGGTTTGACTGGAAAGCGCCGCGCTGAGACTTTCATCGGGCCCGCCTTTGAATTTCGCATCCTCGTACTTGGTCAGCAAAGCCATCAGCAGCCCCAGCGCATATTCCAGGCACTGGGCCGCATGCACAGTCGCGCCAAATTCGGCAAACACGATCTCGAGTTCGCGGGGATCGACCGGCAAGGCCTGGTTCAGTTTTTCCGATTCCTGATCAGTCATAGGTGCACTTGGCGACTATCATCACGTTTTCTTCCTTCCCCGTCCATGCCGGAGCACGCGCTAGAACGGTGATCCGGGCTGGGTTAGAAAGGTCTCTTCAGCAGCAGTGGATTCGCGGGAAAGAATCTTGTTTCGATGAGGATATCTGCCGAATCGCCTGATGATTTTTCGGTGTGCTCGGGCAAAATCGAGAAACCCCGCAAAAACCTCCTGGTGACGGTGCGGCGCCTGTGCGTCAAGGGTCGTATAAAGCGCAACACACCGCTCCTGATCGGCCATGTCCTCGGAGTGCTCGAGGGGCAGATAGGCAAATACACGCTCTATGGGCCGGAGCTCCATATCCAGCCTCCTCGCCAGCAGTTGACGGCACCACTCGCGCGCCAGGTGATCGCTCGAAAATGAGCGCGCATCATCACGGAAGATATTCCGGCTGAATTGATCCACCAGGATAATCAGGGCAAGCATGCCCCGGGCCGAGTTTTCCCAATCTGCCAGGTCTCCCCTGCAGGCTTCTTCGAGCGTTGTCTCAAAAGTTTCCGAAATCTCCCGGTCGACATCCGGATTTTTGGACCACCACAACGACTGCTGCGTTTTCGCAACATCGGCATCGTCTTCCTGCTCTCCAAACCAGAATCTCAAGATATCGTCAGCATTTCTGCTCATCTTCATTAATCCTGTTGGTTCATCCAGGAAACTCATTGTTTCCCGGCAACCAGGTCCCTCACCGGCAATAATTCCTCTGCCGGTTGCCGCTCGGCGATAGCGTCGTTCATCAACCTGGCGAGCGTCTCGTCCGCGGGCCCAAGGCCCTTCGACTTCGTCCAGTGATCCCGGCTGGGCCAGGCAGCGTAAGCGACCCACCAGCCATCGTCGCGATAGTGCAGGCGTGACCCCAAGCCCCCTCTTTGCTCTCGTATCAGCTCGGTCATTTTCGCCCACGCATCGGTGAACTGCTGTTCCATACCGGTTTTCAGTCGCCAGCGGTAGAGCACATAGAAGTCAGCCTTGTTACTCATGGCATGACCCGGCGCCTTGCGTCCACCGGAATCATATCCATCGCCGGACACTGGACCTGTAGTTGCGATACTGCTCGCCGAAGGTTCTTTCCATCATCGCTTCCTCCCGAAGAATAAACGCATTACGAATAATCAAAATGAATCCGGGAATCAGCAGCCACGGCGACAGGCTGCCCAGCAACAGGCAAACGCCCGCCAGGACCTGGATCATGCCCAGGTACATCGGGTTTCGCGTAAACCGGTACAAGCCATGGGTCACCAGCGTGGTCGATGCTTCCAGTGGTCTGATCGCAGTATCGGCCCGGGCAAAGGCGCGCGCTCCCCAGCCCACGAACAAGATGCCAAGAGCGAGGAGTATCAGGCCGGAGTAACGAATCGGCCCATCGAAAAGCGGCGCCAGTGGCCAGTAGCGATGAATTGCCACCTGGCCCAGGATAAACAACAACAGATACACCGGTGGAACGATAAGCGGTTTTTTTTCGGTTGTTGCCGACATCGCCAACTCCGTGAAAAATCAGGTCCCCTTCGCTGATAATACCGCACGGCGCTCTTTTTGATAGCCGACGGCAGTGCAGCGGGCCGGTTCAGGTGCTAGGCTTCGCCTGGGTCAAAGGTGGTCTTGCATCGTGTCGTTGATCAAGAATTTCTATGGCGAACTGAGCCGGCGCAATGTCGTCAGGGTCGCCACCGTCTACCTGATTGCCGGCTGGCTGGCGATCCAGATTATCGATGTCGCATTTCCACTGCTGAAGATTCCTGAATGGGCCGGCTCACTGGTGCTGATACTGCTGTTGATCGGCTTTCCTTTCGCAATGATTTTTGCGTGGGCATTCGAATTGACCCCCGAAGGGCTGAAACGTGAGGAGGAGGTTGATCGAAGCCAGTCGATAACTTCACATACCGGCCGGCGGATCGATTTTATCATCATCGGCTTGCTGCTCATTGCGGTGATTTATTTCTTTCTCGAGCCCAGGATTTCTATGGGGCCGGCTGAGCCCATCGAAGAAACCCCGGCAGTTGCCGAAGTTTCCCCTGCCAAAGGCGGCCTCGTATCGGTAGCGGTTATTCCCTTTGTCAATATGAGCAGCGACGAGGACAACGAGTATTTCAGCGATGGCATATCCGAGGAGCTTCTTAACGTCCTGGTCAAAATCAAGGG
>JAZFYI010000050.1:0-9955 GCA_036443455.1 Gammaproteobacteria bacterium
ATCGAGCCGGTATATGCGCCACGCGGCGCTCCTTCCAGTTGCGAGATAATCTCCATGCAGCGCACCTTCGGGCAACCGGTGATCGTGCCGCCTGGAAACATCGCCCGGATCACCTGCCCCGGCGAGACGTCCTCGCGCAGGCGTCCGCGCACGTTGGAAACGATGTGATGAACGTGGGCATAGCTCTCCAGGCTCATCATCTCGTCGACTTCGACCGAACCCGGACGACACACGCGGCCCAGGTCGTTGCGCTCGAGATCGATCAGCATGATGTGCTCCGCCCTTTCCTTGGGATGACCCAGCAATTCCTCGCGCATCGCGGAATCGTTCGTCCGTCGATGATCGCGGGGACGGGTCCCGGCGATCGGCCGTGTCTCGGCATAGCCGTTGGCGATTCTCAGCAGGCGTTCGGGCGATGAACTGATGATGGTGTGGTTCTGCCAGCGAGCCAGACCCGCAAACGGCGCCGGGTTGGCTTTGCACAAACGCCGGTACACCTGCGCCGGGTTGGTGCCCGGCAAAAGTTCGCCGCGCCACTGGCGCGACAAGTTGGCCTGAAAAATATCGCCCTCGTAGATCAGTCCCCTGGCGGTCTCTACCGCATCGAGATAAGTCTGCTCAGGATCCTCTTGCAGTATTCCGGACAGCAGTGGCGCGGAGGATTCCTCCGGGAGGTCGCCGGCAAGATCCCGGGAAAGCTGCTTGAGACACTCTTCGTGGCCTGCCTCCGCGAGCAGGTAAATCCGACCGAGTTTTCGATCGTTGATGGCCGCTACCGGAATTCGGGTCGCGATGGCCACCGGCATACCCGGGTCTGTCCGCAGGCGCAGGCCCGGCTCCACCTGGGCCGCCAGTTCATAGGCCAGATACAGAAACCAGCCGCCGGTAAAAGGCAGGCCAGGCGCTTGCTCTGCCACCCGTTCCCTGCGCCAGGCCGTGTCGAGGGCATCAAGGAAATCGCCTTTGCGGCCGTCATTCAGCCTGAACTTCGCATCGAGAACAATCGACTCGCGCGGGAACGCAAACAGAATATCGAAGCGGCCTTGTGCGGTCCCGGATGCGGCGCTTTGCAACAGATAGGGATAGCGTTCGGGATTTTTTTGCTGCAGCCATGCCAGGTCGATGCCGGCCGATATCGTTTCAACATGGAAATGACGCTTGCCATCGCCACCGCCGCAGACCGGCTGACTGGTACTTCGGGAAATCAACTGAGCCGTGCGAACACCAGCGTACCGTTCGTGCCACCGAATCCGAATGAGTTAGAAACTGCGACCCGCAGGTGCATCTCGCGCGCCTCGTTGGGAACATAGTCCAGATCACATTCGGGATCGGCGTGTTCCAGGTTGATGGTGGGCGGCGCGACCTGGTCGCGTATCGCCAATATGCTGAATATCGCTTCGACGCCGCCCGCGGCGCCGAGCAAATGACCGGTCATCGATTTCGTCGAACTGACTGCCAGCCGGTAGGCATGGTCGCCAAACGCTTGTTTGATCGCCTTGGTCTCGGCGATGTCGCCGAGCGGCGTCGATGTGCCGTGCGCATTGATGTAATCGACTTCATCGGGGTTCAACCGGGCATCCGCCAGCGCATTTTCCATGCACAGGCTCGCGCCCTCGCCCGACTCCAGCGGCGCCGTCATGTGGAACGCATCGGCGCTCATGCCAAAACCGATTAATTCGACGAGGATATTGGCGCCGCGCTTCTGCGCATGCTCCAATTCTTCCAGCACCAGGCAACCGGCGCCATCGGACAAGACAAATCCATCGCGCTCGGCATCCCACGGCCGACTGGCCCTTTCCGGATCGTCGTTCCGGCTGGACAATGCGCGGGCTGAACAAAACCCGCCCAGACCCAACACGGTCGCGGCCATTTCGCAGCCACCGGCAACCATCACATCCGCATCGCCATACTGAATCATCCGCATCCCGAAACCAATGCAGTGGGTCGCGGTCGTGCACGCTGTAACCAGGGAGATGTTGGGCCCGGTCAGTTTGTTGCGAATGGAAACATGCCCGGCCACCATATTGATGATGCTGGAAGGAATGAAAAACGGCGATATTTTTCTCGGTTTGCCCGATTCCAGGTACTTGCCATAGCTCGCCTCGATGGTCTCCAGGCCACCGATGCCGGCGCCAACCGCAACGCCGATTCGATGCCGGTTTTCGTCGGTGATCTCCAGCCCGGAATCGACCAGCGCCTGTTCCGATGCCGCGATACCGTAATGGATGAACGCGTCCATTTTCCTGGCGTCTTTCGGTTCGATGTACTCGCCAATATCGAAGTCCCGCACCGGACCGCCGATTTGCGTCGTAAACAGGCTGGTATCCATGCGCGTGATCAGGCCGATACCGCTTTTGCCGGACACGATGGTTTGCCACGCGTCGCTCACCGTATTGCCCACGGGAGAAACGATGCCCAAACCAGTGACTACTACTCGACGCTTGGCCAATTCTTCACCTGCACAAAACAGAAGTTCTTATGACGAGCCACAGCCTGTCCATGGCCGCGACATGGCGCACCGATCAGGAGTCAGTATTTTTCTCTTTGACGTAATCGATAGCCAACTGAACGGTGGTGATTTTCTCGGCCTCTTCATCCGGAATTTCGCAATCGAATTCCTCTTCCAGCGCCATCACCAACTCGACGGTATCCAGAGAATCCGCACCAAGGTCGTCGACGAAAGACGCTTCGTTGGTAACTTCTTCAACCTTGACGCCCAATTGCTCGGCGACAATCTGTTTTACCTGTTCTTGAATATTGCTCATTGTGTGCTCGTCCTCATCAGAAAATCGGTGCCGCGGGCTACCAGGCCCACTGCGGCTGCTTATTGTAAGTAAATGTCCTGGGGCAATCTAGCTTGACAGGCCGCTAATTTTACATGGATTTCACGGCGTTTCTATGTCTTTAACCGCGATCAGGCTCAGGCCATGTACATCCCGCCATTGATATTCAGCGTTTCACCGGTGATATAGCCCGCCGCCGGCGAGGCCAGGAAGCCGACTGCAGCGGCAATATCTTCCACGGTTCCCAGCCGGGTCAACGGCACCTGTTCGATCAGCGCCTGGCGTTGCTGGTCGGTCATTGCGCGGGTCATGTCGGTTTCTATAATCCCGGGAGCGACCGCATTGACGGTAATGTTGCGAGATCCGATCTCCCGGGCCAGCGCCTTGGTAAAGCCGACCATGCCTGCCTTCGCGGCCGCATAATTGCTCTGCCCGGCGTTGCCCATCAAACCGACCACCGAAGAAATATTGATGATCCTGCCCTCCCGCGCTTTCATCATGCCCCGCAGACAGGCTTTGCTCATTCGGTAAACGGAGCTGAGGTTGGTATTGATAATCTCATCCCATTCATCGCTTTTCATGCGCAGCAACAGGTTGTCACGGGTAATGCCGGCATTATTGACCAGGATCGCCGGCGCGCCCTCATTTTTGCCGATATCGGAGATCAAGCGATCGACGGAATCCTGGTCGGCCACATCGAGCACCGCTCCGCGCCCGCTGATACCCGCTTGCTCCAGCATGGCGCTGATCGAGTCTGCGCCTTGCTGCGAAGTTGCCGTGCCAACAACGACAGCGCCGAGCTCGCCGAGTCGCAACGCGATAGCCTGCCCGATACCCCGCGACGCACCGCTGACCAGGGCGGTTTTTCCTTGCAGGATTTTTTCACTCATTGCCGTTTCCCGTTGCCGTTTTTTCCAATGCCGCTTGCAGACTGCCCGAATCATAAACCGGATACATGCCCATTCCGCGATCGATCCTGCGATTCAGACCCGCAAGCACCTTGCCGGGTCCGCATTCCAGTAAACTGTCCACGCCATGACTCGCCATGTATTGTACGCACTCAACCCAGCGTACCGGCAAGTAAAGTTGCCGGACCAGCGCCCCGCGAATTTTCGCTGCCGAGCCGCCAACCTTCGCCTCGACATTTTGCACGACCGGCATCGTGGCGGGCTTGAACTCGAGCTCTTCCAGCCGCACAGCCAGTTTGTCGGCCGCACCCTGCATCAGGGCGCAATGTGACGGCACGCTGACCGGCAACGGGATGGCCTTGCGCGCCCCCATTTGCTTCGCTATGTCGATCGCCCGCTCGACCGCCGCCACCTGGCCCGCGATAACGACCTGGCCCGGCGAATTGAAGTTCACGGCGGATACGACCTCGTCACCGGCGGCCTGGCCGCAGGCCTGGATCACCTGTTCGTCATCGAGCCCCAGGATCGCGGCCATCGCGCCGGCGCCTTTGGGCACCGCCTCCTGCATCGCCTGACCCCGGTACTCGACCAGTTTCACGGCAGCGGCAAAATCGATCACGCCCGCGCACACCAGCGCCGTGTACTCACCGAGGCTGTGACCCGCCATCATGCTTGCCTGCTGGCCGCCAAGCTGCTGCCAGAGACGATATACGCTCACCCCGGCCGCCAGCAGCGCAGGTTGCGTCACCTGTGTCTGGTTGAGTTTTTCCGCCGGACCTTGCTGGCTGACCAACCACAGATCGTAGCCCAGCTCCGCGGAAGCTTCGGCGAATGATTCCTTCACGATGGGGTGCGCGTCGGCAAGATCGGCGAGCATGCCAACCGCCTGCGAGCCTTGCCCCGGAAATACATATGCCAGCGCCATGATTCAATGCTCCTTAAATTTGTTACGGCAACCTAGTCCAACGCGTTAACGCGCCGCAACTAAAAGCGCACGATCATACAGCAGTCGAACGTTTGCGCAGCCTCAGGCTCCACACACCGATCAGCCCGCCGACCATCCCGAACCAATGCGCATCCACGACCACCGGTCCACCGCTTGCCAGCTCGCTGCCTGGCAAGGGTCCCGCCAGTTGCTCATAAAACCCCTTCAGCAGCACCGCGCTTAGCAGGATCAAACCATCTTTGTGTCCGTGACGGAGTCTTTGTGTCGCCCCGGCGGCCAGCCAGCCATGCATCACACCAGACAAGCCCACATACCACTGCAACTCCGGTCGGAGCCAGACAAAGCCCAGCGCGATCATCGCGACCGCGAAACCACTGACCCAGGCCCATTGGCCCAACGTGAACTCCCGTCCGAGCAGCCAGAACACGAGAATCAGTGCGACCAGGTTCAATGCGGTGTGGCTGGCGCCCAGGTGCACCAGGTGAGCCGTCAGCAGGCGCCATATTTCGCCCGCCAACACCGCTTCGCGGTCGTATTGAAACAACTCCCGCGCAGGATCGCCAATGGCCATCAAAAGCAGGCCGAAACCGGCGATTGTCAGGGTCGCTATCGCAACCGGCTGTCGGGCAATATCGGCCAATTTGATCATGAAATTTCCTGTGCTCTGCTATCATGTAGCCATTTAGGCTAACGGTGTCCGACCTATGAACGCAATAAGACCCACACTCGGCAGTGCCGGTTTCACGCTGATCGAGATCATGGTGGTCGTGGTAATCCTCGGTATTCTTGCTGCGATTGTCGCGCCCAACATCATCGGCCGGGTCGAGCAGGCTCGGGTCACCCGGGCCAAGACCGATATCCAGACTATTGAATCTGCGCTAAAAATGTATCGAATCGACAACTCGAGATACCCGACTACCGAGCAGGGCCTCGAAGCGCTGGTTCAAAAACCCGCCGGCGCCAATCTGCCCAAGTACACGCCGGACGGTTATCTGGAAAAACTGAGAAAGGATCCGTGGAGCTCGCCGTACCAGTATCTTTATCCGGGACAACACGGGCGACTCGATATCTACTCGTTTGGTGCAGACGGACTGCCAGGCGGCGCAGACAATGACGCCGACATCGGCAACTGGAATCTCGACGAGTAACACGCAAGGCGGCATCGCCTCCTTATCCCTGTTCACATGGTGAATATTCCAGCACGCTACCGACAGATTCAGAGGGGCTTTACCCTGCTCGAAATCCTGGTCGTGCTCGTTATCATGGCGATCGGTACGGCGATGGCGGTTTTCTCCACCGGTATACTCGACGCCGACAGGGATGTTGCGAGAGAGACCAGGCGGCTGCATGCCTTGCTGGAGATGGCGCAGGAACAAGCGGTGTTCCAGGGACGCACCATCGGTCTCGAGATCGAAGAGCAGAGTTACCGGTTTTTTCTTTATGACCGCCGCCCCGATGATGACGGCAACATGATCAGCCTTTGGGTGCCGATGGATGACGATGAAATATTTCGACTGCGATCCTTGCCTGACGATATCGTCGTCGAACTGTACGTTGACGACCGCAATTTGCAGCTACCCGTAGCCGATGACGACGAGGCGCCGGTGCCGCAAATTCTTCTGCTGAGCAGCGGTGATATCAGTTCCTTTGAAATTCACCTGTTTCGCGAAAACAGCGCCTCCCGCTACCGGCTGGCTGGCGACAACCAGGACGGCCTCGTTGTCACGGCCCCTGGCGAGGAATAAGCATGACCAGGCAGCGCGGCTTTACCCTGATCGAGATCATGGCTGCCATGGCGATCACCGCGTTCGCCCTGAGCACCACCTACTACGCCATCATGCAATCGATCGGCGCGATCGCTCGTTTGCAGGACAAGACCTTCGCCCACTGGATCGCGCTCAACCAACTGACCGAAATGCGGCTGCAACCACAGGTCGTGGAGACCGGTGAAAATAATGGCGACCTGGAGTACGCCGATCAGAGGTGGGTCTGGCGATCCAGGGTATCGGAAACGGGCGTCGACAACCTGTATCGGGTGGATATCGCGGTTAGCAAGGAAAATTCACCGGACGATGTCGTGCAGGATATCGTCGGTTTTATCGGCCCTCCCATAGTCGGTAACGGTCGCATTCTTCCCTGGTCTTCCGAGCCTGCCGAGGAAAGCGGATGACCGGCATTGCAAAAACCGGTATGCGGGGCTTTACGCTGATCGAAATTCTTGTGGCGCTGGCGATTTTTTCGCTGATGGCGGTCATGTTGTTTGGCGGCTTTATCGCGATCAACAACCAGGTGGACTGGTCCCGCGCGCGCGCGGCCCGCTTGCAGCAGATCCAGACTGCGATGCTTTACCTGGGCCGCGACTTTTCACAGTTACAACCCAGACCGGTACGCTCGGAACTGGGCGATTTCAAGGAAGCGGCATTGTCCGCGGATGCCCGCAACATCTATTTGCTAACGCTGACCCGTGGCGGCTGGAGCAACCCGGCTGGGATTCCGCGCAGCACGCTGCAACGGGTCGCGTATCAACTGGAGGACAGACAACTCGTGCGCCTGGATTGGCAGGTGCTGGACCGGTTATCGGGTACCGAACCACGACGGACAGAAATTCTCGACGATGTCGACGAAGTGATCATCCGGTTTCTGGACGCACAACTCGAATGGCACGAGAATTGGCCGCCACTGGGCAGTGACGACGCGGTAGCGGCGTGGCTGCGCCCGCTCGCAGTGGAAATCAGCATCGAATTGCCGGACCTGGGCCGAATCACTCGTTTGCTGGAGATCCGGGGTGGATAAGCATCCGGCGATGAGCGGCAAAACCAGGCAAAAAGGCGTGGCCTTGCTGACTACCCTGTTGCTGGTCGCGCTGGTGGCCATACTCACCGTCAACCTGCAATGGGATACCAATCTGGATATGAGACGCAGCACAAACCTGTTCGAGTCCGACCAGGCTCTGCTCTATGCGCTTGGCGCCGAGGCCTGGGCCAGCGAAATTCTCCAGACCGACGCCAGGGATTCGGATACCGACCACACCGGCGAAGACTGGGCGACGCCGGTTCCGACCTTGCCGATTGAAGGCGGCGCCATCCGGGGATTTCTCGAGGACATGCAGGGCCGCTTCAACCTGAACAACCTGGTCGGCAGACGCGGGCAGGTCGATGAAGTCGCGCTGGAACAGTTCGAACGTCTGCTTACCGTGCTCGAGCTGGACCCCGCACTGGCGAGAATTACCGTCGACTGGCTCGACCGCGACCTGGAACCCGGGTTCCCCAGTGGCGCCGAAGACAGTTTCTACACGGCACGGACTCCGCCCTACCGGACCGCGAATCTTGCGCTCACCTCCACCAGCGAACTCCTGGCGATCGGCGAAATGAATGCAGTCAGTTACCTGATCCTGGCTCCGTATGTGACGGCTTTGCCAAACGGAACGGCGCTCAACGTCAACACCGCCAGCGAACCCGTCCTGCGTTCCCTGTCCGACCAGATCAGCGACACCGTCGCCGAGAACCTGGTCGGCGAACGCGGCGACCAGGGATTCGATGGCCTGGCCGCTTTCGCCGACCTGGTCGAGCCTGAAATCCTGCAATCGCTGGAATTGTCCAGCAGTTTCTTCAGGCTGACCGCCGATGTATCTATTGGCTCAACCCGGTTCACCCTGTACAGTTTGCTTGAGCGTAACAATGGCCAATTGATACCGGTCATGCGCACATTCAACAGTGAGTAAGAACAGGTCCTGATGAGCGAAACCCTGGTATGCAGACTGCTTGAAAAAGGCGCGCAGTGGGTTGCCATGGACGCCAATGGCGGGCAACTCGGCCAAGTCAGAACGGGCGAGCTGAATGCGCTGTCGGTAGCGGCTATGCAAAAACACCTGATTTTGCTGGCGCCAGGCGCCGATGTCCTGGTTACCAGCACAACGGTACCCATCAAGAGCGCCGCGAAAACGCTGAAAGCGATTCCTTTTGCACTCGAAGAAAATTTGATTGCCGATGTGGAAACGCAACATTTCGCGATCAGCAGGAAAGACAAGAACGGCAGTGTCGGTGTTGCCGTCATCGATAAATCCAGGCTCGAGCAACTGTTGGAAACACTCGAAGAAGCAGGCATCGAGCCCGATGAAGTCATCGCGGAATCCCTCGGGCTGCCGTGGAGCGATGGCCGCTCGACGATCCTCGTTCGCGGCGACAACACGATTGGCTTGCGCACCGGCCGCTGGGCGACGACATTTCTGTTCGGCTTGCAACCGGCGGAAGTCTTTGAATTTCTGACAAAAGATTTGCCGAGCGACCAGGCGACGGTCTACTGCGAAAAAGCAGTCCTGGCATCGCTCGAGGACAGTGCCGATCGTGCCGCCATCCAATTGCTCGAAGAATCTGATTTGCCGTTGCTGGCCAGCCAGGTTATTTCGGGGCCGTCGATCAATTTTCTGCAAGGAAGCTTTGCGCCGAAAACGCAGCTCCTGGAAAAAATCAAACCCTGGCGGCTGGCTGCTTCCTTGTTGCTGGCGATGTTGTTGACGATATTCGCCAGGGATGTCCTGCGCCTGCAGCAGATCAAATCGGTGCGCCAGTCGCTCGATCGACAGATGGCCGGTATCCTGACGACGACCTGTCCGGGCCAGACCAGGATCGTCAACCCGCTGAACCAGCTTCTGAGCTGCACCGGCAGCAACGCCACCGCGGCGTCGACCTATTTCCTGGAGACGCTGTCCGTGGTCAGCGCGGCGTTGCCGAGTGAACTCGATATCAGGATCCTGTCGATCAGTTTCGCCGACCAGAGCATGGAATTACGTCTGAATGTGCCCGATGTCACCACGCTGGACAATATCCAGCGCAGGGTCAACGAATCGGAGGATTTCTCCGCGGAAATACAAAGCACCTCCCAGGAAGAAAACCGGGTCGAAGGCCGTATCCAGATCCACCGCAGCGAGGCCCAGGCATGACGCTGATGCAATGGTTCAACGAACGATCGGAGAGCGAACGCAACATATTGTTCGGCGCTGCCGCCGTGCTCCTGGTTCTGTTCATCAGCATCGCGCTAGGTCCGATGTACAAGAGTCTGCAACAAAACGAGCGGCGCGTGGCCCGGCAATATGTTGAGCTGGATCGGATGAAAACCATCGCCGGACAATCCAGCACCAACCCCACAACGGGAGTACCGACTCCAGGCGGGTCGCTGGTCATCCTGTTGCAAAGCAGCGCTCGCCAGGAAGGCGTTGCCATCGCAACGATGCAGCCTATCGGCGAAGACTCGATCAATACGCGGCTCGACGATGTATCCTTCAACGCGATGATCAGCTGGCTTGCGGTTCTCGAATCGCG
>JAZFYI010000051.1:0-40104 GCA_036443455.1 Gammaproteobacteria bacterium
GCAACAACCGGATCTACCAGTTCGCATCCATCGGTGAGATTCCACAGGACAAAAAGTATGGCGGCGAGGCAACGCGGCTGGAAATAGGCGATGGCAACACCATTCGCGAGTTCTGTACGATCAACCGGGGCACGGCACAGCAACAGGGTCTGACCCGAATCGGCAATGACAACTGGCTGATGGCTTATGTGCACATTGCGCATGACTGCGTCATCGGCGACCACACGATTTTCGCCAATTGCACGACCCTGGGCGGTCACGTGACGGTTGGCGATCACGCGATTTTTGGCGGGTTTTCCGGGGTGCACCAGTTTTGCCATATCGGCGAGCACAGCTTCATGGCGATGTACTCGGTAGTCGCCCGGGATATCCCCGCATACCTCATCGTGTCCGGCAATCCGGTGCAACCGCGTGGCATCAACAAGGAAGGGCTCAAGCGGCGTGGTTTCGACCGGGATCAGTTGCGCCAGCTTAATGCGGCGTATCGGCTGATATATCGTGAGGGGTTGAAAGTCGCAGACGCGATCGCCGAACTCGAGCAACGGCTCGAAGTACAGCCGGTCTTGTTGCCGTTGGTCGAGTCGCTAAAATCCAGCACGCGCGGCATCGCGCGCTGATACCGGGGGCATCGATGGCGCAGGAGCCTGGCGTAAAAGTTGGCCTGGTCGCCGGCGAGGCCTCCGGCGACATGCTCGGTGGCAGCCTGTTGCAGGCCATGCATGCCCGCGCAACCGGGCTCTCGGCGATGGGCGTGGCCGGCGAGGAAATGAGGGCTGCCGGTTGCCGGCCGCTGGTTCATGCGAGCGAGTTGGCGGTGATGGGCCTGGTCGAAGTGATCTCACATTTGCCGCGTCTGCTCGCACTCCGACGGAAGCTGGCAAGGCAGTTTGCCGCCTGGCGACCGGATGTGTTCGTCGGTATCGACGCGCCGGAATTTAATCTCGGTCTGGAAGCCCGGTTGCGCCGCCAGGGAATCCCGACGGTCCAATATGTCAGCCCGTCGGTCTGGGCATGGCGCAGCGGGCGGGTGAAGAAAATCGCGCGCAGCGCCGACCTGGTGCTTTGCCTGTTGCCATTCGAAAAGCAGTTCTACGACGATCACAACATTCGCGCGGTGTTTGTGGGTCATCCGCTGGCCGAGCGCATAACCCGACAGCCGGATACATCCACGGCCAGGCGGGAGCTCGGGCTGGCCGATGACGGGGAATGGCTCGCGCTGCTGCCAGGCAGTCGCATTGGCGAGGTGACCAGGCTGGCGAAAGATTTTGCCGAAACCATAGCCTGGCTGCGGGAACGCCGGCCGTCAATGCGCTTTGTCGCCGCGCTGGCGTCCGCCGAAAGCGAAACGATTTTTCGCGAAGCGATCCGGCGTATCACGCCACCGGTCGAGATACACATGATCCGCGGGCGATCGCATGAGGTCATGGCTGCGGCCGATGTACTCCTCGTGGCATCGGGAACCGCGACCCTCGAGGCCGCGTTGATTGGTCGCCCGATGGTCGTGACCTACCGGTTGGCGCAGGCGACGCAGTGGTTGTTGAAGTGGCCGGGCTTGCTCAAAATCGACCGCTTTGCTTTGCCAAACCTGGTTGCCGGCGAGGACCTGGTGCCCGAAATCATAAACGACGACGTCAGCGTGGAGGCGCTCGGCCAGGCCATACTGCGGGAACTGGATGATACCGGTCGACGGCAATACCTGGACGGTCGTTTTCTGGATATACGGCGGATGCTAAAACACAATGCCGCCGAGCGCGCCGCCGCCTCCATACTCGATCTCGCAGCGGGTCGCATCGGTGAGTAACGCCACGATACTGATCGCGGGCATCGACGAGGCCGGCCGCGGCCCGCTGGCAGGTCCGGTGGTTGCCGCGGCGGTGGTGCTGGATCCGGCGCGGCCGATTGCAGGGTTGAGGGATTCAAAGAAATTGTCGGCCGGCCGTAGAACCGTGCTCGCCGCGGAAATCCGGAAGTGCGCGCTGAGTTACGCGATCGCCTGGGCCGACGCCGCGGAAATCGATGAGCTGAATATTCTGCGGGCGACCATGCTGGCGATGCGCCGCGCGACGCTCGGTTTGCATATCCGGCCGGTACACCTGCAGATCGATGGCAATCGTTGCCCGGAATTCGCCGGCACCGGGCTGGATTGCAGCAGCGAGGCGCTGGTCGGCGGCGATGACCTGGTCCCGGCCATCAGTGCCGCATCCATCCTGGCCAAAGTCGCGCGCGATGGTTTCATGACGCGCCAGCACCGGATTTACCCGCAATACAATTTCGCCAGCCACAAGGGCTATCCCACCGCCGAGCATCGGCAAGCGCTGGAACGCCATGGCGCCTGCCCTTTGCACAGGGTGTCATTTGCCCCCGTGCGCAGCGTCGCGCAGGCGAAAAAAACAGAAACTGACAATGACATTGCCGTGGCCAGCGGGTAACAATAGAGCCAGATGAGCGCCAGTTTCGTACACCTGCATTTGCATACCGAGTATTCCTTGTCCGACAGCGTCGTGCGGGTGAAACCGCTGATGGCGGCGATCGCGGATATGGGTATGCCGGCCGTCGCGCTGACCGACCAGTGCAACCTTTTTGCGATGGTGAAGTTTTACCGGGCCGCGCTCGCCCGCGGGATCAAGCCCATCATCGGCGTCGATGTCCTGTTGCGCGATATCGACGAGCCGGCCCGTCCCAGCCGCCTGACGCTGCTGTGTCAGAACCAGGCCGGTTATCAAAACCTGTCACGCCTGGTGAGCCGCAGTTACCTGGAAGGCCAGTACCGGGGCGTGCCGATGCTGGACCCGCAGTGGCTGAGCAGTGAAAACTGTGCCGGCCTGATTGCGCTGTCGGGAGGCGTCGATGGGGATATCGGCAGGGCATTGCTGGCGGGTCATACCGACCTGGCGGACCGGCGGCTGGCGGAATGGCAGACAGTTTTCGGTGACCGCTTTTATCTGGAGATTACCCGGACGGGTCGACCGGGCGAAGAAGACTATTTACAACAGGCCGTGCAACTGTCATCCGAACAGCGTGCGCCGTTGCTGGCGAGCAACGATGTTCGCTTTATCAGCGCCAGCGAGTTCGGTGCGCACGAAGCAAGGGTTTGCATACACGATGGCCAGGTGCTGACCGATCCGGGCCGGCCGCGGCGGTACAGTGAGCAGCAATACCTGCGCAGCGCAGAGGACATGCGTGAGCTTTTTGCCGACCTGCCGGAAGCGCTGGAAAACGGCGTCGAAATCGCAAAACGCTGTAACCTCGAGTTGAATCTCGGTGGCAGCGATCTGCCTGACTTTCCGATCCCCGAGGGTCAGACCACGGCCGGGTATTTGCATGGCGAGTCCGTGGCGGGTTTGCGCCGGCGGCTCGGTCTGGCCGAATCCGGCGCCTTTCCGGATGCGTACCGGCAGCGTCTCGAGCATGAAATAGACGTCATTTGTGAAATGGGTTTTCCCGGCTATTTCCTGATCGTCGCGGATTTCATTCATTGGTCCAGGGAGAACGATATCCCGGTCGGGCCGGGCCGCGGTTCGGGCGCCGGCAGCCTGGTCGCCTACGCTTTGCGGATTACCGATCTCGATCCGATAGAGCACGAATTGCTGTTCGAAAGATTTCTGAATCCCGAGCGCGTTTCGATGCCGGATTTCGATATTGATTTTTGCATGGAAGGCCGCGACCGGGTGATCGACTATGTCGCCGGTCGCTATGGCCGGGACCGGGTGTCGCAGATCATCACCTATGGAACCCTGGCAGCCAAGGCGGTGGTCCGGGATGTGGGCCGCGTATTGGGTCATCCATACGGTTTTGTCGATCGCATCGCGAAACTGATTCCCTTCGAAGTGGGCATGACGCTGGAAAAGGCGCTGGAGCAGGAAGACGAGCTGCGCAAGCTGTACGAAAACGATGACGAGGTGCGCAACCTGATCAACCTGGCGCGCCAGTTGGAAGGCCTGGTGCGCAATGCCGGCAAACACGCCGGGGGCGTGGTTATTGCACCCAGGCCCCTGACCGACTACGCACCGCTGTATTGCGAGGAAGGCGGCGCCAATGTGGTCACCCAGTTCGACAAGGACGATGTCGAAGCCTGCGGGCTGGTCAAGTTCGATTTTCTCGGTCTGCGCACGCTGACCATCATCGACCGGGCGGTCAAGATCATCAACGGCCAGCGCCGGGAGTCGGGCGAGCCGCCGCTGGATATAGATACGATCGACCCGCAGGATGCCGCGACTTTCAGCTTGCTCAGGAAATGTCAGACCGTGGCTGTATTCCAGCTCGAGTCCCGCGGCATGAAAGACCTGATCAAACGCTTGCAGCCAGATAATTTTGGCGAAATCGTGGCGCTGGTTGCCTTGTTCAGACCGGGTCCGCTCCAGTCGGGTATGGTCGATGACTTTATCGATCGCAAGCACGCCGCCGACGAGAGCAAAATCGACTATTTCCACGCCGATCTGAAACCGATACTCGAGCCCACCTATGGGGTGATTCTCTACCAGGAACAAGTCATGCAGATCGCGCAGGTGCTGGCCGGTTACAGCCTGGGTGAAGCCGACCTTTTGCGTCGCGCGATGGGCAAGAAAAAGCCGGAAGAAATGGCCAAGCAACGGGGGATTTTCCTGCGTGGCGCCGACCGGGCAGGTGTCAATACGGAGCTCGCCACTTTCATATTCGATCTGATGGAGAAATTCGCCGGTTACGGGTTCAACAAGTCCCATTCGGCCGCCTATGCCGTGCTGGCTTATCGAACCGCCTGGCTGAAAGCGCATTATCCAGCCCCGTTCATGGCCGCGGTGCTATCGACGGACATGGACAACACCGACAAGGTGGTGACGCTGATCGATGAGTGCGCAGTCATGGATATCGAAGTCCAGGTTCCCGATATCAACCATTCCGGTTATGCCTTCGTGGTCTCCGGTCCAGGCACCATTCGCTATGGCCTGGGCGCGATCAAAGGCGTCGGGCGCGGCGCACTCGAGGGCCTGATCGCGGAACGATCTTCAGGCGGCGCGTATGGCGGCATCGTCGATCTGTGCCAGCGGACCGATCTGCAAAAGCTCAACAGGCGCGTCATGGAGGCGCTGATCCGCTCGGGCGCGATGGATAGCCTGGGCGCGATCAAAGGCGTCGGGCGCGCGGCGCTGCTGGCGCAATTACCGGCCGCGATGAAGCTCGCCGAGCAGGATGCAAAAGCCAGCGCGGCAGGCCAGGACGACATGTTCGGGTTTGGCGGGCCGGGCGGCTCACAAAGCGACGATCTGCAGGTTCCGCTGAGCGATCGATCCGAGTGGAACCCGCCTGAGCGGGAGCCACCGGAATGGAGCGAGAAAGAGCGGCTGGATGGCGAATTCGACACCCTGGGTCTTTATCTCACCGGACACCCGATCACGCGCTATGAAAGAGACCTGCCGCAGCTGGCTGCCAACCGGATCGCCGACCTGGGCGATGGCCAGCCAGTGGGCAACGGTCGCAACCAATACACCAGCGTCCGCAAGGTCACCGTCGCGGGGGTGGTGCTGAAAATAGGCAAGCGCGGCAACCGGGTTACCTTGCAGCTCGATGATCGCAGCGGGCGCGTGGAAGTCACCTTGTTCGACGAGGCATACCAGGAATTCGGGCATCTCCTGCAGGTCAAGGCAGTGCTGGTGATTCACGGCGGTCTGCGCTATGACGATTTCAGCAATGGCTGGCAGATTGCCGCCAAGAACATCCAGGACATTGACCAGGCCAGGGAGCAAATGGCGAAAAAGCTGATCATCGAGTGGCAGGGGCAGCACGACGGGCAACGCTTCGTGCGCGAACTGAAGGGAACGCTGCGACCGTATCTTGACGGGCATTGCGGCGTCTGGGTCAGATATACCGGTAGCGATGCCAGGGCCTTGCTGGCGCTGGGCGACGACTGGCAGGTCAGACCGACCCGGGAATTGCTCGACAAACTGGATAAACTGGTTGGCGGTGAACACCTGAAGCTGGTCTATCCGCCACCGCCATAGAACGATCCTGGCCAGCATACGGACCGGCCTGCCGGGCTTGTACGCGATTGGCTGTATCGGTAATGTGGGCACCTGGTTTTCGCGGTATACGGCATGGATCTGAAATTTCTCGATTTTGAGCAACCCATCGCAGAACTCGAGGCGAAAATCGAAGAGCTCCGCCATGTCGGCAGCGACGCCGATATCAATATCAGCGAGGAAATAAACCGGCTCGAGGAGAAGAGCCGTTCGCTGACCAAGTCGATTTTTTCTGATTTGACCGCCTGGCAGGTAACCCAGCTCGCGCGCCATCCGCAACGGCCGTACACCAACGACTACCTGGCAAAAATATTTACCGATTTCCAGGAATTATCCGGCGACCGCATGTATGGGGACGACCCGGCGATCGTCGGCGGTCTGGCGCGGCTGGATGGCCGGCCGGTCATGGTTATTGGCCATCAAAAAGGCCGCGACACCAAACAGCGGGTGTATCGAAACTATGGCATGCCGAAACCCGAAGGATATCGCAAGGCCTTGCGCCTGATGCGTTTGGCCGAACGATTTTCGCTACCGGTCATTACGCTGATCGATACGCCGGGCGCCTATCCGGGCGTCGGCGCGGAAGAGCGCGGGCAAAGCGAGGCGATCGCGCGCAACCTCTATGAAATGGCTGGCCTGCGCACGCCCATCCTGGCGGTCGTCATCGGCGAAGGGGGCTCCGGCGGCGCGTTGGCCATCGGCGTTTGCGATCGCCTGTTGATGCTCGAATTCAGCATTTACTCGGTGATTTCTCCCGAAGGTTGTGCATCCATACTCTGGAAGAGCGCGGACAAGGCGGAAGTCGCCGCAGAAGCCATGGGCATCACCGCGGCCAGGCTGGCCAAGCTGGACCTGGTCGATGAAATTATCGGCGAACCGCTCGGTGGCGCACACCGTGATCCCGATGCCACGGTCGAAGCCTTGAAAAATTCGCTGTTGCACAACCTCGAGGCGCTCAGCAGTCACAACACGGATGAATTGCTGGAACAGCGCTATCGGCGGCTGATGAACTTCGGTGTCTACAAGGAATTGTCGGAGTAGCCAATAATGACCCCCGCCAGCGAAACTCTGGCCGCGAGCTTAGGCCAGGCGCTCGCCGGGCACCTAGCGGATCCAACGCACACCCGGTATTGCGTTGCCTTCAGCGGCGGTCTCGATTCCAGCGTACTGTTGGCGCTGATGAATTCGATCGTCGCCGAATGGCCGGATGCCGCATTGCGCGCCATTCATGTCAATCACGGTCTGTATGCCGACGCCGATCGCTGGCAATCGGCGGCGCAGGCTGTCGCGCAGAAGCTGGACGTGGAATTTTTGGCGATTCGAGTCGCTGTTGCCGAGGATGCGCCAGGCGGCGTGGAAGCCACAGCTCGCGATGCGCGTTATCGTGCGCTGGCGGACGCCATGGTTGCCGGCGAAGTCCTGGTTTGCGCACACCACCTCGACGATCAACTGGAGACCTTCCTGCTACAGCTCATGCGCGGCGCCGGCCCGGCGGGTCTGGCCGCGATGCCGGTGGTTCGCGACCTGGGACCGGGTCTGCTGCTGCGGCCTTTGTTGTCGGTCAGCCGGGACGAACTGAGCGACTGGGCACGGCGGAACGCGATCAGCTGGTGCGAAGACAGCAGCAACCGGAACCAGCAGTTTGCGCGCAATTTTCTGCGTCACCGGATCCTGCCCTTGCTGCGCGAACGCTGGCCATCGGCCGCCGGCAGCGCGGCGCGCAGCGCGGCGCATTGTGCCGAGGCCGAGTCTTTGCTGGCCGAGCTGGCCGCGCATGACCTTGGCGATCCGCTTAGCGAGCCCGCCTACCCGGTGGCCGTGCTTTCGACCGGGAAATTCGACGGGCTCAGCGCCGCCCGGGTGCGCAACCTGTTGCGTTACTGGATCAGGTCCGAAGGCTACCCGGTGCCGGGTCACGGTCGGCTGGGCGCAATCATCGACAGCGTGGTTGCGGCCAGGGCTGACGCCGAGCCGCTGGTGCGGTGGGGTGATACGGAGCTCAGGCGCTATCGCGACAGGCTTTACCTGATGCCGTCCCTGGCTGCGGCGCCGGACCGGGCCCTGGCCTGGGACACGGACAAACCCTTGGCGCTGCCAGGATCCATGGGTCGACTCGAATTGGCGACGGCGGACTCGGACTGCTCTGATGACGTGATCGCGAACCGCCTGCTCGAGCGTCACTGCACGGTGCGGTTCAGAGGTGGCGGAGAGCACTTCCGGCCGGCGGGCGGGCGGCGAAAGCCGTTAAAAAAATGGCTGCAGGAAAAAGGGATTCCGCCGTGGATGAGATCGCGCTTGCCGCTGGTTTTTTGCGCGGATCGGCTGGTCTGGGTGCCAGGCATCGGCTGCGCCGAAGAATTGCTGGCGCGCGCGGGCGAGGATGGCCGGATTATCCGTTGGCGGCGGGCGCGGGAAGTGAATTCCTGATTGTCGCGCGGGCCGGCTTCTGGTATTTTCTAGTACCGACCACATGGCTGGTTCGGGACCGGCTGAGAACAATCGCAGGTCTCGCTGTAGGAGTCTGAACAGGGCTCCAATTTTTTTTTCTGCAGCGGATTTTTTTTATGACCCGATTCGTTTTTGTCACTGGCGGCGTAGTTTCCTCCCTGGGTAAAGGTATTGCGGCGGCTTCACTGGGCGCGATCCTGGAAGCGCGCGGGCTGAAGATCAGCATGATGAAGCTGGACCCGTATATCAACGTGGATCCAGGCACCATGAGCCCGTTCCAGCACGGTGAGGTTTTTGTCACCCGCGATGGCACGGAGACCGACCTCGATCTTGGCCATTACGAGCGCTTTGTGCGCACGACCACGACCCGCGACAGCAATTTTACGACCGGCAAGATCTATGAGTCCGTGATCGCCAAGGAACGGCGTGGCGAGTACCTGGGCGCGACCGTCCAGGTCATTCCGCATATCACCGACGAGATCAAGGAGTGCGTGCTGCTTGGCGCCGGCGATGCCGACGTTTGCATGGTGGAAATCGGCGGTACCGTTGGCGATATCGAGTCGTTGCCGTTTTTGGAAGCCATTCGCCAGCTCGGTGTGGAACTGGGCCCGGAGCGCGTACTCTACATGCACCTTACGCTGGTCCCGTACATCGCGACCTCATCGGAAATGAAGACCAAACCCACGCAGCACTCGGTCAAGGAATTGCGTTCTATCGGTATTCAGCCCGATGTGCTGGTTTGTCGTTCAGACCGTCCGATCTCGGATGCGCAGCGGCGCAAGATCGCGCTGTTTACCAATGTTGCTGAAAAAGCGGTTATTTCCTGCGTGGATTCGGACGATATTTACAAGATCCCGATGCTCCTGCATGAACAGGGGCTGGACGATATCGTCGCCAAAAAACTTGCACTCGATGCCGCTCCGGTCGATCTCAGCGAATGGCAGGCAGTCGTTGACGCCAAGACAAACACGGAAGCCGAAGTCAGCATCGCATTGGTCGGCAAATATGTGGATTTCAAGGATTCGTATATTTCGCTGAGCGAGGCGCTGACCCACGCGGGGATAAAAACACGCACTCGAGTCAATGTTCATTACGTCGAGGCCCACAGGCTGGACGATGGCGATATTTCTCCACTGGCGGACATGGATGCGATCCTGATCCCGGGCGGCTTTGGCGAACGCGGCGTCAAAGGGAAGATTATCGCGGCACAATATGCGCGCGAAAACAACATTCCGTTCCTGGGCATTTGCCTGGGCTTGCAAGTTGCCGTGATCGAATTCGCCAGGAACGTCGCGGCGCTGGAAAACGCACACAGCTCTGAATTCGAAGCGGACACGCCACACCCGGTGATCGCACTGCTTACCGAATGGCAGGACCAGGGCGGCCAGATCGAGGAGCGCGACGAAAATTCGAATCTGGGCGGCAGCATGCGCCTGGGGGCACAGGAGTGCCGCCTGAAGACCGGTTCACAGGCCCAGCTCATCTATGGCAGCGAGACCATCATGGAACGCCATCGTCACCGCTACGAATTCAATAACACCTATATGCAAAGGCTGGAAGACGCGGGCATGGTGTTCTCCGGGCTGTCGGTCGACGGGCTGGTCGAGATGATCGAAATTTCCGAACATCCCTGGTTTGTCGCCTGTCAGTTTCATCCTGAATTTACCTCGACGCCGCGCGACGGGCATCCGCTGTTCGCCGGTTTTGTCAAAGCTGCGCGTGGCTTCCACCTCGAGCAGATGCCCGAGGCCGTACACGCGTGAAACTTTGCGATTTCCAGGTTGGCATAGACCAGCCGCTGTTTCTGATCGCCGGGCCCTGCGTAATCGAGAGCCTGGAGCTCAATCTCGAAACCGCCGGCCGCATGCAGGAAATCTGCCGGCGGCTGTCGGTGCCTTACATTTTCAAATCGTCTTTCGACAAGGCGAACCGCACATCGGTGGGTAGCTATCGCGGGCCGGGTATCGAAAAAGGATTGCGGATTCTTGCCGAAATACGCGATCAGCTAAAAGTCCCGATACTGACCGATGTGCATGAAGACACGCCGCTGGATGAAGTGGCCGCGGTCGTGGATGTGATGCAGACACCGGCCTTCCTTTGCCGGCAGACCAATTTCATCGTCAAAGTTGCGAGCCAGAACAAGCCGATGAATATCAAGAAAGGGCAGTTCCTGTCGCCGTGGGAAATGGTCAACGTCGTGGAAAAGGCGCGTTCGACCGGGAACGAGGCCATCATGGTCTGCGAACGCGGTTTCAGTTTTGGTTATAACAACCTGGTGTCCGACATGCGCTCACTGGCGATCATGCGCGGCACCGGCTGCCCGGTCGTTTTTGACGCAACTCACTCGGTGCAGTTACCCGGTGGCAAAGGCCACGCCTCCGGCGGGCAGCGCGAATTCATCCCGGTGCTGGCTCGCGCCGCGGTCGCGGCCGGGGTGTCCGGTCTGTTCATGGAAACCCATCCCGACCCGGACAAGGCGCTTAGCGATGGTCCCAATGCCTGGCCGCTGGAGCGCATGGAGGCCCTGCTCACGGTCCTGACGGACCTGGACCGGGTAGTCAAGGCGACGCCGATGGAGGAGCAGTCGTTGCTGCAGTAGTTTAGCCTGCATATTTCACCAAGGCGGTAGCCGCCGGGTTTAAGAAACGAAAGGACCAGGTATTTTGAGGAATCGGTGCGTTGATCGTTGATTACAGTTTGTGCGCCCGAGCCCTCACCCAGAATCCGCGATCCTTGGTGAAATATGCAGGCTTGCCAGGTAACGTGAGAGATTCTGAAAAGGCCAGTCAATGAGCAAAATCGTCGAGATTCGCGGACGCGAAGTCATGGATTCACGTGGCAATCCCACGGTCGAGGCCGATGTCCGCCTGGATGACAACAGCTTTGGCAGGGCGATCGTTCCATCGGGCGCATCGACCGGCGCCCGGGAAGCGGTCGAATTGCGTGACGGCGACCCGGACCGGTATTTCGGCAAAGGCGTGTTGACGGCGGTGGCCCATGTCAATGGCGAAATTGCCGCTGCGTTGAAAGGCGCCGATGCCAGCGACCAGCAGGCCATAGACGATCGCCTGTGCGCCGTTGATGGCAGCCCGAACAAGGCCCGCTTGGGGGCCAACGCGCTGCTGGCGGTATCGCTGGCCACGGCAAAAGCGGCCGCCGCGAGCGCCGGATTGCCGCTGTTTCGTTACCTGGGTGGCGATGAGGCTTGCTCCATGCCGGTGCCGATGATGAACATCATCAACGGTGGCGCGCATGCCGATAACAGCGTGGATATCCAGGAGTTCATGATCGTACCGCTGGGAGCGCCCGGTTTTGCCGAGGCGCTGCGCTATGGCGTCGAAGTTTTTCATACGCTGAAGTCGGTTTTGCATGGCAAGGGGCTGAGTACCGCGGTCGGCGATGAGGGTGGTTTTGCGCCCGACCTGCCATCCAACGAGGCGGCCCTGGAAATCGTCATGCAGGCAATCGAGCAGGCCGGATTCGAAACCGGCAAGGATATTTGCCTCGCTCTCGATGTCGCGAGTTCAGAGATTTTTGCCGACGGCGTGTATACGCTGGCATCGGAAAACCGGCCATTCGATGCAGCCGGATTTTCCGAATATCTCGCCGGCCTTGCGGATCGCTACCCGATAATCAGTATCGAAGACGGGATGGCGGAGAGCGATTGGGATGGCTGGAAAATTCACAGCGCGGCGCTGGGCGGGAAGATTCAACTGGTCGGCGACGATATTTTTGTGACCAATACCGAAATCCTGGCGCAGGGTATAGCACAGGGCATCGCCAATGCGATCCTGATAAAGCCAAACCAGATCGGCACGCTGAGCGAAACGCTCGCGGCCATCCGCATGGCGGACGATGCCGGCTACGCAGCGGTGATTTCCCACCGCTCGGGTGAGACCGGCGATGCCACGATCGCCGATATCGCGGTGGCGACAACGGCGACGCAAATCAAGACCGGTTCGCTGTGCCGGTCCGATCGCATGGCAAAATACAACCAGCTATTGCGTATCGAGGAACAACTCGGCGAACGGGCGCACTATCCGGGGCGCGCCGCTTTCCGGGCTTGACCGGCAGGCTCAGGGCTTATGCGCTATCTTTTGTTGATCCTGCTTGGCTTGTTTTTGTTGCTGCAGTATCGCCTGTGGATCAGCGACGAGGGCATGCAGGAGATGTGGCGGTTGCGCGAACTGGTAGAGGAACAGTCCGCGCGTAACATCGAGTTGGAACAACGCAATGCCGCGCTGGAAGCGGAAGTGCGCGATCTTCGACAAGGCAAGGACGCGGTCGAGGAGCGGGCGCGCAGCGATCTTGGCATGATTCACGATCAGGAAACTTTTTTTCAGATCGTCGGCGATGAATACCCGGGCGCAGAGCCTGCACCGGACGATGCGGATGCGGCGGAGCAAGAACCATGAACGAGCCACGTTTCTGGCTGGTGGTGGCGGCGGCCGGGACCAGCCGGCGATTCGGTGCAGAGCTGCCCAAGCAATACCAGGAGATCGGCGGCCGCTGCATGCTCGCGCATGCGCTGCAGGCCTTTGCCGATTGGGGCAAGATTGCCGGCACGGTGCTGGCGATCGATGCTGGCGATCGCTGGTTTGCCGGCATCGGCGAACAACTGCCGTTGCCGGTCAGCACGGTGGCCGGTGGCGCCGATAGAATGCATTCCGTGATCAATGCCGTCCGGTCGTTGCAAGGTGAGGCTGGCGAGCATGACTGGGTGCTGGTCCACGATGCGGCGAGACCGTGCCTTTGCGTGGACGATCTGCACAGGCTGATCGAATCGACCGGGGCCGATAGCGTGGGTGGTCTGTTGGCGACGCGGGTCACCGACGCGTTGAAAAAGGCGCATGAGGACAACGGCCAGGCACGGATAGTCTCGACGATGGACCGCGATGGTTTGTGGCAGGCGATGACCCCGCAGGTTTTCCCGTATGGCCTGCTATGGCCGGCGCTGGAAAACGCGCAGAAAGCGGGTAAGGCGTTGGCTGACGAAGCCGCCGCGATGGAGCTGGCCGGTCACCGGCCATTGCTGGTCGAAGGGCGCCGCGACAATATCAAGGTGACCCGGCCTGCGGACCTGGCATTGGCAGCGGCCATACTGGCCGGACACAGGAGGGATTGATGCGTATCGGTCATGGTTATGATTTACACCGCTTTGGCGCTGCAGGGACGGGGGTTAGCATTCGATTAGCGGGTGTAGAAATACCGCATAATCAACAAGTTATAGCGCATTCTGATGGTGATGTCTTAATACATGCATTGTGCGATGCTTTGCTCGGTGCGATGTCCCAGGGGGATATCGGTCAGCATTTTTCGGACCAGTCCGAGCACTGGCGGGATGCCGTGAGCCGGGAGTTTCTGCGCCTGATCGCGGAACTCATGGGGCACCAGGGTTACCAATTGGAAAATGCCGATCTGACATTGATCTGCGAGGCGCCGCGCATAGGCCCCTACCGCAAGAGAATGTGCGAGCGCATCGCCGAGGACCTGGGGGTCACGGTCGAACGGATCAATGTCAAGGCGACGACCGCGGAAGGGGTCGGCGCGGTCGGTCGGGGCGAGGCCATGGCGGCGCACGCGGTCGTGCTGTTGCGCAGAAAAACCGATGCCGCGAGCTGATTATTCGACGATAATTATTGATGCGGCGGGGCGCGTTTGCGACCGCCTTGTTGCGCGAGTTCGCAGTTTTCCGCGATGCGCAGGTATCGCCCGGCGGCGAGTGATGACAGGAGCTAAAGATGCTGGAACAGATTGATCACGACGATATTCGGGAAATCCGCCTGGCGCGGCCGCCGGTCAACGCGATCGATGCGCCGCTGATGCTGGCGATTCACGCCGCGCTGCAGAAAGCAGCCGATGACGAGGTGTCGGGCGTCGTGCTGTCCGGGCGTCCGGGCTTGTTTTCGGCGGGGCTCGACATTCCATCCCTGTTGCAACTGGATCGGGACGAGATCTCGGAATTCTGGCGGAGTTTTTTTCGCGTCCTGCAAACGCTGGCGGCTTTTCCGGTACCGGTTTTTGCGGCGATCGGCGGCCACAACCCGGCGGGTGGTACGGTATTCGCGATTTTCTGCGACCGGCGCATCGCCGCCAACGGCGATTTTCGCATGGGGCTCAATGAGGTGGCGGTCGGGCTCGCCCTGCCGCCGTTGATTTTTTATGCCTATCGTTTGCTGCTCGGCCAGCGGGAGGCGGAAAGGCTGGCGGTGGTCGGCGAAATGATCAGCTCCGCCGATGCGCTCGCCTGCGGGCTGGTCGATGAGCTCGTCGAACCCGACGACGTGGTGACGGCTGCGCTCGACAGGTTGCGCGCGGTGCTCGGTGTACCCAGGCGCGCGATGCTGGTCACTCGCAGGATCGCCCGGCAGCCATTGATGGATATTTTCGATCAGCTTGACGAGGGCATGGTCGAGGCGATCACCGATGGCTGGTTCAGCGAGGAAACCCAGGCGGTTCTTGGTCAGCTGGTCGAGTCGCTGGCCAGTAAGAAAGCTTAAGCTGCGGTCGCGTTGAGATTGGGGTGCCGCGGGCCACTGTTTTACTCACTGCTAGATGAACTGCGTTCCGAAAGGAGCTGTGAGTAAAACAGCGTCCCGCGACAATGCTGTGAGATCGCGGCCGTGCCAAGCGTTACGCTTCGGTGGCTTATTTCAGTAGTACGTAAACTGCGCCGCTGCCGCCGTGGGCTGGCAGCGTCGTGGCATAGGCAAGCACTTCGGCCCGGTGGCGCAGGTAACTGGCAACAAGCGGTTTGATCACCGGGCCGGCGGGGCCGGAGCCGAGTCCCTTGCCGTGGACCACGCGCACGCAGCGCGAACCCGTGGCGAGGCTTTCGTCGATAAATTCCACCAGCAGGTGTTTTGCCTGCTCGGCGTTCAGCCCGTGCAAATCGCATTCGTTTTCGATCGCGTACTGGCCGCGGCGCAGTTTGCGCATGACTTTGGCCGGCAAGCCGGGGCGGGCATAGATCATTTCTTCGCCGGTCTGTATTTCGCCGGGCAACGGTGAACCGCTGAGGCTTTGGCGCATGACTTCTGCGTTGTCGCGGCGGGTGAACCTGGCCGTCGCTTTGGGTTTTGCTGCGTCGAGTTCGGCACGCGGCCGGCCCGTCAATTGACGCACATCCTGCATCGCTTTGCGAAACCGGGATTTTTCGTCGTCATGTGTGCTCATCGTGTCACCCGGAAGTGCTGTGCCCGCACTGGCGTCATCGGTTCGCGCTCGGCGGCGGTTTATAGTTGGCCGTTGTGCTTTCCAGTATAGTAGGCAGCCGATGAACATGACCATACGCAACCTGCGTTTGTCGTACTGAAACCGCAAAGGGACGCGCGGCTTGAATATTCTTCTGAGCAATGACGATGGTTACCTGGCGCCGGGATTGCGTTGCCTGGCGGAGGCTATCGCCGATCTGGCCGAGGTCACCATCGTCGCACCCGATCGCAATCGCAGCGGCGCCAGCAATTCGCTGACGCTCGATATGCCGCTGCGGGTCCACCGGGCGGGGCCTGGTGTTTTCTATGTCGAGGGGACGCCAACCGATTGTGTGCACCTGGCGATCACGGGTTTGCTCGATACCGAGCCGGACATGGTCATTTCGGGGATCAACGATGGCGCCAACCTCGGTGACGATGTGCTGTATTCGGGCACCGTCGCCGCGGCCATGGAAGGGCGTTTCCTCGGCCTGCCGACCATGGCTTTGTCGCTGGTCGGCGGCAGCAGCCGCTTGTTCGAGACCGCTGCGCGGGTCGCCAGGGATTTACTGATTCGCCTGACCGAGAATCCGTTGCCATCCGATACCATATTGAATATCAATGTCCCCGATCTGGCCTATGAAGAAATATCCTCCTTGGTGGTGACCCGCCTGGGCTATCGGCATCGCGCCGAACCGGTGATTCGAAGCGAGGATCCGAAAGGCAATGAAATCTTCTGGGTCGGGCCACCCGGTACCGGTCAGGACGCCGGTCCGGGTACGGATTTTTTTGCGGTCGCCGAAGGCCGGGTTTCGATCACGCCGTTGCAGGTAGATCTGACCCGGCACGCGGATCTCGACAAGCTGAGTCAGTGGCTGGAACAAACGCCGTGAGCTGGCGTAATGTCAGCGGGATCGGCATGACCTCGGCGCGGACCAGGGACCGGTTGGTCAAACGGTTGCAGGCGGGGGGTATTGGCAACCCGGAGGTCCTCGAAAGAATACGCAATGTACCGCGGCATTTGTTTGTCGACGAGGCGCTTGCCAGCCGCGCTTACGAAGACACTGCATTACCCATAGGCCACGGCCAGACGATTTCGCAACCTTATGTGGTCGCGCGCATGACCGAGGCGCTGATCAGCGGGGGGCCGTTGCGGAAAATTCTTGAGGTCGGCACGGGCTGTGGATACCAGACGACGGTCCTGGCGCCCCTGGTCGGGAAGATTTACAGCATCGAAAGGCTCGCGCCGTTGTTGCAAAGGGCGCGACAAACCTTGTTTGAGCTGGGTATTAAGAACGTACGCTTCAAGCACGGCGATGGCTGGCAAGGATGGCCGGAGGAGGCGCCGTTCGATGGAATCCTGGTCGCGGCGGCGCCGGCAACCATTCCGCAGGACCTGGTAGACCAGCTGGCGGTCGATGGCCGCCTGATTATCCCGGTCGGTGGCCGGGGTGGGCAGGAGTTGCTGCAGTTGACCCGGCGCAAGGACGGCACGATCCACAGGGAGTCCCTTTGCCTGGTGAGCTTCGTGCCCTTGCTGGAAGGTAAGATTCGGTGAGCCTGTTTGGGCCGATTTATGATCGCGTCCTGCGCTGGTCGCGTCATGATGCCGCGCCGTGGTACCTGGCCGGTCTGAGTTTCGCCGAGTCGTCTTTTTTCCCCATACCACCCGATGTGATGCTCGCGCCGATGAGCCTGGCCCGGCCGGATCGTGCGTTGCGTTTCGCCCTGATCACCTCGCTGGCGTCGGTGGCCGGCGGCCTGGCCGGTTATGCGATCGGTTATTACGCACTGGACCTGGCGGAACCGCTGCTCAAGGACCTGGGGTACTGGGATAATTACCAGACCGTGCGTGACTGGTTTGAACAATGGGGGTTCTGGGCGGTCTTTATAGCCGGGTTTTCACCGATTCCCTACAAGCTCTTTACCATTGCCGCCGGGGCAACGGGAATGCCGCTGGCCGGTTTCGTCGTGGCATCGGTGACCGGCCGCAGTAGCCGGTTTTTTCTGGTCGCCGGTCTGATCCGCTGGGGCGGGCCCGCGATGGAACACCGGCTGCGACGACACATCGATACCATAGGATGGACATGCGTGGCATTGCTGGCAGCGGCGTTTTTCTATTTTCGATGAAAAGCCGACGGATCGTCTTTTTGCTGATCGCCGGGCTGTTTTTTGCCGAGTTGTCAGGCTGTGCCGGCCAGCAACGGCGGGAGCGCGACAGCTACACGGTCCGGGTCGGCGACACGGTTTACGGGATCGCCTGGCGGTACGGACTGGATTACCGGGAGCTGGCGCTATGGAACCGCCTTGGCGGCGGCTACAGTATATTCCCGGGGCAGGTCCTGGTCCTCAGGCAGCCACCGGGCAGTGCGCTGGCCGGCACGGCAAAAAGGCGGTCGCCGGTGCGCGCAAAGGAACGAGCTCCGCCACCCAAAAAGCCACCGCCGGCAGCTTCCAGGCTCGACTGGCTGTGGCCCGTCAAAGGCAGGATCCTGTCCAGTTTTGGCGCCGCCGGTGCAATCGGCAAGGGCGTCGATATCGCCGGCACGGATCGGGCGCCGGTGCGAGCGGCCGCTGAAGGTCGTGTGGTCTACTCGGGCAGTGGACTTATAGGATACGGCCAGCTTATTATCATCAAGCATAACAACACCTTTCTCAGCGCATACGGATATAACTCGGAGTTGCTCGTTTCGCAGGGTGACAAAGTCAGCAAGGGACAGCAGATTGCCCGCATGGGGAAAGGCCCAGGCAAGCGCCCGATGCTGCATTTCGAGATTCGGATCGATGGAAAACCGGTCGATCCGATAAGATACTTGCCAACTCGTTAGCGGCCGGCCGCAAGGCACCATGGCGTGCCGCCTGGGGTAAAACCTGGGTGGGGATAGTGGCGAGAAAAAGCATCAGACCGGCGGCGAACCCGCGTCGCGGCAGAACTGCACTGACCACGCCGACCGGAGGTGTGCCGCTGCGCACGGCCGGTGCGATTGGCCGGGAAAAAGCGCGGGCGGCCGGGCGGCTACCCGCAAAAGTCATGACCCGGTCCCAGCAGGACGCGACTCGCTTGTATCTGAGCGAGATCGGCTATTCCCCGCTACTGACTGCCAGGGAAGAAGTATTTTTTGGCCGCCGTGTCCTGCGCGGTGACGAAGCCGCCCGCAAGCGCATGATCGAAAGCAATCTGCGCCTGGTGGTCAGGATTTCCCGACGATATCTCAATCGGGGTTTGCCACTGCTGGACCTGATCGAGGAAGGCAATCTCGGGCTCATGCACGCGGTCGGCAAGTTCGATCCGGAGAAGGGCTTTCGTTTTTCCACTTATGCGACCTGGTGGATTCGGCAAACCATCGAACGAGCGCTGATGAACCAGACCCGGACCATTCGCCTGCCCATACATATCGTCAAGCAGATCAACAGTTGTCTGCGGGCTTCCCACCGGCTTGCCCAGGACCTCGACCGGTCGCCGACCATTGCTGAGATCGCCGACTCGGTGGACAAAGAACACGCGGATGTCGAACGGGTGCTGGAGCTCAATGAAAATATCTGTGCATCCAGCCTGCCATCGACAAACGGCGGCGAGCGATGTTTGCTCGAGCGTATACCCGACAGCACGGAGAAAATCGACCCGTCCGCCGGCGTGCAGCAACAGAATGTTCATGATGTGCTGGAACACTGGCTGGAATGCCTGAACGACAAGCAACTGGCGGTCGTCGAAAGGCGCTTCGGCCTGCATGGTTACGAGCGCGCGACGCTGGAAAAAGTCGGTGCGGAGATCGGCGTGACCCGGGAGCGGGCGAGGCAGATCCAGATGGATGCGCTGGCGACGCTGCGCAAAGCCATGGAGTCAGAAGGGATCGGCAGCGAAGCCGTGTTCGACTAGGGAACCGGTAACGTTGGGCCAAACCGGCTCCTATGCCAGCAACGCGGCGACTACGCTGCGATTTTCACAGGCCAGGATATTGTACGTGCGACAGGCCGCGCCGCTGTCCATGATTTCAAGTCCGATACCCCGGGCGCCAAGATCGGCAATCAACCGTTGCGGGGGTTGAATGCGCACCGGGCCGCACCCGAGCAGGAGAACCTCGGGCCGATCCGCCAGCGCCGGTTCCAGTTGCGCCAGGTCCAGGGTTTCAATGCTGTCGGCGAGCCACGCCTGCACGCGTTGCCGGCTGATCAACAGCGGGCAGTCATAGTATTGGTCGCGGACCCGGATACGGCCGTGCTCGTATGAGCGAATCAGCAAACCTTCGCCGGCATTGTCGCGCACGATCTTCAATCGATGCTACCTCTGCTATGCTCCGTTCGCCGTTTGCAGCAGGATTATTTTATCCAATGCAGGTCAAAATGTAATGGAGATTCGTAACAGGCCGCTTGCCGTCGAGGATTTTCTGCCGGCGGACATGCATCCGGTCCTGAAACGTATTTACCTGGGGCGTGGCATTGGCGAGCCACAACAACTGGACCTGTCGCTGGGCGGCTTGTTGCCGGTCGGAGATCTCGGTAGTACCGGGCAAGCGGTGGACTTGCTGCTTGCGCACCGGCAAAAAAACTCGCTGATCCTGATCGTGGGCGATTTCGACGCCGATGGCGCGACCTCGACCGCCCTGTTGATGAGAGGGCTGAAGCAACTGGGTTTCGCCAGGCTTAGCTACCTGCTGCCCGACCGGTTTTTGCTGGGTTATGGTTTGACGCCGGCAATAGTCGAGTTGGCCGGTCAGCAGGATCCGGGTCTGATCATCACCGTGGACAACGGTATCTCGAGCATCGATGGCGTTGCCCTGGCAAGAAAAATGGGTATCGATGTGCTGGTCACGGATCATCACCTGCCGGGGCCGGAGTTGCCGGATGCCAATGTCATTCTCAACCCCAACCTGCGGGGAGAAAAATTCAGCGGCAAGTCACTGGCGGGTGTCGGCGTCGCGTTCTATTTGCTGGCCGCCTGCGAACGGCGGCTGGACTCGGGCAGCGCCGTCGCGGCCGGTCTGCTCGACCTGGTGGCGCTGGGCACGGTCGCCGATGTGGTCGCGCTGGAGCGGAACAACCGTATCCTGATCGAGCAGGGCTTGCGGCGGATCAGGGCCGGTCGCTGTTGCGCGGGGATTACCGCGTTGCTGGAAGTGGCAGGCAAACACCCGGCCCGCGCCCGGGCCGGCGATCTCGGTTTTGCGGTGGGACCGCGGCTCAATGCCGCCGGCCGGCTGGATGACATGACGATCGGCGTGGAATGTTTGCTGGCGGAGCAGTTGCCGGCCGCCCGCATAATTGCGGCCCGCCTGGATGCATTGAATCGGGAGCGGCGCGAGCTGGAAAAAAAGATGGCGACCGAAGCGCTGGCCATCGTCGATGCGCTGGTCCTGGAGCAAAGCAGTGAGCTCCCCTGGGGAATGTGCCTGTTCGATCCCGGCTGGCACCAGGGAGTGGTCGGCCTGGTCGCGTCGCGCGTCCGCG
Source organism: Gammaproteobacteria bacterium (assembly GCA_036443455.1). Taxonomy (GTDB): domain Bacteria; phylum Pseudomonadota; class Gammaproteobacteria; order Steroidobacterales; family MnTg04; genus MnTg04. Next base: position 21,080 of record JAZFYI010000051.1, read on the forward strand.
AGAAATTCAGCCGGCCGGTGGTCGCCTTCGCCCCGGGCCAGGGCGATGAACTGAAAGGCTCGGCGCGCTCGGTGCCGGGCCTGCACATACGCGACGCACTCGATGAAATAGCGACCCGTCATCCGGGATTGCTCGGCAAGTTCGGTGGTCATGCGATGGCCGCCGGTCTCAGCCTGGAGAGTGACCGCTTTGCGTTGTTCGCGGAGGCATTCGATGAGGCGGTCAGGCGAAAACTCAGGATCGAGGACCTGCAGGCTTTCCACTTCAGCGACGGGCAGCTGGCTGCAGGGGATCTCGATCTGAGCCTGGCGGAACTGATGGCGGATGCCGGACCGTGGGGCCAGGGTTTCCCGGAGCCACAGTTCGACGGTGAATTCGAGCTCATCGAGCAGCGCGTTGTCGGCGGCTCACACCTGAAACTCAGGCTGCGCGCAGCCGATGGCGGGCAAGCGCTGGGCGGCATCGCGTTCCGCCAGTCCTTGCCCGACAATGCCGGCGATCGCGTGCGCCTGGTTTACCGGCTCGAGGTCAATGAGTTTCGCGGTCGCCGCGAAGCCCAGCTCAACGTGATCCAGATGGAAGCTCTCGAGTGAGCGGAGCGCCCGCGCGTGCTAACATTCGCGCCTTTGAAAACCGAAGAGTTCGCAGCCGCCATGGAAATCAATCCGATCAGGGAACAGATAGCAGACCTCGAGAGCCGCAGCCAGGCTCTGAGGGGGTATCTTTGACTACGATGGCAAAGCGGAAAGACTGGAAGAGGTCAGCCGGGAACTGGAAAATTCCGCAATCTGGGACAACCCGGAAAAGGCCCAAAGCCTGGGCAAAGAGCGCGCCAGGCTGGACGAGATTATCGGTACGCTGGATGCCCTGAGCAGCGGGTTGCGGGATAACCTCGAACTGCTGGAAATGGCGGTTGCCGAAGACGACGAAGAAACGGTTTCGTCGATCACCGAGGAACTCGGCGAACTGACCCGGCGGCTGGCGGCGATGGAGTTCCAGCGGATGTTTTCCGGGGAGCAAGATGCCAGTAACGCCTTCGTGGAAATTCAATCCGGCTCGGGCGGTACGGAGGCCCAGGACTGGGCCAATATGCTGCTGCGGATGTATCTGCGCTGGGGGGAGGCGCACGATTTCAAGACAGAAATAATCGAGTTGTCCGCGGGTGAGGTTGCCGGCATCAAGAGCGCGACTATTCAGATATCGGGTAACTATGCCTATGGCTGGTTGCGCACGGAAACCGGTGTCCATCGGCTGGTCAGAAAGTCGCCGTTCGATTCGGGCAATCGCCGGCACACCTCGTTCGCCGCCGTTTTCGTTTCGCCGGAAATAGACGACGAAATCGAGATCGAGATCAACCCGGCGGATTTGCGCATCGATGTGTACCGGGCGAGCGGGGCCGGCGGTCAGCATGTCAATCGGACCGAGTCGGCGGTCCGTATCACTCATCTGCCGACCAACGTCGTCGTTCAGTGCCAGAGCGACCGGTCGCAGCACAAGAACAAGGCGACGGCGATGAAACAGTTGAAAGCGAAGCTTTATGAACTGGAGATGCAGAAAAAGAACGCGGCTGCGCAAGAACTCGAAGCCGGCAAAGCGGATATAGGCTGGGGCAGCCAGATTCGTTCCTACGTCCTCGATCAGTCGCGGATAAAAGATTTGCGAACTTTGGTGGAAACAGGAAACACCCAGGCCGTACTCGATGGCGATCTCGACCCGTTCATCGAAGCGAGTTTGAAACAGGGACTCTGACAAGGCGTGAAACAGATGACGGAAGAAAACGAACACGAGCTGATCGCCGAGAGACGGCGAAAGTTACAACAACTGCGGGAGCAGGGCCCCGCCTATCCGAATGATTTTCGCCGCGATGCGCTGGCCGGCGAGTTGCACGCAAAGTATGGCGAACACGATGATGAAAAACTGAAGCAGGCAAATATTGAAGTCGCCGTCGCCGGTCGCATGATGGCAAAACGCGTCATGGGCAAGGCCTCTTTTGCCAAGCTGCAGGACCGCAGCGGCCAGATCCAGATATTTCTCACCGGCGATGAATTGCCGGATGGCGTCTACCAGGATTTCAAGAGCTGGGATCTCGGCGATATAGTCGCGGCCCGCGGATCTTTGTTCAGGACCAGGACCGGCGAACTCAGCGTGCGGGCCGTCGAGTTCCGCATACTCGGAAAATGTTTGCGCCCCCTGCCGGAGAAATTTCATGGCCTGCAGGATCAGGAGACACGCTATCGTCAGCGCTATCTCGACCTGGTCATGAACCCTGGCTCCCGGCAGGTCTTCCAGACCCGCACCCGGGTGGTCTCGCATATTCGCAATTTTCTCGATAGCCGGGATTTCATGGAGGTCGAGACGCCGATGATGCAATCGATCCCCGGTGGGGCGGTCGCGCGTCCGTTTGTCACCCATCACAACGCACTCGATATGGAGCTGTATCTGCGGATCGCACCCGAGCTTTATCTGAAAAGACTGGTCGTCGGCGGCTTCGAGCGGGTATACGAGGTCAATCGCAATTTCCGCAACGAGGGGCTTTCGACCCAGCACAACCCGGAATTTACGATGCTCGAGCTATACCAGGCCTATGCCGATTGGGAAGACATCATGGCGCTGACCGAGTCGCTGATACACAGTCTCGTCGATGCCCTGCATGGCCGGGAGGAGATCAGTTACCAGGGCGAGTCCATCGGGATCGGCAAGCCGTTCCGGCGAATTAGCGTGGAGCAGGCGGTGACCGGCGAGAATCCGCTGCTCGAATCGAAGACCCGCGACCGCGATGCCCTGGCGGCGCGTTGCGTGGAGCTTGGTCTCGTCGTCGACGATGCGGCGGGCGCCGGCAAGCTGCTGTTTGAAATTTTTGACAAAACCGTTGAAGACAAACTGCGACAACCCACATTTGTGACTTCATATCCGGCGGAAGTCTCTCCTTTGTCACGCTGCGACGATAACGATCCGTTTCTCACGGATCGTTTCGAGTTGTTTATTGCCGGGCGCGAGATCGCCAACGGATTTTCCGAACTCAACGATCCGGAGGAGCAGGCGGCGAGATTCAAGGCGCAGGTTGCACTCAAGGATGCCGGTGACCACGAGGCGATGTTCTATGACCATGACTATATTCGTGCGCTTGAGGTTGGCATGCCGCCGGCGGGGGGTCTTGGCATCGGCATCGACCGGCTGGTCATGCTGTTGACCGATTCCGCATCGATTCGCGATGTCGTTTTGTTTCCGCACATGCGGGCTGAATCCTAGCCTGGGACGGGGTAAGGAAGATCGAGGGGGATTAACGGCGTGCCGCCGTTGTACAGGTCCGCCTGTCGTTGATCGTGTCGGATGACTGCGAGGTATTCCCACGCGGGCTGGTCGTCGCCGGGGGATTTCTGTCGATTCAATATTTCGCCGACTTTTTTTCCATTCGCAACACTGACTTCGTCACCGGTGATTTCGGTTGCGCTGCCGAGGCGGCACAGGCGGCGTTTTATTTTTCCGAGGTTCTGGGTGCGGGCGATAATTTCCTGGCCCGCATAACAGCCCTTGCTGAAACTGATTGCACCGATCAGGTCGAGGTTCAGCATTTGCGCGGTATAGCGTGCCTGGTTGGCGGTGGTCACTCGCGGTATGCCGGCGCGGATATCCGCGAGTCGCCACTCCGTTTCCGGCTGCTCGGTCAGGGCGTCATTCAGCAGTTGCCAGTCGGCGCTGTCCGGTGGCCCGCAGGCAAGAATCCGTTGCCCGTTGTAGCCGGCGAGCAGCAGTCCGCCGGTGGTGCGGGTCACGCAACCGGGTTGTGGTATCGGCAGGGCCGGCAGCGCCGCGGCGAGATTCGCTCCACCCAGACCGCACAAGCCGTTAGCGATGCTGAACTCAACCTTGGCGCGCAACACGTATCGCGACATGCGGTCGCGGATATCCTGGACAATCCCGGTCGGCAGGATCAGGCTGGCCTCGTTTCCTTGCAGCAGGACCAGCGCCACCGCGAGTACCCGGCCGTCTGGCTGGTGATAAGCGGACCACTGGCAGCGGGTGTCATCCAGCGCATGCATATCGTTGCTGAGCTGGCCTTGCAGAAAGCCGACGGTATCGGCGCCGCTGATCGTCAGGACGCTGGTTCCGGGCAGATTGGCGCGCCAGTTTGTATTGATTTTCCCATTCACCGATTGTCGATCCCCGATCCTGAACGAGCTAACCATATCATGCTGCCAACGAGCCATTTGCAGGGTGCAAACAATATGGCTTTCTGGCAAAATCCGGGCATGTCCAGCCACCACCGGAACAAGTCTTCGAGCGCCGATAATTCCGACCTGGAGCGGGGATTGCCGGTTGCCGGTACAGGGATCGAAACACCGGGCGCGGATCGGCTCGATGACCCGCAGGCGACGAAGCCAAAAGAAATTGGCGGACGCGATGGCCTCGAACCCACGCGCTACGGCGACTGGGAAAAGGCGGGGCGTTGCATCGATTTTTAGTAACCGACAGGTGGCGACGTCGTCTGTTCGCCGAAGTTTTGCAGCAAGGGAACCAGCCAATGGCGAATGACAACCGGCCTCTGTCACCATTTCATCACTACAAACCCCAATTGACTTCGCTGCTGTCGTTTGCCCATCGGCTCAGCGGTATCGCGTTGTCTGTTTCGGCTGTTGGCCTGGTTTACTGGCTGGTGTTGCTGGCGGATGGTCCGCAGGCGCTCGAGAGGCTCGAAATCCTGGCCACGGTTCCCGGGCAAATCTTGCTGGCGGGCGTCACCCTGGCATTTTTCTATCACCTGAACAACGGCATTCGCCACTTGTTCTGGGATATGGGTATGGGGTTTGAGATCGGGCGAACCTATCTCACCGGTTGGCTGGTCCTCGCCGCTACCTTGCTGATGTGGGTTGCTTTCTGGGTCGCGGTCACGGATCTGCCGGGTGGTCTGCCGTGAGTCTGCGATCGCCGCTTGGCAAGGTCATGGGTCTGGGCTCGGCGAAGGAGGGGACCGGGCATTGGTGGATGCAACGGGTTACCGCGATTGCGCTGATCGGGCTTGGGCTTTGGTTCATGATTTCCCTCGTCGTTATCGGCGATCTCGGTTATCACAGCACTGTCGCCTGGCTCGCTCGTCCGCTCAACGCCGTGTTGTTGTCATCCTTTGTGCTGACCATGCTCTATCATTCGAAGCTCGGTGTGCAGATCGTCATCGAGGACTATGTCGGTTCGCCTGCGTGGAAAGTGGGTGGTCTGTTGCTATCCGTTTTTGTACATCTGCTGCTGGCCATGGCCGGCGTGATTGCCATTTTGCGTATCGGTGCCGGAGGGGTTTCGTGAGTGCAGATTATGAATTCGTTGACCATCACTACGATGTCGTCGTAGTCGGGGCCGGGGGAGCAGGCCTCAGGGCCACCTTCGGCCTGGTCGAACAAGGCCTGTCTGCCGCCTGCATCACCAAGGTGTTTCCGACCCGCAGCCACACGGTCGCGGAACAGGGCGGGATCAGCGCGGCGCTCGGCAATATGGGTGAGGACGATTGGCGCTGGCACATGTATGACACGGTCAAAGGCTCGGACTGGCTGGGTGATCAGGATGCGATCGAATTCTTGTGCAAGGAGGCGGCCGACGCCGTTATCGAGCTCGAGCATTACGGCGTGCCATTTTCGAGAACCGAAGACGGGCGTATTTACCAGCGGCCATTTGGCGGCATGACCACGCATTTTGGCAAGGGCACGGCACAACGCACCTGTGCGGCCGCCGATCGCACCGGCCATGCAATGCTGCACACGCTCTATCAGCAATCGTTAAAACACGATGCCGATTTTTTTATCGAGTATTTTGCGATCGACCTGATCATGGAAAACGGCGAGTGCCGGGGCGTCGTCGCACTTTGCCTGGATGATGGATCCTTGCACCGCTTTATTTCCCAGCAGACGATCCTGGCGACCGGCGGCTACGGGCGCGCCTACTTTTCCTGCACATCCGCACATACTTGCACCGGCGATGGCGGTGGCATGGTTTTGCGCGCCGGTCTGCCGTTGCAGGATCTCGAATTTATCCAGTTCCACCCGACCGGGGTATACGGCGCCGGCATGCTGATCACCGAAGGGGTGCGCGGCGAGGGCGGTTACCTGACCAACTCGGATGGCGAGCGTTTCATGGAGCGTTACGCGCCCAACGCCAAGGATCTCGCCAGCCGGGATGTGGTCAGTCGCGCGATGACCATCGAGATTCGCGAAGGCAGGGGCGTTGGCCCTGAGAAGGATCACATTTTCCTGCACCTGGAGCACCTGGGTACGGAGGTGATCGAGGAGCAGCTTCCCGGCATCGCCGAGACGGCCAGGGTGTTCGCCGGGGTCGATGTGACGCGCGCACCGATCCCGGTTTTGCCGACCGTGCATTACAACATGGGCGGCATACCCACCAATTTGCATGGCGAGGCGCTAACAAAATCGGGAGACGACGCGATTACGCTGGTGCCCGGGCTGATGGCGGTCGGTGAGGCCGCGTGCGTCTCGGTACACGGGGCCAACAGGCTGGGCTCGAATTCCTTGCTCGACCTGGTCGTGTTCGGGCGGGCCGCTGCCCGGCGTTGCGCTGAAACTGTGAAGCCAAAGGCGCGGCACAGGCCGCTGCCGGATGAATCCTGCAGCCATATCGTCGAGCGCCTCGACCGCCTGCGCAACGCCAATGGCAGTTTGCCGACGGCAGTCATACGCCAGAACATGCAAAAAGCCATGCAGGACCATGCCGCGGTTTTTCGCACCGGCGAGGCCTTGCGGGAAGGGATCGATAAAATGGAGCAGGTGTACCGGAGTTTTGCCGATGTTCGGGTGCATGATCGCTCGTTGATCTGGAACACCGACCTGGTTGAAACCATGGAACTGGAGAACCTGCTGTTGCAAGCCAAGGCGGCGATCGAGTCGGCGGCCAACCGGCAGGAGAGCCGCGGCGCCCACGCGCGCGAAGATTTTCCCGATCGTGACGATGAGAACTGGCTAAAACACACGCTTTGCTGGGTGGCCGGCGATGGCACGGTCCGGCTGGACTACCGGCCCGTTCAGCTCGAGACGCTGAGCGACGAAGTCGAATCGATCCCGCCGATGGCGCGTGTATATTAAGAACTGACGAGGAGCATTCATGGTTCAGCTGACACTGCCGGCAAATTCTAAAGTGCACAAGGGCGAGACCTATACGGCGGCCGATGCGACCGGCGATGTGCGCCGCCTGCTGGTTTATCGTTACGATCCGGATAACGAAGACAACCCGCGCATGGACAGCTACGAAGTGGATATGGACAGTTGCGGGCCGATGGTCCTGGATGCGCTGATCAAGATCAAGAACGAGATCGACCCGAGCCTGTCGTTCCGCCGCTCGTGCCGCGAGGGCATCTGCGGGTCCTGCGCGATGAATATCGACGGCACCAACGACCTTGCCTGTATGCGCGCGATCGATGACGTCAAAGGGGACATCAAGGTTTATCCGTTGCCGCATCTGCCGGTGATCAAGGACCTGGTCCCGGACATGAGTAATTTCTATGCCCAATATGCATCGATCAAGCCCTGGCTGCAAAGTCACACGCCGCCACCGCCGGATCGTGAGCGGCTGCAATCGAAGGAAGACCAGGAGAAGATCAACGAGCCGGCGGCCTGTATCATGTGCGCCTGTTGTTCGACTGCCTGCCCGAGTTACTGGTGGAACGACGAGCGTTACCTCGGCCCGGCGACCTTGCTGCAAGCATACCGCTGGCTGGTCGACAGTCGTGACGAGGCAACGGGCGAGCGGCTGGATCAGCTCGAGGATCCGTTCAGGCTGTATCGTTGTCATACGATCATGAACTGCACGAAAACCTGCCCGAAGGGGCTCAACCCGGCGCGGGCGATTGCCGAAATCAAGAAAATGATGCTCGAACGACAGCACTGAACAGGCACCGGTCGGCATGACAGAACACGATGATGCCCGGTTGCGCTGGCGCTGCCGCCGTGGCATGAAAGAGCTGGATATACTGCTCGAAAGATTTCTGAAATCCAGGTTCGAGGCCATGGATGGGCGGCAAAAAGCCGTGTTCTCGGGTTTTCTGAATCTGCCGGACCCGCAACTGGCGGACTTTTTAATCAATGGCGTGGTACCGGTCGATGCTGACTGCAAAACACTTGTCGAACAAATACTCGCCTGTCCTCACGATTGAGCCGGGACCGGTTCAGCCCATGGCGGCCTGGCTTGCCGCGGGTCTGGTGCTGGCCGGCGCAGGTTTGTTATGCAGTTCCTTGCCGGCGATGGCGAAACTGGTGTCGGCGGGGTTCCTGCTGGCGGGGTCTTGCTACGATTGGCGCCGGTGCGTTCGCGGCGCAGGCCTGCGCTCGGTCAGGCAGGTGCGTTGGGAAACCCGTGGGTGGCGTTTGCAGGGTCGATCCGGCGCCTGGCAAAGCGCTGTTTTGCTGGCCGGCCGCTGTCGTTTTCTGTGGGGCGTCAAGCTGTGCTGGCTGGACGAAAATGGCGCCAAAAAGAGCGCGCTTTTTTTTCATTCACGTCGATCCGCGAGCAGCTTTCGCCGGTTCCGGGTGCGCTTGAAACTGGCAGATATTGCATAGCAGCAAAGAAATCGACAAACTCTCTCATTCATTATGCGACCCAATGCTCAAATGCCTGAAATCATGTCTTTTTTGCCAGAACTTTCTATCCGGGACCGAGTCTATTTCACTGGTTGCGCTGGTGCTTGCCCGGTTTCAGGGCGCACGTCATGAGTGAGCGCCAGGTGGACCAGAAACTGGTCGTCAAGGTTCAACAAGGCGACAAGACGGCATTCGATGTGCTGGTACTCAAGTACCAGCACAAGGTGATCAAGGTGATCATGCGTTATATCCGCGATCCTTCCGAGGCGCTGGATGTGGCGCAGGAAGCTTTTTTGAAGGCGTACCGTGCCTTACCGCGGTTTCGAGGCGACAGCGCTTTCTATACATGGCTGTACCGGATCGCGATCAACACCGCCAAGAACCACCTGGTGGCCGCGAGAAGGAGACCGCTGGATTACGATCTGGACCCGCAGGATCCGGACCAATATGACATGCAGGGCCGTTTGAGTGACGGCGATACGCCTGAACACCTGGTGCTTAGCGAGGAAATCAGGCACACCGTCAACCGGGCGATACAAAATTTGCCGGAGGATCTTCGCACGGCGATTATCCTCCGCGAAGTGGAAGGAATGAGTTACGAGGAGATCGCCCAAACCATGGAGTGCCCGGTGGGCACGGTGCGATCGAGGATATTCAGGGCCCGGGAGGCGATCGACAAGAAGCTCAGGCCTTTGCTGGATTGAACGACGAACGAAAAACGGATTGAAAAAGATATGGAAACGAAGGAAATGGCCGGCGATCGCTTGTCGGCGCTGATCGATGATGAGCTGGCGTCCAGGGAGCAGCCTTTGCTGCTTGCCCGACTTTGCCGGGACCCGGTCAGCCGCGGGAAATTCGGCCGTTACGCGCTGATCGGTAACGCGATGCGTGCGGCTAAAGACGATTTGCTGGCTGTATCTCTGGCCGGCAACGTCAGCGTTGAATTGGATGGCGTGGCCGCGCACCAGGGCGGGCCGGGCATTGGCAATCACAGGTTGATCCGGCCGCTGCTGGGTTTTGCGGTTGCGGCCGGGGTCGCGGCGCTGGCGATCATCAACCTGCCGGGTGCGGGTTTATTGCTCAACGGTGGGCTCAACAGTGGTCTCGACGGTGGGCTCGACAGTGGTCGGGACAGTGGCTCACCGGGTATCGCGGGGACGGCCGGGCCCAGTTACACGGTGCCGCCCGATTCCGGTTCGATCACACGCGAACCGCTTGTCAGGGCAAGACTGGCGAGTTACCTGATGGATCACAGCGAGTTTTCCCCATCCCCGGTTCGGCGAAATGTCCTCTATGAGATCATCGGCCGCGAGGACGCCACAGCCGTTCTGAACGAGCAGGCAGACTCGCCGGCAGAGCCACCAGGCGAGAGTTCCGGCCAATGATCAGGACGCGCAGGATTCATTGGCTGATATTGCTTTGCCTGGCGCCGCTCGCGGCGCCGGCCGAAGAAGCCGTTGACTGGCTACGCAAAATGGACCACGCGTTAAAAACCCTGAATTACCAGGGTGTTTTCGTTCGTCTGCGTGATGGCGATGTCGACCCGATGAAAGTCATCCACCGCGTACACGATGGCCAGGCCGTAGAGAGGCTGGTAGCGCTGGATGGCATTGGCCGTGAAGTCATATCCAAAGGTGAAGAGGTCGTCTGTTTTTTCCCCGATACGGAGTCCGTGGTCGTGGAGAAAAGAAACGGGCACCAGCCATTGCTGGGTGCGGTCCCGACGCTCAGCGACGAGGTGTTGCATAACTATTTGCTCAGCGTAAAAACCGGCAAAAGCGTGCTGGACCGTGCCGTCGTCATTGTCGATGTAAGCCCCAAGGACCATTTTCGCTATGGATACCGGTTGTGGCTGGACGAGCAGACCGGTCTGCCGCTGATCTCCCAGGTGCGTGGCGGCCAGGGGCAGATCATCGAGCAAATGAGGTTTGCCAGTATCGAGTTTCCGGATGAAATCCCGGAAGCCGCCGTTCAGTCCGGCGTAGATGTCAGCGGTTATCGCTGGAGCTATCCAGGGGACAAGGCGAGCCAAACGCCAGGCAAGGTGGAACAGGCCTGGCGAGCCGACAATCTGCCTGCGGGCTTCGTCCTGGCAATGTACCGGCTGGACACTCAACCGCAGGCAATACAACCCGTTGTCCACATGGTCTATAGCGATGGCCTGGCGTCGGTTTCGGTTTTCGTGGAAAAACCGGGGCCGGACGAGACGCCGAGTAGCGGACCATCCAGGCTGGGTGCAGCCAATGCATACACGTTGCTGGTCAAAGAGCACCTGGTAACCGCCATCGGTGAAGTCCCGCCGGTTACTGTCCGCGATATCGCCAGTTCTGTGGTGGCGGATTCGAATATAAACTGATGATCAGGGAAAGCGGCTGCGTGGTTCGTATCGCCGGCCCGTTTGCCTGGGTAAGCTGCGAATCTCGAGCGGGGTGCGAGCGCTGCGCCGAGGGCAAGGGTTGCGGAGGCGGTCTCCTCAGCAGGCTGCTTGGCGACCGGTTGTTTCAGTTGCGCGTACCGGTGCGCACTGGCATCAGCGTAGGCGACCAGGTCCAGCTGGGCATTTCCGAGGGGGCGTTGCTTGGCGCTGCCTGCCTGATGTACTTGCTGCCCTTGCTTGCGCTGTTGGCCGGCGCGCTGATCGGCGATTTTCTGGGCGGCGACGGCCCCGCGTTGTTGCTCGGCGGTCTCGCCCTGCTGGCCAGTTTCCTCTCATTGCATGTCTTCAGGGAGCAGATCGCGCGCAGCAGGCGGTTTCAACCGGTCATCCTGGAATCCTAGCCCGGCTTATTCATGAATCGTCGCGATGATTGCGCAGAGCATTGTTTGCACACGGGATTTTCTGACCGAGCGGAATATCCGTGTGTATTTCCGAGGGAGGAAAATCCCGTGTGCAAACAAGGATCAAGCAAGGGCGCGAGCGCATTCATGAATAATCCGGGCTAACATGGGCGTGGAACTGGTTTTGTACACCCGCAAGGCCTGCGGTCTGTGCGATGAAATGCTGGCTCAGCTGGAACCGCTGTTGCACGCACACCGAGCCAGCATCACGGTCGTCGATATCGCCGGCGATGCCGGGTTGATGGACCGTTTCGGCGTGCGCATTCCGGTGCTGCTTTGCCAGGGGGAAATCGTCTGCGAAGGGCATCTCGATCCCGATCTGGTCGTGCAAAGCCTGCGTCGCCACCGTTAAATAACCCGTATTTCGAGCAGGCATGGCCGACAGCGTTTATAATCCCCGCCTGTCACCCTTCTTTTGGAGCGTTCATTTACCCGCATATTTCACCAAGGCGGCAGCCGCCGGGTTTGAGAAACGGAAGGCCAGGTATTTTGAGGAATCGATGCGTTGATCGTTGATTATAGTTTGTGCGCCGGCGTCTACCTATCGCGGCCCTGGCTGGTTCTCGGACGCCTGAGCTTGGTCTTCACTCAACCCATAGCTACCGCTATGGGTTTCGCTCCAGACCTGCCCTCAGCCGCCCGAGTCCTCACCCAGGATCCGCGATCCTTGGTGAAGTATGCGGGTTAGCATGGATCGCGAGCGCATCCGTAATTTTTCCATCATCGCGCATATAGACCACGGCAAGTCCACGATCGCGGATCGGTTTATCCAGATCTGCGGCGGTCTCGATGAACGTGAAATGGCGGACCAGGTCCTGGATTCCATGGATCTGGAGCGCGAGCGTGGCATAACCATCAAGGCGCAGGCCGTTTCCCTGAACTACCTGGCCGACGATGGCCAGCAATACCTGCTCAATTTTATCGATACGCCGGGTCATGTTGATTTTTCCTACGAGGTTTCGCGATCGCTGTCGGCCTGCGAAGGCGCTTTGCTGGTGGTCGATGCCGCGCAGGGTGTCGAGGCCCAGACCGTCGCCAATTGTAATACCGCGCTCGAGCAGGGCCTGGAGGTCGTGCCGGTGCTCAACAAGCTGGATCTGCCATCGGCCGAACCGGAACGGGTTATCCAGGAAATCGAGGAAATCATCGGCATCGAGGCCGGTGACGCCCTGAAAATCAGTGCAAAGACCGGCGCTGGCGTGCGCGAGGTACTCGAGCAATTGCTGGTGAGGGTGCCGCCACCGGGCGGTGATCCGGATGCGCCATTGCAGGCGCTGATTATCGATTCCTGGTTCGATAATTATGTCGGCGTCGTCTCGCTGGTGCGCATCGTCAATGGCGTGTTGAGAAAAAAAGACAAGTTCATGGTCATGTCGACCGGCAGAAGCCATCAGCTGGATCGTATCGGCCGGTTTACACCGAAGATGTCGGACACCGGCGAACTGGGACCGGGTGAAGTCGGCTATGTCATTGCCGGGATCAAGGAAGTGCACGGGGCTCCGGTCGGTGACACACTGACCCTGGAGAAAAATCCCTGTGCGGAGTCGCTGGTTGGTTTCAAGAAGGTTCAGCCGCGGGTTTTTGCGGGTTTGTTCCCGGTTTCATCGGACGATTACGAGAATTTCCGCGATGCGCTCGAAAAACTCGGTCTGAACGACTCGGCGCTGAATTATGAGCCGGAAAACTCGACCGCTCTCGGCTTCGGTTTCCGTTGCGGGTTTCTCGGCATGCTGCATATGGAGATCATCCAGGAGCGGCTGGAGCGCGAATACGATCTGAACCTGATAACGACTGCACCCACGGTAATCTACCAGGTGCTCACCAGCGCAGGGGAAACCTTGCACATCGATAATCCGGCTCGTTTGCCCGAAAGCAACCTGGTCCGCGAGATTCGCGAACCGATTATCGAAGCAACCATACTGGTACCGCCGGGCCATGTCGGTGCGGTGATTAAACTTTGTGTCGAAAAGCGGGGCGCACAGACCCGCATGCAATACCTCGGCAACCAGATTTCGCTGGGCTATGATTTGCCGCTGGCCGAGGTGGTGCTGGATTTTTTCGATCGGCTGAAATCCGTCAGCCGCGGATATGCGTCGTTCGATTATCAGTTTGCGCGGTTCCAGGCTGCGCCACTGGTCAAGCTGGATATCCAGATCAACAAGGAACGTGTCGATGCGCTGTCGGTTATCGTGCACCGGGACGCCGCTTATCGGCGAGGCCGGGAAGTGGTGGACAAGATGCGCGAACTTCTGCCACGGCAGATGTTCGAATTCGCCGTGCAGGCATCGATCGGGAACAAGATAATCGCCAGTGCGTCGATCCGCGCGCTGAGAAAAAACGTGACCGCAAAATGCTATGGCGGAGACATTACGCGCAAGCGGAAATTGCTGGAAAAACAGAAGGCCGGCAAGCGGAGAATGAAGCAGATCGGTTCGGTGGAAGTTCCGCAGGAAGCGTTTCTCGCAGTATTGCAGGTGGAGAAGAAATAGCCAATACTGCCCCGAATTCACGCAGAGGTTGCTTACATGGTTTTTGATTTTGCCCTGATTTTGTCGATTGCCACGCTGTTTACCGGCATCGTCTGGCTGATTGACGTGCTGGTTTTGCGGCCCAGGCGGGCAGCCGTCGATGGGTCGGCGAACGAGTCGGTACTGGTCGAGTATTGCCGTACTTTTTTCCCGGTCATCCTTATTGTCCTGCTGGTCCGATCCTTTCTTTTCGAACCGTTTCGGATTCCTTCCGATTCGATGATGCCAACCTTGCTCGATGGCGATTTCATTTTTGTGAACAAGTACGCATACGGCATACGCCTGCCGGTGCTAAACAAGAAGATAGTTGAAATCGATGAACCCGAGCGTGGAGATGTGGTGGTATTCCGGTTGCCGGCGGATCCGAGCACGAATTACATCAAGCGCGTCGTTGGTCTGCCGGGAGATCGTATTGCTTATAGCGCAAACCGGCTGTATATCAACGGCAAACGGATGCCGACAAACATGCGTGGCGCCTACCGGGAATTTGACTATGAAGCCAACCTCGTGGAGGAGTCGCTCGGTGACAAAGTGCACGAGCTGCTCCTGATGCCGCAGCGACACAGCCGGGAAGGCGAATGGCGGGTTCCGGAGGGTCATTATTTTGTCATGGGTGACAACCGTGACAACAGCAGGGACAGCCGCTTCCCGGGGGTAGGCGCGATACCCGAATCGCAGCTGGTTGGACGCGCGGTCAGAATCTGGATGAACTGGAATTTTCCGGAGGATGGACCGCTCTGGAATCGCGTGGGCGAGAGAATAGAGTAGTCGTTACGAACAGGAGAGAGTCATGCGGAACAAACAATATGGAATGACCTTTCTCGGGTTTCTGGTAATTGCGGTGCTTGCGGGCATGCTGGTTTTCGCAGGTCTCCGCCTGACGCCTGTGTACCTGGAATACATGAAAATCGTATCGGTCCTCGATGGCGCCAAGAAAGAATTCGATGGTACGCCGGTGGATCTGGCGACGTTGAGGCGCTCCATACAGAGACGTTTTGACGTCGAAGCCGTAACGATAATTCGCGTCCAGGATATTCATCTGAGCAAGAGCGACACCGGGGGCTACATATTGCGCGTAAAATACGTACACAAAGCGCCGTATATTGCGAACATCAATTTTATCGTGGATTTCGCCAAGACTGTCGAGATCGTGCGGTGATACAGACGGCGGATCTGCCGGCCAAATGGTTAGACAAGAAATTCAATTACCGCTTTTCTGACGACAGTCTGTTCCTGGCTGCGGTAACCCACCGCAGTGCAGCCGGTCACAACAACGAGCGGCTCGAGTATCTTGGCGATGCGATACTCGGTTTTCTGGTGGCGAAAAATCTCTATCATTTTTTTCCCGGAGCCAGCGAAGGCGAACTGACGCGCCGGCGCGCGGCGCTCGTGCGCAGGGAAACGCTGGCTGAAATCGCCATCGAACTGGATCTTGGCGCCCAGCTCAGACTGGGTTCGGGTGAACTGAAATCAGGGGGCTATCGGCGGGATTCCATACTCGCGGATAGCCTCGAGGCTTTGCTGGGCGCGATATATCTCGATGGCGGGCTGGGCGTGGTCGAAGAAATCATCGATTCACTTTTTTATCGGCGCATGGTGGATGAGTCGGGCAGCGAGCTCAAGGATCCCAAGACGCGCCTGCAGGAATACCTGCAATCCAGGGGGCTGTCGCTGCCCGTATACGAGGTAACGGAGACCCTGGGCCAGGCACACGAGCGGACTTTCCGGGTCAGTTGCAATGCGGCAGATCTCGAGCTGTCGGGATCCGGCACCGGTAGCAGCAGGCGGCGTGCCGAACAGTGCGCGGCGGTGGTTATCCTGGAAAAAATCGACCATGGCTGAAGCGTTTCGCTGTGGGTTCGTTGCGCTGGTAGGGCGGCCCAATGTCGGCAAATCCACGCTGCTAAACCGGCTGGTCGGACAAAAAATCAGCATCGTAACGCCAAAAGCGCAAACCACGAGACACCGTATCCTGGGGATCGTCACCCGGCCGGATGCGCAGGTGATCCTGGTCGACACGCCAGGTCTGCACCGCAGCGACTCGAGCTATCTGAACCGGCTGATGAACCAGGCGGCGATCGCGGGGCTCGATGACGCTGACCTGGTCTTGTTCATGACCGAAGCGTTACGCTGGAATGAAAAGGATCAGCGGGTACTGGAAATCCTGCAAAACCGTGATCGGGACATCATCCTGGTCATCAACAAGATCGACCAGGTTCGCGACAAGCAGCAGTTGCTGCCGCTCATTGCGAAGCTCAGCAAAAAGGCGGATTTCATCGCCATCGTGCCGGTGTCCGCGAGGAAATCGATCGGTCTGGACAGTCTCAACGCCGAGATCCTGCCAAGGCTCCCGGTGTCGCCGGCTTTGTTCGACAGCTCGCAGCTCACCGATCGCAGCCGTGAATTTCGGGCCGCGGAAATTATTCGTGAAAAGTTGATGCTGATGTTGCAGGAGGAAGTACCCTATGGGACGACCGTGCAGATCGAGCGCTTCGAAAAGGGCGGCAAGGGCTATGTGATTTCCGCCCTGATCTGGGTCGCGCGGGCGGGACAGAAGAAAATAGTCATCGGGGCCAAAGGCAGTATGATGAAAAAAATCGGCGCAGCGGCGCGCAAGGATCTGAAGCGCTTTGTCGGGGAACCGGTACACCTGGAACTGTGGGTCAAGGTCAAGGAAAAATGGGCGGACAATGAAATGGCGCTCAAAAGCATGGGGTATGAGTTGTAGTGAGTGATGCACGGCGCGGGCAACTGTATGCTGCGTTTGTACTGCACCAAAGGCCATACCGGGACAGCAGTCGGATCGTCGATTTGCTGACCGCCGAATTCGGCCGGGTCAGCCTGGTCGCACGGGGTATCCGCTCGCGGCGCGGTAGTCAGGGGGCGTTGCTGCAGCCGTTTCGGCCATTGCTGGTTGCCTGGTCCGGGCGCAGTGAAATGAAGACCCTGAATTCGGTAGAGCCCTCCGGCGAGTCCTTTGCCTTGTCCGGGACGGTGCTGTTTTCCGGCTATTATTTGAACGAACTTCTGCTGCGCCTGACCCGGAAACACGATCCTCACCCGGAACTCTTTGCGGTATACCACGCCACGCTGGAGCGTCTGCACCGGGGTGAAAATCAATCCCGTGCCCTGAGAATTTTCGAAAAAAGACTGTTGGAGTGCCTGGGTTACGGTTTGAACCTCGAGCTGACCGACGACGACAGCCACCGGGTGGATGCCGGTCGCCGTTACACTTACCAGGTTGAGCGCGGGCCGCAACTTTCGGTGGCGGAAAATGCGGCCAGCTACGCCGGCCGTTCGTTGCTGTCACTGGCCTGCGAGGACCTCACGGATGAGCGCAGCCTGCAAGATGCAAGACGTCTCCTGCGCCATACGCTGGATTTTTACCTCGGCGATAAACCGCTGAAATCGAGGCAGATACTGTATTCTATGCGCTCATGGTAACTACCAGTGACAAAAACCCGCATGGCATTTTGCTTGGCGTCAATATCGATCATGTCGCGACTTTGCGCCAGGCGCGCGGCACCCGCTATCCAGACCCGGTTTATGCGGCGCTGATGGCGGAGCAGGCCGGGGCGGACAGCATCACATTGCACTTGCGCGAAGACCGGCGGCATATCCAGGATCAGGATCTGGATAACCTCAAAGGCGTGTTGCAAACCCGGATGAACCTGGAAATGGCGGCGACCGAGGAAATGCTGGATATCGCCGAACGGACCAGGCCGGCCGACTGTTGCCTGGTGCCTGAGCGGCGCGAGGAATTGACCACGGAAGGGGGTCTCGACGTGTGCGCGCAGGTGGCATTGATCAAGGATGCCTGCGCGCGCCTGCACGCCTATGGCATCAGGACCTCGTTGTTTATCGATCCCGATCAACGGCAGATAGAAGCGGCGCGGGAGGCCGGCGCTGAAGTCGTCGAGCTGCACACCGGGACTTACGCGGATAGCGGCGAAGAAGCGCGGCCCGGGGAGTTGCAACGATTGGTTTCCGCCGCGGCGCAGGCGGCGAACATGGGTCTGACGGTGCATGCCGGTCACGGCCTGCATTATCACAATGTCGCGCCGGTGGCGGCGATCAGGGAACTCGCCGAATTGAATATCGGCCACTCGATTATTGCCCGGGCCGTATTCGATGGCCTTGGCACCGCGGTTTCGGAGATGAAACACCTGATGATCGAAGCCCGTCACAGATGATTTTCGGTATCGGAACCGATCTGCTGAATGCACGGCGGGTGGAGAAGGTTTATCGCCGTTTCGGCGAGCGCTTTGTCGATCGCCTGCTGTTGCCGGAGGAAAAAAAACAGTTCCGCAAAGTCAAACGCAAGGCCCGCTTTCTGGCCATGCGTTTTGCCGGCAAGGAAGCGGTGGTCAAAGCGATGGGCACCGGGTTTGCCCATGGCGTATGGATACGTGATGTCGGCATCGTCCAGGATTCGCGGGGCAAGCCGGAGATTATTTTCTCCGGGCGGGGTCTCGCGGTTTGCCGGCGGCTGGGTATAGGCGGCGGCTTTGTTTCGCTGAGCGATGAAGACGGCATGGTGCTGGCGATGGCAGTCCTGGTGAAAGACCCGGGTGACCAGGCGCCTGGAATCCCAAATGCCTGATTGCCTCGTGTTCGATATCGAGACCGTACCGGATGTCGACCTGGGCCGCCGGCTGTTGGGACTCGATGGCCTGGCAGACGAAGAGATTGCGCAGGCGATGTTTCACCGGCAGGTGGAGAAATCCGGTAATGAATTTCTGCCCCTGCATCAGCACCGGGTCGTGGCCATTGCGGTCGCTTTGCGCAACCGTTCGGGTTTCAAAGTGTGGAGCCTGGGTGAAGAAGACTCAGACGAAAAAGAGATCATTACGCGGTTTTTCGACGGAATTGAACGATTTACGCCGACGATCGTGTCTTGGAATGGTAGTGGTTTCGATTTGCCGGTGCTCCATTATCGCAGCCTGCTGCACGGGGTCAATGCACCCAGGTACTGGGAAACCGGCGACGAGGACCAGGGTTTCCGCTGGAATAATTACCAGGGTCGTTTCCACTGGCGGCATACCGACCTGATGGATGTCATTTCCGGCTTCCAGCACAGGGGCCG
>JAZFYI010000052.1:0-10149 GCA_036443455.1 Gammaproteobacteria bacterium
ATGCACGAGCCGGGCGGCCACGCCGGACAGACCATATTCAGCAACCTGGAGTTCTCGGTGCAACCGCAAACCGGGCTGATCGTCATGTTTCCATCCTATCTCGAGCATTGGGTGGAAATGCAACAAAACGACATCCCCAGGGTCGGCATTACTTTTAACCTGGACCTGGTCAGGAACGAAGACTGCTGATCGCTGCTACCGCGAGGAACAAGGACCGATACCACAAGCCATGAGCGCCGAATCACTACAACAAGCCTTTGCCGCGGCGGAAAAAGACCTGCGCGAAGGCAGGCAGCGACAGGCGGAGCAGCGTCTGCAAGAACTCGCTGCGACGCAGCCGCCGTTTGCCCCGGCTTGCTTCAGGCTGGCAATGCTCGCCTTTCGCCGCGGCGACACCAGCTCCAGCTTAGACCTGCTGGATGACGCAACGGCGGCAGAGCCTGATGTAGCCGCCTATCGGTATCGGCTGGCCTTCGTTCAACAGCATCTTGGCATGAATGAGAAAGCCGCTGACAATTTCGCCCATACTGCCCGTCTGGACCCGGAGAATGTTTCCGCCATGCTCAAAGCCGGCGTGCTGTATACCGCTATGGGACAGACAGAAACTGGCGCGGAGTTGCTGCAGCTTGCTGTATTGACCGAGCCGGCACTGGATAAGGCCGCCGCCAATACCAAAATGACACCGGCCGCTCGTCAGGAAATCGGTTCTGCGCTACAGGCACTGAACAAGCATTACAGGCGGATGAACCAGCAGATTCTCGACGAACTTGCCAGCAAATACCCGGCAAAGGAGCGCGACAGGTTCGAACGCGCCATGCGCATCCTGTATCGCGAGGAGCAAGCCGAATACAACCACCCGCTGCAACGGCCTGAGTTCCTCCTGATTCCGGGCATGCAGGCGACGCCATGGTTCGAAAGGGAGGATTTCGACTGGATACCGCGGGTGGAAGCCGCCTACGATGACATTCGTGGCGAACTGGACGCCTTGCTCGAAGCGCAGGCCGAATTTACCCCTTATATCGTCGCGAACGAAGAAGGCACGGACCACAGCAAGACCCGGACCGGCACCGACTTTTCCTCGCTGGTGGGCTCGCCCTTATGGACCTCCTTCCATATGACCAAGGCCGGCGTGATTTCCGAAAATTACACGCGCTGTCCAAAAACGATGGCCGTCATGGAGTCGCTGCCCTACCCCGAAGCCGAAGACTACATGCCCGAAATATTCTTTTCACGGTTGCAGCCTGGCGGTCATATCATTCCCCATTACGGGCAAATGAATTTCCGGCTGACCGTCCACCTCGGGCTGATCATTCCCGATGGCTGCGGAATCCGGGTCGGTGAGGAAACCCGGCATTGGGAAACCGGTAAAGTATTCGCCTTCGATGACAGCTTCGAACATGAAGCCTGGAATCGCGGCGACCGCGAACGCATCGTGCTGATCTTCGAAGCCTGGCATCCGGATATTCGACAAGCCGAGATTGACGGCCTGCAGATGTTTTTCCACAAGCGGGCCGAGTGGATGCGCCGCTGCCAGCCCGGCGGCAGGTCGGCCGTCGCAACGGAGACCGAGAATGGAACAGACTGATCCGAGCGGAAACCCCCTGGTAGACTTCCTGTCGGACAAACTTCTGCCTTTGTTTTCGGTACTGGGTCCGTACCGGTTGGTCCAGGCTGCGGCCATCGTCCTGCTTGCCTGGTTACTGGCGCTGGTCGTCGATCGCGTCATTTCGCGGGTCATCCGGCGCTGGACGGCGCGCACCAAAAATACTTTTGACGACAATCTGATCGAGATCCTGCATCGGCCGTTGCGGCTGGCGGTTATTCTCACCGGTCTGGGCGTCGCCGCCTTGTGGCTCAAAATGCCCGCCACGCCGGCATTCGCGACGCTGGCCATACTCAAGACCATCGCCATTCTAGTCTGGCTACAGTTCTCCATGCAGTTCGCCCGCATGCTGATCGGCTACCTGAGCAACCAGGAACATTCGTTCAATATCGTGCAGCCACGCACCCGGCCTTTACTGATCAACCTGGCCGTCATCGCCTTGGCCGCCATCGGGATTTACATGGTTCTGCTGGCATGGAGTATCGATGTCACGGCCTGGCTGGCATCCGCCGGAATCGTCGGACTGGCCCTGAGCTTCGCCGCCAAGGACACGCTGGCCAATCTTTTCGCCGGCATGTCCATACTCGCGGATTCGCCTTACAAGATCGGCGACTTCATTGTTCTGGATTCGGGCGAGCGTGGCGAAGTAACGCACATCGGCATGCGCAGCACGCGACTGTTGACCAGGGACGACATAGAAATCACCGTCCCCAACGGGGTAATGGGCAACAGCAAGATTTTCAATGAAAGCGGCGGCCCGCATGAGAAACATCGCATCCGGGTTGCGGTCAGCGCAGCCTACGGTTGCGACATTGACCTCGTGAGAAAAGTGCTGATGGACATAGCGCGGGACTGCTCTGATCTTTGTCGAAAACCCGAAGCACGGGTGCGCTTCCGCCGATTCGGCTCATCGGGCCTGGAGTTCGAGCTGCTGGGCTGGGTCGAGCAGCCAGTGCTCCGCGGTCGCATCCTGGACGCGCTGCACCAGCAAATCTACAAGGAATTCAATAAACACCAGATCGAGATTCCGTTTGCCAAGCAGGATCTCTATATCAAGGAGTTTCCCGACAGGAAGTCGGGCTAGCACGCCTGTCATCGGGGATCGTGGACTCCGGGCGCTGGCTCGGGCGCTTACCGCCATCGTGACATGCGGGCCAAATAGGCTGATTTTCAAGCCTTTTTCCATGCCCACCGACTACTCAAAATGTGACAAGCATCGCATCACTGCGACCGCGGGTAATACAATATTTGTCATAATCAATCAGCCAGGGATGGAGCGGTGAAGCCGTAGCGCCAGAACACGCCGGCAGACACTGACATAGGACAGGCCCAATATGGATGGCATGGAACAAGCAAAGACGGTAGAAGACGTCCGCCGCGCAGCGAGAAAAGCGTTATCGCGCCTGTCTCGTACTTTTGGCGAATGGGAAACACTGATCTCCGCGCTCAAGGCCGATCTCAGCGATCAGCAATCACTGACCCGGGAACTGCGCAAGCAGGTAAAACACCTGCCGACCAACGAGCAAATCGAATTCCTCAACGAGAAAATTGCCGGTCTGAAAAACGATTCCAAGAAACACAAAAACAATCGTAAGCTCGCCGAGAAAAATCGCAACGACTGGAAAGCCGAGTCGTCACGATTGCAGAAAGATCTGAAAAAGAAGGTCAGGGAGATTTCCCGGCTGGAAGCGCAAATCAGGAAACCGGTTGATTCTTCCGGGATGGAATTTACCGCGGTAGCCGATGCGGTCAGGGCCGAACTCGAAACCGAAAAAACATTTTCTCGCGAACAAGCCGAACAGATTAGCCGTCTGCGCAAAGACCTCGTTGAATTGCGCACCGAGAGACAAGCGCTGGAGCGAAATCTGGATGAGTTGCAGGCTTCGCTGGACAAACAGGCGAGAGACAACAACGCGTTCAAGGCCAATGAGAAAAAAGTACAGGAGCTGCGCGGCGATCTCGAGTATGCCCGCGCACAGCTGGACAAACAGGAAAGCAACAACAACGCGCTCGAGGTCAACGAGAAAAAAGCACGGGAGCTGCGCGATGAACTCGAACAGGCAAACAAGCAGATCGACAGGCAAAAAGACCAGCGAAAAGCCAGCCACAGAGAGTTAGAGGAAAAAGCAAAGCAGACACAGGAGCTTCGCAAGGAACTTGAACTGGCCCGCGGGCAACTGGGCAAGCTTTCCGAAATGGAGGGCACGCTCCTGCAAGCCGATGAGACGGCCAGCGAAATTCAGAAAAAAATCGCATCGCTGGAATTCAATAATCGGGCGCTGAAAAAAGGCACGGATCTCTTTCTCAAGGAGAAAGCAGAGGCCCGGGCCACGATCAGTGAACTAAAACAAACCGTTGAGGAAATAAAGGTCAAAGTCCGGATGGCGGAAGCCCGCCTGGCGCAAGCCCGGGCCGGTGAAGAATCGGCGGGTGAAGACACGCTGAGCATGAGCGCGATCCAGTCTCGCGACATTCGTTTCCAGATTCAAAATGAGGAACTGCGGGTAAAACTTGGCAATCAGCGCATGGACCTGGACAAATTCCAGAACCTGGTGAAAGCCGCCAGCCAACGTTACCAGGAACTGGAAACCAGTAACCAGGCGCAAAAGGAACTGATCGAAGAGTTGCAAGGCGATATAGACAAATATAACAAGGACCGCGCCGACAACAGAAAGAGCGATGTCCAGGTTTCACAACTCAAGGCCAAGATTGATAAAAAGCAGAAAATGATTGAAAGCCTGCAGGCGGAAATTCTCAATCAGAAAGCGGATGGTATGGACAAATCAGGGCCCCTTGATGCCCGCGATGAGACCCAGACATTCAAGCTGAATGCAGATCAGTTGGCAGCGGCGGACCCGCTCGCCGGCAAGGAACAGCAGCTTCAAATCGCTGATCTCAAAGGCCAGCTGGCGAAAAAAGAGCTTTCCATGAAAGTGGTACAGAAGTCGCTTGCCGACCTTCGCAATCGCTTTCACAAACTCGCCAGTCAAGACCGGGGCGATAATACGGTCGCCATGCCGAGGGCCAACGCGTCCAGAGCAGATGAAACCTCAGCGGCGCAAGCCAGCGCAAGCGATCAGCCCGATACAGGCAGCGACAGCAGCGGTGAGATTGCAGCCACTGTTCAGATCAGGCGCCCCGAATTCGACTGAATCGCCAGCATCCAGCTCAACGTCAGAACAAACAAAGCCAACATCACCAGTATCCTTTGCGCCGGTGCAGAGAGCAGGATTCGCTTTCCCGCCACACCATAGGCGACTCCAATTGCCAGACCACAGACAAAGCCTGTCAGGTGAGCCACTACGTCGGTTCGCTCTCCGCCGGCGCCGGTATAGGCAAGCAATGCGATGCCGGCAAATATTGGCGACCAGCGTCTCAGCAGGTTTTCATCGGGTCTGCGCCATCGCCTCCAGGTGAATGCGGATAACAACCCCAGTGCCGCAAATATAGCGGTCGAGGCACCGATCGAGCGATGACCCGGCCCTTGCAACCAGGCATTCAGGTAGTTCCCCATCGAACCGCCAAGCAGGATACCGGCCCAGGCCAGCCCGGTACCAAAAAGCTGTCCCGCAAAATAGCCAAATGCGCCGCCAAACACCAGGTTCGCAACCAGGTGGGCCAGGTCCAGGTGCAACGTCAGGGCCGTTACGCTCCGCCACCATTGCCCGGACAACACGGCCGCGGAATCCATTCGCCCACTGTCCAGCCAGGCTACACCGAAACTCTGGTGACTTTGCCAGTATGCAAACACGATCAGAAGCGAGACATAAGCAACGACACCGGCGATGCCGCTGGACTGCCTGGGCACCGGCGGGGGTTGGGGAACCGGCTTGCGGACCTCGCTCAGATAGGCAAGGAGTTGTTCGTTCGCCCGGTTCGCAACCGGGCCGGGCACCAACAACGCGTGCCGGGGTTCGGCGGATATCTTGCAATGGATATCCAGCGCCTGTAGTACCAGCGCAAGTTCCTGGCAGACAGCCAGCGACCGGCACTCGAATACCACCACCCAGTCGCCGTCATCGGGCAGGGACCGGTCTTCCTGTTCCCAACTCATCGGCCGTGCTCAACTGCCGACCCAGAAAGCGAGGCGGGCAGTCAACAAAGCCAGGTAATTACCAATCGCATAACCAATCAGGGCCATCAGTATCGCTACCGGTACGAGGCTCTCCTTGTGATATGCAGCAACGACTGGCGCGGAAGCGGCGCCCCCGATATTTGCCGCCGAGGCAATCGCCGCGCTGTGCACATCGACCCTGAACAGCCACGCGCCTGCCAGGCAAAACGCGCCGTGGATACTGATCCAGATAAAGGCTCCGAGGACAAACGCCGGCGCTTGCCCGAGTCCTTCCATCGATGCTCTCGCACCCATGCTGGCGACGAATATATAAATTATTGCCATCGCGATGTTGTGCGATCCGGCTATTTCCCTGGCGCCGGTAAAGGACAAGGCCAGTGCAAAAGTCGTGACCAGCAGCAAATTCCAGGTCGATGTCGACAATACCGGTGGAAATTCGGGCAGCGACGGAGCGATCCACGCCGCGAGCCAGGTGACGCCAAACGCGATAAATGCCAGGAACAGGTAGTCGCGCATTTCCGGTGGCGAGTCATTGCTGCGCAATCCCATGGCCGCCTTCTCCATCTCGGCCACCCGGTTTTCCGACACCTTGGTCCAGCGGTTAAAGCGTTCTGCGAACGCCTTGGACCCGAGCAAGATGGGCAACCAGACTACATAAACCAGGTTATCGGCGAGAACCGCCAGACCCAATTGCTCGGGTGAAGTGTCCAGCGCACCGGCCACGGCCGCCATGTTGCCGGTGCCGCCTATCCAGCTTCCGGCGAGCGTGCCCCACCCCTTCCAGGCATCATCCGCCAGCCAGCCGTGCACGACCATAAAAGAAACCACACCGCCGACGACCACCCCGACGCTACCGAGCAGCATGACCAGGACACCCTTACCCATCACCCGTACCGCGGCTCCTATATCGACCGACAACAGCATCAGGGTGATAAAAACCGGCAGGCCGAAATCGCGCATACCCGTGTATACGACCGACTCGGCGGGCATGATACCCAGGTTATTCAGCAGTACCGGGGTGGCATATATAAAAAGCAGCGGTGGAAACAGGTTGAAGACTTTCCAGCCGGTGCTTTTTTCCAGGTAAAAGAAAAAAGCGGCCACCGAAACCAGCGCGAACAAGACGCCTGTCGGTGATTGAATCATTGCTGTCCCTGTTGCCACTGATTTTTCTTCCTTCTGATTCGGCGCCGGAAAACCGGTCTTCGATAAACCGTCGATGCGTGGGCAATGGCGAGCAAGCATACCTGGAAACCGCTGGCCTGCATGCTTCGCCAAGACGCAGCCCGCTGCCAATGCTCTCCCGCAAGCATGACTTTCCTCCAGCCCATGTCAAGAGGGACCTGTATGTATCCATTGCTTGTCGATCCGCCCTTTACAAACGGAAATAATCCAATAAGCTGCTTGCAATATCGTTGAACGCCGGAATACGCAATGATCCCAAAGCCAGTGACACTGCCAGCGAGCCTGTTCCTTATCATGGCGATGGGTCTGTCCGGATGCAGCAACAGCGACGATGCGCAAGGGCCGGATAGCGCGGCGGCGAATTCCTCGGCGCAAATCGCAGCCAACAAAATCCAGTGGTTCAAAGGTTCCACCGCGGAGGCATTTGCCAAAGCAAGAAAGCAGGGAAAGCCGTTATTTCTGTTTTGGGGTACGGACTGGTGCCCGGATTGCAGCCAGGTCAAGGCTACCATCTTCAGCGGTCGGGAATTTATCGCGAAATCCAGGTTGTTCGTCCCGGTCTATCTGGATGGCGATACCGAGAACGCCCAACGCACCGGGGAAGAATTCGGTGTCAAAGGCTACCCGACGATGATCGTATTCTCACCACAGGGCGATGAAATAACCCGTATCCCCGGCGGCATAAGCAGCAAACGCTATAACAACGTACTGGACCTGGCCCTAAACGATGTTCAGCCGGTGGCCAGAATCGTCGAACGCGTTACCGGACTCGGGCCGGCGTTGAAAAAAAACGAATACCGTCTGCTGGCTTATTACAGCTGGGACCAGGACAACGAAAGAGCCCTGGCCGGCAAAAACAAGCTCAAGCTGTTCGAGACCTTGTCTTCAACCTGTCCGCCACCGCTTATCGAGACATGCAGCCGAATCGACATCGAGTACCTGTCCACGATTGCCAAGGCGATTGCTGATGACGACGACCCATTTGCGCTCAGTGAAAGTCTGAAGAATGAAGCATTGAAAAAACTTCGCTCGCTTCTTCAGGACAGGAAACTGGTCCTGGCCAACCTCCAATTCGTGCTGTCCTCATCGGCAGAAATGGCAAGAGCCTTTACCGACTCGCGAAGCCCGCATCGGGCATCTTTGCTGGGTCTGTGGGACCAGGCCCTCAAAATTATCGCAGCCGATCCACAAGTTTCTCTGATGGATAGACTGTACACCAGCCGCGGCCGCCTCCGAATGGCGAGGATCGACGACCCGGAGCAGCCACTTTCGCCCGAATTCCAACAAAGGATAGCCGATCATATCGACTGGGCCGACCAGCAGGCCATTACATCCGATGAGCGCCAGGCGGTTATTGACGCCGCCTGGAATATCCTGTCGGAAGCAGGCATGGATGAGAAAGCGACTGAACTGATTACCCGGGAACTCGGGAAATCGAATGCGCCATACTACTTCATGCCTTTTCTGGCCAAACTCGCCGAGCGCTCCGGCAATACCGGCGAAGCAGTCGACTGGTTGCGGCGAGCCTATGACGAGTCAAGCGGTTCCGCCACACGATTTCAGTGGGGATATAAATACATCAGCGGGCTGCTCAGGCTGGTGCCGGCCGATAACGGCCTGATCGAAAAAGAAACCATTCGTGTTTTTGATGAACTCGATGGGCGCGAAAACGCTTTTTATCAGCGCACCAGGGTAAGACTCGGCAAACTCGATTCGAAATTCCGCGAGTGGAATGCAGATGGCGCGAACGACAAAAGCATTCGCCTGATTTACACAAAAATGCAAACCATTTGCTCGTCGATTCCCGAAATTGACGAGTCACGCACAACCTGCGATTCCTTTCTGTCCGAGGGCTAAGCCCAAACTACCCGGAGCCCGTGTATTGGTCGGTCCGGCAGTTCACTAGGGTATTACTTTGGCATGCGGGTCCAGCGTGCCGACGCCGTCCACCTTGACCGAGAACTTGTAGTCACCCTTTATGATCCCCATCGGGACTTCTAACACGATGTTGCCCCGGACACCATTCGATTTGTACATCCAGTTATCGCGCCCGGGATTTGGACCGTCAGGTTTCGTACTGACTTTATCAATGTCTTTCGGCGGAACAATATTCAGTCTGATTTTGCACCCCATGCGAACGGTGACTTTTGCCGGCGTGACCTTCAGTTGCGCAGCGCTGTGGTTAATGGTCATCACCGGGTCTATACACCGCAGGTTCGCAGGGCTGTTCCCGATTTGGCTCATCGATCCGCCAGCAATTAGCAAAAGCAACGCTGCGGCCAAAAAAATGGTCCATTTGTTCATGGTATTCTCCTCTTTGTGCGGTCCCATGTTTTGCCGAGCAAGCTCGGCTGTATTCTGTTCGTTTTTTTTGACTAACGATTCTCCGAACTTTCAAGCAAAGCCTTGAAGCGCGGCTCGTTCCGCAATGACTCCAGGTGGGGCTCGGCAGCAATCAATTTCACCGGGTAGCCCATTGCCGCCGCTGTTTCCAGGTCTGCCAGCGCCTCGGATGTTCGATCCTGTCTGAGATTGATCAGCGCTCTCATGAAAAACAGGTAAGGATCGGATGGTGTCAGATCCACAGCTCTGGCGATCAGTTCATTCGCTTCACCTGGCTTGCCCAGAATCGCCTTTGTCCACGCAGCATCCATGAGTGCCAGCGGGGCCTTGGGATTGACGCCCAATCGCTGATCGACCAGTGCCTCGGCTTTGCCAAAAGCGCTGGCCGCACTGCCCTGGCCCTCCGCGAAATACAAGGCATCGCCCAGGTTTAACCAGGCCAGGTAATTATCCGGTGCCATACGAACCGCCTCATTGTGCGTAGCAACTGCCTCGTCAAACCGGTGCAGGTAGTAATACAGCAGCCCGAGGTTTGAATAGGTTCTGCGATGCGGACTGATCTCGAGCGCCTGGTTAAATGCTGCGATCGACTGGTGAAAATCGCCGGACAACATCAGGGCAGTGCCAAGGTTGCTGAGACCATTATGGTTTTTGGCGTCCAGCTCCAGTATTTTCCGGTATTCCCTCGCCGCATCGGTGTATCTGCCGTTGTCGTACAGGAACTTGCCATAGGCGTTGTAACCGGTCCAGTCCCCCGGCTGCAGATCCATAGCCATCAGAAAATACTCTTCCGCTTCGTCGAGCCGTTTCATCCGGGAGTAAACCCTGGCCAGGCCCGTCAGCGCGGGAACATCGTTTTCGTTGATAGACAATGCCCTGCGATAGCTGGATTCCGCTTCCGCGTCTTTTCCGGTCTGCCGGTAAAGATCTCCCAATGCCTCGT
>JAZFYI010000053.1:0-13294 GCA_036443455.1 Gammaproteobacteria bacterium
GCGCAACCGTAATAGAGATCGTCGATGGCCTTTGGATCGAGGCCGTTGTTCCGGCTCAGGATTTCCGCGATCGGGATGGCCGCCAGGTCGTCGGCGCGTACCTGGGCCAGTGACCCGCCATAGCGGCCAATCGGAGTTCGTATCGCGTCACAGATAAATGCATCGCTCATGACTTATTCCTTGTTCAGTTGGCCGCCGTCACGCGCCAGTCTTTCGAGCAGTTTAGGCGCCGACCAGTATTGCGGGCCAAAGCGCTCGCCAAAGCCGCGGATCGCGTCATACACTTTGTCCACCCCTATGGTATCAGCATAAAACATCGGGCCGCCGCGATACCGTGGAAAACCGTATCCGTTCGCCCAGACCACGTCTATATCACTCGCGCGCAACGCGAAACCCTGTTCGAGTATTTTTGCCCCTTCGAGGACCAACGCATATATACATCGCTCGATGATTTCTTCGCCGCCGATCTCGCGTTGCTCAACGCCCAGGCGCTCGGCTTCGCGCCGGATCATTTCTCCTACCTCGGGATCCGGTATCGGCTTGCGCGAACCATTCTCGTACAAATAAATGCCGCGGCCGGTTTTCTGGCCAAAGCGGCCCTGTTTGGCCAGCATATCCGCGACTCGGTAATAGCGGGGATCGTCGGGCAGGTCGGTGCGCTCCTGGCGGACCTTGTAACCGACATCCAGCCCGGCGAGGTCGCCGACCGCGTTCGGACCCATCGCCATGCCCCAGTCTGTCAGCACCTGGTCGATGTATTCGGGCGCGGCGCTTTCGAGCAGCAGAAACTGGTTCTCTCGGCCATAGCCATACAGCATGCGGTTGCCGACGAAGCCAAAGCAATTGCCGACCAGCACACCGATCTTCGACAGTTGTTTCGCAAAGCGCAGCGAACTGGCGATGACCTCGGCCGAGGTCCTGGCGCCGCGCACGATTTCCAGCAGCTTCATGATGTTGGCAGGGCTAAAAAAATGCAGCCCGATCACGTCTTCCGGGCGGCTGGTCGCCGCCGCGATCCGGTCGATATCCAGCGTCGAGGTGTTGCTCGCGAGTATTGCGCCATCACGGCATACCCGGTCCAGCTCTGCAAACACCTCTTCCTTGATCGCCATGGATTCGAATACCGCCTCGATGACCAGGTCGGCATCGGCCAGCGCCGCGAAATCATCGATCAGATCCAGGCGGGATAACCGCGCCTGCATTTGCGTATCTGAAATCCGGTCCTTGCCGACCGCTGCCGCCAGCAATTTTTCAATCGTGGCCCGGCCACGCTCCAGGCCCTGTCGGTCCTTATCGAGCATGGCTACATCCAGACCCGCATCGAGACAGCTCAGCGCGATGCCGGCGCCCATGGTGCCGGCGCCGATAACCGCAATTTTGCTGATCTCGCGTACCTCGGTTTCCTTCGGCACATCGGGAACGCGGGCGACCTGGCGCTCTGCGAAAAACAAATGTCGCATCGATGCGCTCTGGCTCGAGTCGCGACAAAGGCGAAACAGTTCGCGCTCTTTGCGCATACCGTCATCGAAGGAAACAGAAACCGCCGCTTCGACGCATTGCACGATTCTTTCGGGCGCTTCGAAGCCCCGCGTGCGGCGGGCGATTTTTTTTCGATATGCCGCGAAAAAGCCGTCCTCGAGATCAGGGACTTGGCGCTCGCTGATTCGCGGCAGATTTTTTTCGGCAATCGATTGCGAGGCGAATTCGATGGCGGCTTTTAGCAATTCGTCGTCGGTACATCGATCGACCATTCCCCAGGCCATGGCGGTTGCGGCATCCACCGGCTTGCCGCCGGTCATCATGTCGAGCGCGTTTTCCGCTCCGATCAGCCGCGGCAGCCGCTGAGTGCCGCCCGATCCGGGTAACAGACCCAGCTTGACCTCCGGCAGACCCAGTTTCGCATCGCTCACCGCTACCCGGTAGTGACAGCACAGCGCGGTTTCCAGTCCGCCCCCCAGCGCGGTGCCGTGAATTGCAGCAACCGTTGGTTTGCTGAAAGCGTCCAGTTGCGCAAGCACTTCCCGCAGCGAAGGGCTTTGCGGTGGTTTGCCGAATTCACGGATATCGGCGCCGGCGATGAATGTCCGGCCGGCGCAGTAAATAACCAGCGCCTCGATCGCATCGTCGCTATCCGCTTCGGCGAGACAGTCGCCGATCCCTTTGCGCACGGTGTGAGACAAGGCATTGACCGGTGGGTTGTCGATGGTGATGACCGCGACCTGGCCATGGCGGGCCAGAGTGACTGTTTCGCTCATCCAGCTTTATCCCTAGGTGATGGTGAGCGCTTATTGTAGCGTTTTAGCGGGGCAAGCATTAATCGGCAGGGACCCCGTCCTGACCGCGCGATCAGGTCTTGTCGTAGTCGATGATCAATGTCCTGCTGAGCGGGCGCGCCTGGCAGGCGAGGATAAATCCTTCCTCGACTTCCCAGGGCTCGAGCGCATAGTTTTCTTCCATTTCCACCTTGCCTTCGCGCAAGTGAGTGCGGCAGGTCGAGCAGACCCCGGCCTCGCAGGAGGCAGGCAGTTCCAGGCCATGTTCGCGACCTGCATCCAGCACCGATATGCTATCCATCGGCATGGCAAACTTCTTCGTATGTCCATCCAGGATTACCGTGACGCTGGCGATATCCTCGGCCACGTCGGTGGGCTGTGGGGCAACGGCTTCCGGCGTCTCCCCGGTCTTCTTGCTCGCCGCAAACCGTTCGCTGTGAATATTGCCGCTGCCGATGCCGAGTTCGATGAGAGTCTCCTTGACCGTATCGTTCATCGTGCCGGGCCCGCAGACGAAAACTTCATCGGCGGTCAGGCCCGAACAGAAACCCTGGTAGAGCTGACGGACTTTGTCCGTATCGAAACGTCCGCTGGCAATTTCGAATTCCTGCTCCTCCTGGCTGAAAACGAAATGCAGCGACAAGCGGTCCGTATATTGGTTTTTCAGGGCGTACAACTCCTCGAGAAACATCGTGCTTTCCTGGGTCCTGTTCGCGTAGAACAGGAAAAACCGGCTTTGCGGTTCCGCAGCCAGCGTGGTTTTCACTATCGACAGTAGCGGCGTGATTCCACTGCCGGAGACGAACGCCACGTAGTTTTTCTTGTTTTCCGCTGATAACAGTGTCTGGAAATGGCCGACCGGCGGCATTACCTCGAGCACATCCCCGGCTTTCAAAGTCCCGGCGATATAACCGGAAAACAGACCGTTCTCCTGTACACGAACGCCGATGCGCAGCTCCGGGTCGCCGACCGCGGTGCAAATCGAATACGTACGCCTGACCTGTTCGCCATCGATCTCGGCGCGTACCGGTAAGTGCTGGCCCTGGACAAAGACATACTCATCGCGGAGTTCCTCCGGCACATCCAGGTAAACGCACACCGAGTCCGGTGTCTCAGGCTCGATCCGGGCAACCGTCAAGTTGTGAAAATGTTTCATGTTATCAATTGCTTTCCATACCGCGGGCCGGGGCCCCACGCATTATCATATGCATTTGAAATATTCGAAAGGCTCGAGGCATTCAATGCATTTGTAGGAGGCCTTGCAGGCCGTGGAGCCGAATTCACTGACCTTTTCAGTGTTCTCGGCGCCGCATCTCGGACAGGCGACGATTCGTTCCGTTGCCATGGGGTCACCGAGCAGCCTGCCTCGTGCCGCAGCCCCTTTTTCCGGCGGCGCGATGCCATACTTGCGCAATTTCTCGCGCCCGCGATCGCTGATCCAGTCGCTGGTCCATGGCGGTGACAACACCCGCCGTATGGAAACCAGGGTTATACCCCCTGATTGCAGCGACTTGACGACGCTGTCCTCGATGAATTCGGTCGCGGGGCAACCCGAGTAGGTTGGCGCGACGCCGACAGTCACCTTTGCACCATCGACTTCGACCGAGCGCACGATGCCGAGATCGACGATGCTCAGGACGGGGATTTCCGGGTCGGGTATTTGCTCGAGTATTTCCCAGGCCGATGTCTCGAGAGTTTTGCGCGCAGCTTGCATGGTCTTACCAGTTGGCGCCCGGGTAGGTGCGTTGCAGGCTTTGCATCTCGGCCAGGATGTAGCCTAAATGCTCGCTGTGATGGCCGCCCTTGCCGCCGGAGTCCATCCAGCCATCTTCCGGTTTTTGCAAAGTGGCTTTGGCCAGCGACTCATCGATTTGCCGATGCCAATACTCGCGCAGGACCGTCAGATCCGGTCCTTGCCATTCTGACTGCATGATTTGATCGACCGGGTCGGCCTCGAACAACTCACCGGTGTAGGTCCACAGGCGATCGATCGCGTTTTGCACTCGCCGGTGGCTTTCGTCTGTGCCATCGCCGAGACGAATCAGCCAATTGCTGGCGTGGCGAAGGTGATAAGTGGACTCCTTGATCGCACGCGCGGCTATTTCGGCGAGTTTTGTGGCCGGGGATGTCGCCAGGGCCTCCAGCTGGAGTGAATAAAATGTTTCGAACAACACGAGCCGGGCAATGGTTTCGCCGAAATCCCCGTTGGGCTGCTCCACGAGCAGGACGTTGCCGTAATCCCAGCCATCCCTGAGAAAACAGATATCGTCATCGCTGCGCCCCTTGCCATCGAGTTCACCGGCATAAGAGAAAAACATACGCGCCTGCCCGACATAGTCGAGCGCGAAATTGCTCATCGCCATTTCTTCTTCGAGTTCCGGGCCGTGGCCAACCCACTCTGAAAGCCGCTGCGCCATGACAATGGCGTTGTCTCCCATGCGCGTGACATACGCGATCAATGCTTGGTCTTTGCTCATCTGCTCGGCAGGTCCTTACATGTTTTCGACATCGTCCGGTATCTTGTAGAAAGTCGGGTGGCGGTAGATCTTGTCGGCGGCCGGCTCGAACAACGAGGCGCTGTCCGCCGGATCGGAGGCGATGATCTCGGTGGATCTGACCACCCAGATGCTGACGCCCTCGTTGCGCCGGGTATACAGATCGCGGGCATGGTCGAGCGCCATCGCCTCATCGGCAGCGTGAATGCTGCCAAAATGGCGGTGGCTCAGACCCGATCGGGCGCGGATGAATACTTCGTATAACGGCCAGTCCTGTTTACTCATGATTCCCTCATGCGACTTCTCTTGCCGCTTGTTTTTCGGCGTAGGCGCGCGCCGCTTCCCGAACCCAGCGGCCTTCATCGTGGGCCCTGTTGCGCGTCTCCAGCCGCTCGCGGTTGCATTTCCCGTTGCCCTTGAGCACCTCCCAAAACTCCTGCCAGTCGATTTCCCCAAAACGGTAATGGCCGGTTTTCTGGTCAAAAACGAGATCCTCATCGGGCATCTTGAGCCCCAGGTATTCGGCCTGCGGCACCGTCACATCGACAAACTTCTGGCGCAATTCGTCGTTGCTGATGCGCTTGATTTTCCAGGCCATCGACTGGGCGCTGTGCTCCGAGGTCTTGTCGCTCGGGCCGAACATCATCAGCGATGGCCACCACCAGCGGTCCAGGGCGTCCTGCGCCATGCGCTTTTGCTCATCGGTGCCGCGGCACAGTTCGAGCATGATTTCATAGCCCTGGCGCTGGTGAAAACTCTCTTCCTTGCAGACCCGGACCATCGCCCGGGCATAAGGGCCGTAGGAGCAGCGGCACAGCGGAATCTGGTTCATGATCGCGGCGCCATCGACCAGCCAGCCGATCGTGCCGATATCGGCCCAGGTGATGGTCGGGTAATTGAAAATACTCGAGTACTTGGCTTTCCCGCTCAGCAAGTCCGCGACCAGGTCATCGCGAGATACCCCCAGGGTTTCAGTCCCGCTGTATATATAAAGGCCATGACCGGCTTCGTCCTGAACCTTGGCCAGCAGTATGGCCTTGCGTCGTAGCGTCGGTGCGCGGGTAATCCAGTTGCCTTCGGGCAGCATGCCCACGATCTCGGAATGGGCGTGCTGCGACATCTGCCGGATCAGGGTCTTGCGGTAGCCTGACGGCATCCAGTCTTTAGGCTCGATTTTCTCGTCGGCGTCGATCCGTGCCTGGAATGCAGCCAGACGTTCGGGTGTGTCGGCGGGATCGGCAGCCGATTTTTTCTGCTTTTGGTCCAGGCCCTGGGTATACATGAAAGCTCCGCAAATGCTTCGGCAATAAGCTCGACAAATAATAGCGTATTTTGCCGGCCTTACCCTTGATCCAGGTCATTGAGCAGCGATTTGTCGAGCGCGCTGGATCGCCCCTGGAACACGGCCACCAGCACGTCGTCCTGGTTGCGCACGCAGACTTCATAGAGGCCGGCGCGGCGGCCGCGGTGTATTTCCCGCGCATCGGCGCGCAGTGCGTCGCCGGCGTGTACCGGTTTCAGGTAGTCGATACTCGCCCCGGCCGCCACCGTGACCCGGTCGTAGGCATTGCAGGCAAAGGCGAACGCGGTGTCCGCCAGCGTGAACACATAGCCGCCGTGGCAAATGCCAAAGCCGTTGAGCATGGCCGCGGTTATGCTCATGCGAGCCTCGGCCGAGCCCGGTTTCGGGATCGTGATCTCGATGCCCAGCGCCTGCGATGCCAGGTCCTTTGCATACATTGCATCCCGGCACGCCCTGGCTTGCTGGAGATCGGTCATGCGTCTATCTGCCCTTGAACGTCGCTTTGCGTTTTTCCATGAATGCGGCGACGCCTTCCTGGTAATCCTCGGTCTGGCCGGCTTCGCGTTGCAGGTCGCGCTCGAGATCCAGTTGCCGGTCCAGCGTGTTGCCCCAGCTCGCGTTCAGCGCTTTCTTGATCAGCGCGAGGCCACGGGTCGGCTGGCTGGCGAAATGCACACACAAAGTTTCCGCCTCGGGCAGCAATTGGTCATCGTCGACACAACGCCAGATCAGGCCCCATTCGACTGCCTGCTCGGCACTGAGCGAATCACCGAGCATGGCCAGTGCCGTCGCTCTCGCCGGCCCGAGCAGTCTCGGCAATATCCAGGTGCCGCCGGAATCCGGAATCAACCCCAGCTTGCAAAAGGCCTGGATGAATTTGGCCGATCGTGCCGCGATAACGATATCGGCCGCCAGCGCCAGGTTGGCCCCGGCTCCCGCCGCTACGCCGTTTACCGCGCAGACGACCGGCATGTCCAGGCTGCGCAACCGCCGGATCAACGGGTTATAAAAATTCTCCAGCGTATAGCCCAGGTCCGGTGGCTCCGCACCCGGCAAAACCCGCCGGTCGGACAGATCCTGGCCCGCGCAAAAGCCGCGACCGGCCCCGGTCAGCAATAAAACCCTGCAATCGTCCGACTCGACTGAGTCCAGCGCGGCGCCCACCTCCTGGTGCATCGCCTCATTAAAGCTGTTCAGGCTCTTCGGGCGGTTCAGCGTCAGCCTGGCTATGCCGTCGGTGATACTGAATTCGATGTTTGCAAAACTCATTTGTGCTCCAGGTTTTCCCTGCCGCCTGGCCGCAGCGCCCGTGGGCGCCCGGCGGGGCGGTTATCGTATGCACTCGACCGAGTGATCGGCTATTCTGTGCCGCCCGTTATCAAATCGCAATGAGGTTTGTCATGAAGCTGCAGTCATTCGCAGAAAACCGCTGGCAGCAAGGCGCCGCCGACGGCGTGCAACTGGTCAGTGCCGTAGATGGCGCAGAGATCGCCACATCGTCGAGCGAGGGCCTGGATTTTGGTGCGATGGCGCATTACGCGCGCACTACCGGTGGCGCCAACCTTCGCAAGTACACCTTCCACCAGCGCGCCAACATGCTCAAAGCGCTGGCCAAATACCTGTTGGAGCACAAGCAGGAGTTCTATGCGCTTTCCGCCAGGACCGGCGCGACCCGCACGGATTCCTGGATCGATATAGACGGCGGCATTGCCACGCTTTTCGTGTACTCGGGCAAGGGCCGGCGCGAAATGCCGAATGACCACGTTTATATCGATGGTCAGCCCGAGTTTCTGTCAAAAAAAGGCAGCTTTGTCGGCCAGCATATATTCCTGCCGCTCGAGGGCGTCGCCGTTCATATCAACGCGTTCAACTTTCCTTGCTGGGGGATGCTCGAAAAACTTGCGCCGTGCCTGCTCGCAGGCATGCCCGCGATCGTCAAACCGGCGACCAGCACCTCCTACCTCACCGAGGCGATGGTCAAACGCATCATCGAGTCCGGCATATTGCCCGATGGCGCCGTTCAATTGATCTGCGGCGGCGTCGGTGATTTGTTCGACCACCTGAACTGCCAGGACGTGGTCGCGTTTACCGGCTCCAAGAACACGGCGGAATTCCTGCAACAGCACAAAACCGTGATCGCCCAGTCGGTGCGCTTTACCGCGGAGACCGATTCGCTGAACGCATCGATACTGGGACCGGATGCGCAGCCCGGCACGGCCGAATTCGATCTTTATATCCAGGAAGTGGTTCGTGAGATGACCGTGAAAGCCGGTCAAAAATGTACCGCGATACGCAGGATAATCGCGCCCGCCGAGTTCAGCGCTGAACTGGTCAGTGCACTGGCCCAGGCGCTCGGCAAGATCCGGGTCGGCGACCCGGCCAGCAAGGAAGTCCAGATGGGCCCGCTCGCGAGCCAGGGTCAGCGTGACGAAGTCAGGGAGCGCATAGCCGAACTCAGTGGTGACGCAGACCTGGTTTATGGCGATCTGGAGAATTTCGAGCTGATCGATGCCGATGCCAAAAAAGGCGCTTTTTTCGCGCCCGTGCTGCTGCACTGCCAGACACCGCTGACCAGCCGGTCGGTGCACAGCGTCGAAGCGTTTGGGCCGGTCAGCACGGTGATGCCGTACGACACGCTGGACCAGGCGATTGCACTGGCGCGGATGGGCGAGGGCAGCCTGGCCGGTTCGGTGTTCACCGGCGATGATGAAATTGCGGCGACGCTGGCGCTGGGCATCGCGCCGTATCACGGTCGCCTGGTGATCATCGATCGCGATTCGGCCGGCGAATCGACCGGCCACGGCTCGCCGTTGCCGCACCTCGTGCATGGCGGGCCCGGCCGGGCCGGCGGCGGGGACGAAATGGGTGGCATACGTGGCGTACTGCATTACATGCAACGCACTGCCCTGCAAGGATCGCCAACGACGCTTGGCAGGATTGCGCGACGCTGGATACGCGGCGGCAAAGAGCATGTCGATGAGGCGCATCCGTTTACAAAATACTTCGAAGAACTCGAGATCGGCGACACGCACCACACCGCATCGAGAAAAATAACGGTAGAGGATATCGAGAATTTCGCCGAACTCAGCGGCGATAAGTTCTATGCCCACATGGATGATGAGCTGGCTGCAAAAAACCCGTTTTTTGATGCGCGGGTCGCACACGGCTATTTTATCGTATCGATGGCGGCGGGGTTGTTCGTGCAGCCTGATTTTGGACCGGTGCTGGCGAATTACGGGCTCGACGACCTGAGATTTGCGCAACCGGTCTATATGGGCGACGAGTTGAAGGTTCGGCTGACCTGCAAGCAAAAGACGATGCGCGAGGGCGAAGATTACGGCGAGGTTCGCTGGGATACGGAAGTGAGCAACCAGGATGGAGAAATCGTTGCCGCTTACGATGTGCTGACGATGGTGGCGACAAACAGCCAGCGAGCCGATTGATCAGTCCGGCCAGCCCTCGAGCGCTGAAACGAATACCGAGAGGAACTCGTTGGTCTGGTGTGCGTCCAGCGCACGGTGGTCGATGGTCAGGGTCACATAGCACAGCGGCCGGATTTCCATCTGGTCCTGACCGCCGGCCTCGACGACGACGACTCTTTTCTCCAGTTTGCCGATGCCGAGGATCGCGCTTTGCGGCTGGTTGATGATGATCGGCGACGCCATCAGGCTGCCGCTGACCCCATGATTTGAAATCGTGAATGTGCCGCCGCTGACCTCGTCCTGGCCCAGCTCGCCCTTGCGCGCCTTGTCGGTCAGGGTCTGCAGCTTCCCGGCAATCGCGTCCAGCGTCATCTCCTGCGCGCGGTGAATGACGGGAACGATCAGGCCCTCGTCGCCCAGCGCCGTGCCGATGCCGATATTGATATCGCTAAACAGTTCCAGGCCTTCATCGTGGAAACGGCTGTTGACTTCGGGCACGGCGCGCAGCGCTGCGGCCGCGGCCTTGATGAAATAGGCGGTATAGGTCAGCTTGATGCCCTGGTCCTCCAGGCCGGCCCGGTTTTTCGCCCGGTGCGCAATGACGGCCGACATATCGGCCTCGAACACACAGGTGACATGGGGCGCGGTCTGCATGCTTTTCACCATGTGCGCGGCGATGCGCCTGCGCATCGGGGTATGCGGCACGATCGTCGCTCCCGCAAGCGGCGGGACATCCTGATCTTTGGCGAGGGTCGTTACGCGACCTGCGATATGGTTTTCTACATCTGCACGGGTCACGCGGCCGCCGCGGCCGCTACCGGTGATGCCAGAGACATCCAGGTCGTGTTTTTTGAGCAGTTTTTTCAGGCCGGGGCTTAATTTCGGCTGGTCGGCGGCTACGTCACTTTTTGTCGTGGCAGCCGGCCCGGCTGCTTTTTCAGTGTCGGCGGGTTTCACCGCGGCCATGGCGCCTGCGGCGATTCGACCCAGCACGGCGCCGGGCTCGACCTGGCTTTGTTCTTCGACCAGCAGCTCGTGCAAAACGCCACTGGCGGGTGAGGCGATCTCGACGACGACCTTGTCGGTTTCCAGTTCGATCAAGGGCTCGTGCAGCGCGACCGTATCGCCGGCCTGCTTGAGCCATTGCATCAGCGTCGATTCAGTCCCTTCCTGTTGGTCTTCCGGCACGACAATGTCGATCAGTTCTGGCATTTGCTTCCTTGTCCGTCAGCACTCGAGCAGCGCGGTCATTTTTTCGGCTATCCCGGCCACATCCGGGACCACCGCATGCATCAGCAAGGGATTGTGCGGACTGGGTATATCCGGCATGGCCAGCCGCTCGACCGGCGCATCGAGATCGAAAAAAGCTTCGCTGGCCACGGTCGCGACAATCTCCGCGCCAAAACCGGCGGTCATGTTGTCCTCGTGTACGACCAGGCAGCGCCTGGTCCTGGCGACCGAACTCAATATGGCTTTCCGGTCCCACGGCATCATCGTTCGCAGATCGATTACCTCTACGCTGCCATCTACCTGGTCGGCCGCGGTTTCACAACGTGGCACCATCGCGCCCCAGGTCACGACGGTCAGGTCCGTACCCGGCCTGGTGATTTTTGCCTGGCCAAACGGCAGCATGTATTTGTCGCCGGGGTAGGGTCTGCGCGCCCATGCATCGTCCAGCATCGAGCGGTGTTCGAAAAAGATCGTCGGGTTGTTGCTGCGCAACGCCGCGCGCAACAGACCGGTTGCGTCCTCGGCATTGGATGGCACGGCGACCTGCCAGCCGATGCCGTGGGCCCACTGCACTTCATTTGTCTGGCTGTGCCAGGGATCGCCGCATTTGAAAAAGCCGCCCGGGATCCTGACTACGATCGGTGCGGCAAAGCGGTTGTTGGTCCGCCATCTCATCGTGCCGCAATCGTTCAATTGCTCCGTGGCCGGGTCGGCATACTTGCGAAACTGGATCTCGGGTACCGGCATCAGCCCGGCGATCGCCATGCCCACGGCGCGGCCGATGATGCCTTCTTCCGAGAGGCTGGTATCGAAGACCCGGTTAACACCGAATTTTTCCTGCAAACCCATCGTCGCCGCATGCACACCGCCCTTGGGTCCGACGTCTTCGCCAAAGACGGCGAGTTTCGGGTTGCTCGCCAGTTCATATTCGAGCGTACGGCGAATGGCCGTCAGCATGTTGATTCGGGTGGGCTCCGGTTCCGGTTGCTCGCCGGATTCGGGAAAAATATGGGCGTTGGCGGCCAGGCCACCTTGTTGCTGAATTTCGGGGTTACCGTCAGGCCCCGATTCACAAAAAACATGCCGTTCGATCCCTGCCGGATCGGGCTGGGTTCTCGCCAGCGCCGCCTCGAGTGCATCGGCGACTTCCAGTTCGACCTCCTTTTCCAGCTTTTGCCAGGCGTCTTCGTCGATCAATGCCGGTATCAGGTAGTCACGTAGTTTGGGCAGGGGATCACGGGA
Source organism: Gammaproteobacteria bacterium (assembly GCA_036443455.1). Taxonomy (GTDB): domain Bacteria; phylum Pseudomonadota; class Gammaproteobacteria; order Steroidobacterales; family MnTg04; genus MnTg04. The sequence goes on from JAZFYI010000053.1 coordinate 11,966, forward strand.
TTCCTCTTCCGCGATAAACTCGGCCGACTTATAGGCCTGGGTATCCTGCGCTGAATGGCCCTCCAGCCGAGGCACGGTGAGCCGCAACAAGGCCGGGCCGGCACCGTTGCGTACGTGGTCTACGGCCTGGCTTATCAGTCTGGCCGCCTCGGCTGGTTCTGTGCCATCGCCATCCAGGACCTGCAAATTCTCAAACGATTTGAGGTTGGCTGCGATATTTGCCCCTGGCGTCTGCAGCGTAGAAGGCGTCGAGATGCCATAGCCGTTGTCCTCGATATAAAACAACATCGGTAGTTTCAGCGTCGTTGCCATCGTCAGCGCAGACCAGAAGCCATTGGTCGCTACCGATGCGTCACCGCCGAGGGCAGCGCCGATTGCACCCTTGTAGCTATCGTCACCGAGTTCATTGGCGTGATAAAGAATTGCCTGCGCCCAGCCGGCGACCGGCGTGTATTGCGCCCCGACGCCCCCGCACATCGGCAGTACCGTGGCGCCACCGGCCGAAGGAAGGTTGAAAACCACACCGATGTCGCGGCCGTCGCTGAATCCGCCGGAGCGGGCCAGCGGGCCGGCGAACGCATCTTCGATCGATAGCCCGATCGCCAGCAGCGATGGCCTGGACCGGTAATAACCGCTGGTTGCATCGTGCGGGTGATTCAGCAATGAACCGAGCAGGATCTGGGCCAGGTCGTGGCCGCGCGCAGAGAATTGGTAAAGCACTTTCTTCTGCGGGACCAGTTCATTTTCCTCGATCCGGTCGATGGCCCGCGAGGTCAGCATCAGGCGAGCGATTCTGAGCCAGTCAAAAGCAGGGTCAATGCTGTCATCGGAACGAACCGACGTTTCTTGTGCTGTTTTCGAACTCACAGATGCAATGCCTGGCGCTTTGGGGGAGTGCGAATAATACCCGCCCCGCGGGCAGCTTGGCCAGAGCGGCATCATTTGTTTCCTGCTTGAATTATGATGACTGATGCGGTTTGAGTCTGCCTGGTCGTTCCGGGGCGATAGAGTGATAGAGGGGAGAGAAAAATGGAGATCGTGGCCATCGTCAGCGCTCTGATTTTGATCGAATATTGGGTCATTTCCTACTTGGTCGGGGTGGCGAGGGGGAAGACCGGCCTGAAGGCTCCGGCCATGCAGGGTGCTCCGGAGTTCGAGAGGATCAACCGAGTACAGCAAAATACGCTGGAGCAATTGATTGTCATGCTGCCGGCGATGTGGCTGTTCGCTTTCTATGTGCGTCCGATGATAGCCGCCGGTCTGGGTGTCTTGTTCCTGGTTGCGCGAATAATCTATTGCCACGCCTATGTTCGGGAACCGTCAGGAAGA
>JAZFYI010000054.1:0-12897 GCA_036443455.1 Gammaproteobacteria bacterium
AAAACAGCCCTGCGGACCTGCTGATAACCGTGGACGCGGGCAATCTTTGGCATGCTGCCGGGCAAGGCTTGTTCCAGCCGGTCGAATCGTCGGTGCTCGAAGCCAATATCCCGGCGCATCTTCGCGATACCGACCAGCAATGGTTTGGCATTTCCGTGCGCGCCAGGACGATCGTCTACGATCCCGCCGCCGTTTCGCGGGACGAGCTGGTCAATTATTTCGACCTGGCAAAACCAAAGTGGAAAGGGAGACTGTGTCTGCGAACCTCGAAGAAAGTCTACAATCAGTCGCTGGTCGCCATGTTGATCGCTCAACACGGCGAGCAGGAAACCGAGGCGGTCGTTCGATCCTGGGTTGACAACCTCGCAACGGACGTATTCCCGGACGATACGCGATTGATGGAGGCGATATTGGCGGGGCAGTGCCAGCTCGGCGTGGTCAACAGCTACTATTTTGGCCGATTGCAGAAAGCGCAGCCGGATTTGCGGCTGGCGTTGTTCTGGCCCGCGGCCAGCGATGGTGGTGTTCATGTCAATGTTGCCGGTGCCGGCATAACCCGTTTTGCGCCCCATCGTGAAAAGGCGGTCGCCTTCCTGGAGTGGCTTTCGCAGCCAACGGCACAGGCTGTGTTCGCGAGCGTCGATATGGAATTTCCCGCCAATCCCGCAATCGACCCCGATCCGCTGGTTGCGGCGTGGGGAGCATTCGAAGCCAGCCCGGTTGACGTCGTTTCAGCCGGCGAGCTGCAGGCGGATGCTGTCAGGCTGATGGACCGGGCGGGGTATCACTAGCCCGGCTTATTCATGGATCGTCGCGATGATTGCGCAGAGCATTCATGAATAATCCGGGCTACGAGCAATTTCCACCATGTCGGTGACCCCACGGACGCATTGGTTGCGTCGGACTCTGCCGGGACCGTGGTTTCTGGTCGCGCTGGCGATTGCCTTGCCGGCGATCCTGGCGGTCGGTGTCGTCGCAGGCGCATCATTCAGCCCGGATACCGAAGTCTGGCCGCATTTGCTTGAATTTGTTTTGCCCCGGGTTTTGAACAATACCTTCTGGTTGGTTCTTGGCGTCGCGATAATCACGACGATACTGGGTACCGGTCTCGCGTGGCTGACCGCCATTTGCGAATTTCCTGGCCGCGGAATATTCGCCTGGGCCCTGTTGCTGCCCCTGGCAATCCCCGGTTACGTGCTCGGTTTCGTCGCCATCGGTTTGCTGGAATATGCCGGGCCTGTGCAGGGCTTTTTGCGTGAGTGGCTGGGACCGGGCGGCTGGCTGCCGCCGATACGCTCGCGTGCGGGCATTATCGTGGTGCTGAGCCTGACTCTGTATCCCTATGTTTACCTGGTAGCGCGCAGCGCCTTCCTGACCCAGGGCAAGCGGGTGCTCGAAGTGGCGCAGTCGGTCGGGTTCACTAGCGTGCAGGGATTTTTCAAGATAGCGCTGCCGATGGCGCGCCCGTGGATAGCCGGCGGCGTGATGCTGGTCGTCATGGAAACGCTGGCCGATTTCGGGACCGTCGCGGTATTCAATTACGACACCCTGACCACCGCTATCTATCACGCCTGGTTTGGCCTGTTTTCCGTAAAGGCGGCGCTGCAGCTGGCATCGTTCCTGGTGCTGGGGGTCTTTATCGTTGTCGCCATCGAGCAATGGCTACGCACCCGGGCACGCTACCATCCGGGGAAATCTCCGCCCGGTGGCCGCATTCGTCTTGGTGTTCGCAATCGCTGGCTGGGGTTTGCCTGTTGCGGGCTGGTCTTGTTGCTGGCCTTTATCCTGCCGTTTACGCAGCTGCTGATCTGGGCATGGCGCGATGTCGCCGGCGGTGGGCTGGATTTGAGATTCTGGGGATTTGCGTGGCGCTCGGTCAGCCTGTCCCTGACCGCGGCCGGCACCATAACCGTGGCCGCTTTGTTGTTGAATTACGCGATGCGTCTTGACGCACACCCGTTGAGCCACCTGGCTGGCCGGATAGCCACACTGGGCTACGCGATGCCCGGCACGGTGCTGGCGATAGGGATCTTTGTACCGCTGGCGTTCGTCAACAACCAGCTGCAGGCCATGCTGGATTTCCTGTTCGCGGCCAATGCGCCGCAGCTGGCCTTGCAGACCGGTCTTGCCACTATGCTGCTCGCCTACCTGGTTCGCTTTCTGGCGGTCGCCCATCAACCGGTTGCAGCCAATATGCTGCGTATTACGCCGGCAATCGACGAATCGGTCCGGGTACTCGGCGTTTCGGGATGGGCAGCGTTGCGGCGGGTCCATTTCCCGATGCTCAGGACCGGGCTGTTGACCGCTTTCGCGCTGGCTTTCGTTGACCTGATGAAGGAGATGCCGATCACGTTGATGACCCGGCCGTTCGGTTGGGAGACACTGGCGGTCAGGGTATTCGAAATGACCTCGGAAGGGCAGTGGCAGCAGGCCGCATTACCCGCCTGTGCCATTGTGCTGGTAGGCTTGCTGCCGGTCGTGATTTTGACTCGGAGGTCCGAGCATGAGGCTTGAACTGGACAAAATCGTTCAGGCGTACCGCAAGCGTGAGGTTTTGCAGGGAATCAGCTTCCGGGTCGAGCAGGGCGAAATCGGCTGCCTGCTGGGTCCGAGTGGCTGCGGCAAGACCACGGTTCTCAGGTGCATCGCCGGTTTTGAACCGGTGATCGCCGGCCAGGTCATTACCGAAAACACCGTCATCAGTGGACCGGGGTTTACCGTGCCACCGGAACTCAGGGGCATCGGCATGGTGTTCCAGGACTTCTCTCTTTTGCCGCATCTCAATGTGCTGGAAAATGTAGAATTTGGCCTGCACCTTCTGCCCTCAGCCCAACGGCGCGAGCGAGCGCTTGAAACCCTAGCGTCCATGGGGCTGTCGAATACGGTCGAGGTATATCCGCACGAACTGTCGGGGGGCCAGCAGCAAAGGGTCGCCCTGGCCCGGGCGCTTGCCCCTAACCCGAAGCTGCTGTTGCTGGATGAGCCTTTTTCCAGTCTCGATAGCGAGTTGCGGCACCGGCTCAGCATAGAAGTCCGTGAACTGCTGAAAGAGCGTGGCACGACGACGCTGATGGTCACCCATGATCAGCAGGAGGCGTTCTCGATCGCCGACCGGATCGGGGTGATGCTGGATGGCCAGCTAATGCAGTGGGACAGCGCGTACCAGCTTTATCACGAGCCGGCCAACCGTTTTGTCGCCGACTTTATCGGTCGTGGCGTAATCGTCAGCGGCCTGGTGGAAGACGGGGGCATCCGGATAGGGCTGGGATTGCTCGAAGGCGGCAGCGACAAGTTGACCCCCGGCACGGTAGTCGATGTTTTGCTCAGACCCGACGATATCATCCATGACGATGACAGCAAGCTGACCGCACGCGTCTGCCACAAGGAGTTTCGCGGGGCGGATATCCTTTATACGCTTTGCCTGGATTGTGGCGATCACTTCTACGCGCTGGTTCCCAGCCATCACAACCATCGTGTCGGGGAACACATCGGCGTGCGCCTTGAAGCGGATCACGTGGTGACTTTTCCGAAGTACGGCGACCAGAAAAATCCGACTTGAGCGCCGGCTGGAATTCAGGTGCTGCGTTTCGAATTGAGCAACACCAGGAACAAGGGAACGCCAATCAAAGCGGTCAACGCACCGACCGGTAGTTGTCGCGGAGCGACCACGGTTCGCGCCAGCGTATCCGCGACCACCAGCAGGGAACCGCCAAGCAAGGTCGCAGCGGGCAGTACGATGCGGTGATCAGACCCGGCGATCAATCGCACCAGGTGCGGTATTACCAGGCCGACAAAACCGATGCTGCCGGCGGTCGTAACCGCCGCCGCTGTCAGCAGCGAACTCAGCAAATAAATAAGCACGCGCAGCGGTCCGACTTCGACGCCGAGCAAGGTTGCCTGCTTTTCCCCCCGGGTCAGCAAATTCAGCGGCCGAGCCATGGCCATGCAGACTGCCAGGACCAGGACCAGGAGCGCCATCTGACCACGCCAATGGCGCACGAAGGAAAAGTCGCCCATCAGCCAAAAAAGCATGCCCCTGAGGCTGCTGTCAGGCCCCAGCGCAAGGATCAGGCTGATCAGGGCGCCCATGCCGGCCGCGATAACGACGCCGACCAGGAGCAGGCGGGTCGGTGTCCAGCCGCCCTGCCGCCGGGCCAGGACAAAGACGATCAGCGTGACCGCCAGCGCCCCGGCGAAGGCGTTGCCGCCGATCCAGAAGCCGCCGAGCCCGGCCGTGATTGCCAGCAAGGCGCCGACCGCGGCGCCACCGGAAACGCCCAGGATATACGGGTCGGCCAGCGGGTTGCGCAGCAGGACCTGCATCAGGCAACCGGCGAGGGCGAGCATGCCGCCGGTGGTCAGTGCGGCCAGGGCCCTGGGCAGGCGCAGGTCGACGATCAGGGTGTGCGTCAGTTCGTCGGCGCTGCCAGCGAGAATTCTCCAGAGGGTGTTTGGCTCGACAGATACCGAGCCCACCAGCAACGCAAACAACACGCTGGCCAAAGGAACCAGCGCCATAACGAGATAAATCCTGGTTCTGGGCGCTGGTTTCAAATGCGAATCTCCGGCCGGTTCAGGTGAAATATACAGGCCAAGGGTAATCAAGGCGGCCCGGGTGAACAAGCCGTACCCGCGGACTGGTTATGGGCGCCGCCATGTGGAACAATCGAAGCAGTTTCAGTTTTTGTCCGCAATGGGAAAATGAAGGATTACATTGATTCGGAAGGATTCCGGGCCAACGTAGGAATTGTTATCAGTCGCGACGACGGCCAGGTATTTCTCGGTGGGCGCGTGAGTCAAAGAGGCTGGCAATTTCCGCAGGGTGGCATCATGACCGGGGAGTCGGCCGAAGAGGCCCTGTTCCGGGAGCTTCATGAGGAAGTGGGTCTGACCGACAAGGACGTCAGTATCCTTGGGTGTACGCAAGGGTGGTTGCGCTACCGCTTGCCAAAAAAATATCAACGCAGCCAGAGCCTGCCTTTGTGCATAGGCCAGAAACAAAAATGGTATCTGCTGCGGCTGTCAAACACCGGCACGCGATTGTGTTTCGATTCTACGGCGCAACCGGAATTTGATCGCTGGCGCTGGGTCGATTACTGGCACCCGGTTCGTGAAGTGATTTTTTTCAAGCGGCGGGTTTATGCGCAGGCATTGACCGAACTCGGCCAGTTCCTGGGCGAGGACGAGCTTCCCCGTCAGCCGGAGTGGATGGAAGAAACGCTGCGGGCGTCCGATCCCGGCCCGGACGATTCATAAATATTCTTGCCTAGGAGTCTGCGCGGTAGAAATATTCCTACTCGGCAACTGCTCCTGCGTTGCTCTACCTCCTGCGTCCCTGCAGTCGTGCGAAAGCGCCACAGCGGTCCATGTTTCCGATCTTGTTCGTTGCGTAGCCCCACTATGCGCCTCAAAAGATCGAAAAACTGTCCTCGCTGTGACACTTTCTCGCTACGGATATTTCTACCGCGCAGACTCCTAGAACGGACGAACGACCGCGAGGATAATAATAAGAATCAAGGCGATCGTGGGTACCTCGTTGAAGACTCTGAGCCACCGGTCGCTGTGACGGCATTTTTTCTGTGCCAGGTCGCGGTGAATGTTCCAAAGATACCCATGGTAAAGCACAAGGCCGGCGACCAGTGCCAGCTTGATCTGCACCCAGAGCATCTCCAGGTACAGCGGTTGTAACGCAAGCAGCCAGAATCCGAAGCCCAAAGTCAGCGCGGCGCCGATAGTCATGATGATAAACAATCGCCGCTCCATGACGATGAAGCGCTGGTGGCCTTCTTCGTCGGTTGTCTGCAAGTGGTAGATATAGAGCCTGGCCTGGTAGAAAAGGCCGGCAAACCAGGTAACCATAAAGATCACGTGCATCGCTTTGACCCAGATCACTGCATTTCCCCTGTCTCACTCTTTATCCATCGCCAATATTGTACTTTGGACCTTGCTTGAGCAATAAGAGTAAATACCTTATTGTCGCGGCGCCACCTGGATGAACTGCGGCGCTGCGATGGAGGAACCGGCGGTGGGTAAGTCACGTTTGATCGTGAAAAGTTATTCACCGATGCGGTCGCGCCTCAACTGGGCGATCGCGCTGCTGATGTTGTTCGGGACGATCTGGCTCAGTTTCGAATACGGGCGCATGCAGGCCGGATTTTTTATTCTTGACGCGGTGGAGACGGAGAATGAATTGCGCCAGCAAATAGCTGCCCTGAGTGTGGCGTCTGATGGTCTGCGGCAGCAAGTTGCCGTGCTCGAGGCATCGCGCCGCATCGACGAAGAGGCGTACTCCCAGGTCGAGGATAGACTCCTGGAACTTCAGCAAAAACTTGCCGAACGGCAGAAAGACCTGAGTTTTTATCGCGGCATCATGGCCCCGGAGTCGCAGGCGGAAGGGCTGCAGATAAAAGAGATGAGCCTGTTGCAGCTTGGCGAGGAAAAATATTTCCGCTTGCACCTGGTCCTGATGCAGGCGGTCAATCACAGCCGCATCGTTTCCGGCCGGGTTCGAATATCTGTCGATGGCGTCCAGGACGGGAAGTCCGTGACTCTCGATTTTGAGCAACTGAACCGGCCAGGCGAGCAGTTTGAACCCATCGAGTTTTCGTTCAGGTATTTCCAGGAGTTTGAGCGAGAGCTGGTCTTGCCGGAAGGATTCGTCGCGGAACGGATCAACGTGGTGCCGGTGCCCAGCCGGCGGCCGTCGCGAGCCGTGCGGCAATCTTTTGACTGGCAACCGCAGACCGGTTAATACTTTTACGATGTTCGGGAGAATCAATGTTTGGTGGTAGAAAGAAAAACCCGTCAATCGATACGCTGGTCGGTTGCAACAGCCGCGTTGACGGCGATATCCGGTTCCGCGGCGGGTTTCATGTCGATGGTTATGTCAAAGGCAGCATAAAGGCGGCCGCGGATACGCTATCGATTATCAGCATCAGCGAACGCGGGACTATCGAAGGAACCGTCAGCGCGCCGGAAATCCTGCTAAACGGAACGATCATCGGTGACGCGGTTGCAGGGCATCGTATTTTGCTGGGGCCGAATGCGCGGGTCAACGGCAACGTCTATTACAACCTGATAGAAATGGCGATCGGCGCCGAGGTCAACGGCAAGCTGATCCACCGGCCAGGCACGATCACGCCATTGCTGGCGCATCAGCGGAAGGTCGGCGATACCTCTTGAAAAGCGCGCAGCGGGAGCCTATAAAGAATCAGTACAAACCGTGGTATTGATGATGACAGCAGAAACACCGGCACTGATATTTACCGACTCGGCCGCCATGAAGGTCGGGGAGCTGATCCGTGAAGAGGAAAACCCGGATCTGATGCTGCGCGTCTATGTGGCCGGCGGCGGCTGTTCGGGTTTTCAGTACGGTTTTACTTTTGACGAGACCGTGGAAGACGGCGACACGCGGATAGAAAACTGCGGCGTGACCTTGCTGGTGGATCCATTGAGCGTTCAGTATCTGGCCGGCGCCGAAATCGATTACAACGAGGATCTCCAGGGCGCACAGTTTGTCATCAGAAATCCCAATGCCAGCAGCACCTGCGGTTGCGGTTCATCCTTTTCGGTCTGACCGATTCGTCTTTAAGCCGAATAAATACCACCCAGTATCGCGGCCTTGCTCGAACCGGTGATGGCGGGCAGGTCTATGGCCCTTCCCGCGATGGTTTCCCTGGCCAGCCAGGCGAAGGCGGCCGCTTCAACCCAATCCGGATCCAGACCGTATTCGGCAGTCGTCGATACGCTGCGTCGTTGCAGGTGCGCCCGCAATCTCTTCATCAGGTGGAGATTTTTTGCGCCGCCGCCGCAGATCAATACCCGCACACTTTCCGCCGCATGGTCGCGAACCGCATTACCGATCGCGCTCGCGGTCAATTCCGCCAGCGTTGCCTGCACATCCTGAAGGTGCGGCGATAGCTCGAGCTTGCTGATCAGCCCATCGACCCAGGCCAGGTGAAAGGCCTCGCGGCCGGTGCTTTTCGGTGGAGACTTGCCAAAGAATTCGTGCGCGAGCATGAGATCCAGAAGTTCCGGTATAACCGATCCACTGGCGGCCCATTCGCCGGCACGGTCGAATTTTTGCTCCTGGTGACGCCTGCACCAGGCATCCATCAATACATTGCCCGGGCCCGCATCAAAGCCATGTACAGTCTTCTCCGGGTCCAACAGCGTCAGGTTGGATATACCGCCGATGTTGACGACAACCCGGTATTCGTCGGCGCCGGCAAAAACAACCCGGTGAAAGGCCGGGGCCAGCGGCGCCCCCTGGCCACCGAGCGCCATATCCATGCGCCTGAAATCGGCCACCGTTTTGATCCCGGTTCTCGCGGCGATTATGTTTGGATCGCCCATTTGCCACGTAAACCCGTTTTCGCCCGGCTCATGCCACAGCGTCTGCCCATGACTGCCGATCGCGACCACGGCGCCGGCATCGATGGCCGATTTCGCGATCAGCCGTGTGGCAGTACCGGCAAAGCATTCTCCCAATTCCCGATCGAGTTTGCCGAGCATTCTGAGGTCGGCCTGCTCCGGGGACTCGAATAAGCGGAGCAGCTCCTGCCGAAGGCTTGCCGGCAGCGCATGGCTTTCCGTGCTGATTATTGCCGGCAGCTCACTATCGAAAGACAGCAAGGCGCCGTCTATCGCATCGAGACTGGTGCCCGACAGCAATCCGATATACAGGCCGGAATCCATGGCTGGCTCAGGGGATGGCCGCGATCGCGACCTGTGAGCGCCTGACCGTATCCAGCTGCGCCAGCAGCCCACCGGTCTGCTGGAAAAATGCTTCGCGCTGGTCTTCGGCAATCGGCGCGGCCTTTGGCAAGGAAACCGTACGAGGATTCCGGTGAACCCCGTTCAATCGATATTCATAATGCAGGTGCGGGGCCGTCGCGAGACCCGTCTTGCCGACATAGCCGATCACCTGGCCTTGCTTGACGCGGCGACCGACCCTGGCCTGTCGCGCGAATCTCGACAGGTGTCCATAAAGCGTCGTGATGTTGCCGCCGTGCTGCAAAATAATGGCGTTGCCATAACCGCCTTTTCTGCCCCGGTGAATGACTTTGCCGTCACCCGCAGCCTTGACCCGGGTGCCGCTGGGCGCGGCATAATCCACGCCCTTGTGTGCCCGCACGACGTTGAGTATCGGGTGACGGCGGCGCGGATTGAACCTCGAGCTGACCCGCGAAAAATCAACCGGCGCCCGGATAAAGGCTTTGCGCACCGAGTGCCCATCGGGCGTGTAGTAATCAGCCTTGCCCGAACTGTCAACATAGCGGAGCGCGCGATATGAATCGCCGTCATTAATGAACTCTGCGGCCTGGATTTCCCCATCGCGCAGAAGCTCGCCTTCCTGCCAGATTTCCTCATAGATGACGACAAACCGGTCTCCATCCCGGATATCGAGGACGAAATCGATGTCCCAGGCGAATATGCCTGCCAGGTTCATGATGACCTTGTCGGCGACGTTCGCCTGTTTGCCCGCTTCAAAAAGTGAACTGTTTATAGTTCCGTGACGATAGGCGAGCCTGCTTTCGATCGGGTGGTCGATTTTCTGCAGCACGAAACCCTGTTCACCGCGGAGCACGCGCACCGTGGTGGTTTCATTAACCCTGCGCTCGAGGCTCAGCAGAATACCATCGCTGTGCGTGACTTCGAATCGATCGCCGGGTTTGATGGCGCGCAACATCGATCTCGCATCCGACAAATCCAGCAAGGCCATCAGATCGGCCCGGCTGAGATTGTGCCTGCCGAACAAGCCGTCCAGCGTGTCTCCGCTTTTGACCGTCAGGGTCAGCTTTTCAACGGTAGCGACGATTTCAGTGCCTGTTTCCGGGCTGCGCGATAACCGGAAGTCTTTGCGGGGAACGGCTGTCGGCGCGAGTGGCTGGTTATCCTCATCATCCGAAACCGCGGGGCCGGCATCGGGAAGCGCCAGGGGCAGGGTCAGGACACCGGTGCCGGATTGGCCTGCGACGATGCGGGTCAGCGATACAGAAATATCGGCAGGTTCTGTTTCGGCGGGAGCGAACAGCATCATGGCAACGCCGATCGATAAAGCGAGACCGGTTGCAAACCAGAGCAGCCGAAAAGAAACACCTGACGCGGGGGAGATCGATTTGTAGTCGTGCCTTAGCTGGCTTTGTATTCGGTCCACTTGTGGCCCCGGATGTTCGCTGCGGCTAACACTAACGGGACTGTCGAGAAGCGTCAAATTCAGCTACAGGCATCAAAGACAGCTTTGCCGGTTGCCGGTCCGCAAAAGAAAAACAGGCGGTGCAACTGCGTTGCGCCAGCCCTATAATCGCCCGATGCAATCGGTCAAAGAACAAATGGAAGTCATTAAGCGAGGCGCCGATGAGGTCATCGTCGAGGGAGAGCTTGAGAAACGCCTGCACGCAGGCGCCAGGCTGCGGGTCAAAGCCGGGTTCGATCCGACGGCGCCCGATCTGCACATCGGGCACACCGTACTGATCAACAAGATGCGCCAGTTCCAGCAGTTGGGCCACGAGGCGTTATTCCTGATCGGCGATTTTACCGGGATGATTGGCGACCCGACCGGCAAGAACGCGACCCGGCCGGCATTGAGCAAGGACGAGATCCTCGAAAACGCGAAGACCTATAAGGACCAGGTGTTCAGGATTCTCGATCCTGACAAGACCGAAATCGTGTTTAACTCGACCTGGATGGACAAGATGTCGGCGGCCGATCTGATTCAATTGGCCGGTAAACACACGGTGGCGCGGATGCTGGAACGGGACGATTTCAGTAAGCGCTACAAAGGCAATCGCGCCATTTCCATACACGAATTCCTGTACCCGCTGGTTCAAGGCTATGACTCGGTTGCGATGAAAGCCGATGTCGAACTCGGCGGCACCGACCAGAAATTCAATTTGCTGGTTGGCAGGCAACTGCAGCAAGCGTACGGCCAGCAACCCCAGATCGTGGTCACCATGCCGTTGCTCGAAGGGCTCGACGGGGTCCAGAAGATGTCCAAATCGCTGGGCAACTATGTCGGCATAACCGATCCGCCCGCGGATATGTTTGGCAAGCTGATGTCGATTTCCGATGATTTGATGTGGCGCTATTTCGAATTACTCAGCTTTCGCAGCTCCACGGATATAGCGGCTTTGCAGAAGGCCGCCGGCGAAGGCCGGAATCCGCGGGATATCAAGATCGAGCTGGCCATGGAAATCATCGAGCGATTTCACGATGGCGCGGCGGCGGAAAAAGCCAGGGATGATTTTATTGCCAGGTTCAGCCGGGGCGAAATACCGGACGAAATGAGCGAGTGTGAGCTGGCGACCGAAAATGGCGAGCTCGGCATCGCCAATGTGCTGCGCGGCGCCGGGCTGACTGCCAGCAACGCGGAAGGGTTCCGTATGCTTCAACAAGGCGCGGTCCGCGTGGACGGCGTTAAGGTTTCGGACCGCGATCTGGCGCTAAAGGCAGGCGCCACCTACATTATCCAGGTTGGCAAGCGAAAGTTTGCCAAGGTTAGCCTGGCCGGCTAAGCGAGCAAGCGGACACTTTTGATTGCCGCTTCAACAGACATGTGTTAGTCCTAACGTAAATACTGACGGGACTCGGATTCGATGGCTGTACCGGCACTGGATAAACTCAACGAGTTGACCCTGGGCTCCTTGCTGAGGCGGGTGACCGATCGCCTCTACGCCAGTATTGACGAGGTCTACAAGGACAACGGCATCGATATTAATGCCGCGTCTTTCCCGATCCTGCATGTACTGACCGAACAAGCGCTGGCGGTAACGGAAATCGCTGATCGTATCGGGCAGAGCCATTCGGCCGTTAGCCAGATCAGCAAACGCCTGGAAGAAAAAGGCTACCTGGAGCACAGCGTAGTCGAGAGCGATCGGCGGCAGCGACAATTATCGCTGACCGACAAAGGCCACGCGGCGATACGCGAGCTCAGGCCGGTTTGGGCGGCGATTGTGCATATCCTGGGCCAGTATATTTCCGCAACCGGGCACGACCTGCTAGCGGCGCTCAGAAACTTTGAAAGCGTTTTGACCGAGCACAGCTTTGTCGACGATGTGCGGGCCGCGGCAAAACAGACAAAGGGAGACGCCGTCGAAATATTCGATTTCCAGCCCGAGTTCAAAGCGGCGTTCCTGGAACTGAACACAGAGTGGCTGCAAAAGTATTTTTATGTCGAGGAAATGGATCAGCACATCCTGTCAGATCCGCAAAAACACATCCTGGACCCCGGTGGCGCAATTTTCTATGCGCGCTACATGGGCGAGATCGTAGGCACCTGTGCGCTGATCAATCAGCAAAATGGCGTCTACGAGATCAGCAAAATGGCGGTGACCGTACACAGCCAGGGTCTGGGCATCGGGCGGCGCCTGCTCGAGGAATCGATCATGCGCTATCACGGGCTTGGCGGAACCCACCTGTACCTCGAATCGAGCAGCCGCTTGTTGCCGGCCATCCACTTGTATGAGTCCGCGGGTTTTGTCCATCAGCGGCGGCCGCAAAGGTCCCCATACCGGCGCAGCGATGTCTACATGGTGTACAAAGGGGCCGCCGGCGCCGAGTCTTCCCGGTAGCCGCATCTCACCAGGGGATCGCCGTTCGCGCATCTGCGATGGCCTGCCCGGGGCGAGGAGCAGGTTCGACACGCTGGGCCGAATCATTGCGGGATCCGGGCCGGGTTTAGAAAAACGCTTATAAATCAATGCTGAAGGCCCATGACAGGGCTGTTTTCAGGGTCTGCCCGACGGCTGTTTCCGGTGGCCGGGCGCATGCCCTGAAACAGCGGGTTGACGTAGCCAGTGCGGGCCTTATAATGCCGCTCCTCGTCGGTGCCAAGGCCCGACAAATCAACCGATAGCACGATCGAAGGTGGCCGAGAAATTATTGACCGCCCCAGGT
>JAZFYI010000055.1:0-5990 GCA_036443455.1 Gammaproteobacteria bacterium
ACGCGGCAATACCGCCGGTCAGCTGTTTTACGATACCGGCCTTGCGCTGCTGCATTTTTGCCAAATCGACCTTGACCTGACCGGTATCGATACCGTGAGTCGCAAACTCATGTTTTGCCCTGTGCACCAGCTCGGATGACTCCAGCAAGGCCTTGGACGGGATGCAGCCGGCGTTCAGGCAAGTGCCGCCATAGGACAAGCTGCCATCGGGGTTCTTCCAGTCGTCTATACAGGCAACCGACATGCCAAGCTGGGCTGCGCGAATGGCGGCCACATAACCGGCCGGACCGGCGCCAATAATCACTACATCAAACCGTTTACTCATGGTCTCCCCTGAGGAAGCTCTGATCTATTCATGAACTCGTATCTTGCGCCCAAAATGTCCAGCTTCCGCGTTGCAAATCTTCGCAATAGCGCGCTATTACGTGCGATTCGCGCCTTGAATCTGAACATTTTGAATCACAATCTACTTCGCTCATGAATAGATCAGAGCTCCCCTAAACTTGCAGCATCAACCTGGCCGGGTCTTCCAGCGTTTCCTTGATGCTGACCAAAAATTTCACGGCTTCCCGGCCATCGATAATCCGGTGGTCATAGGTCAGCGCTATATACATCATCGGTCGCACGACGATTTCGCCATCGACCACGACCGGCCGCTCCTTGATCGCATGCATACCCAGAATGGCGCTCTGCGGCATATTGAGAATCGGCGTCGACATCAGCGAGCCAAACACGCCGCCATTGGTAATCGTAAACGTGCCGCCGGTCAGCTCCTCGAGAGTGATGCTGCCGTCTTTGGCGCGACCGGCAAAACCGGCTATGGCTTTTTCGATACCCGCGTAACTGAGCGAATCCACATCGCGCAGGATCGGCACCATCAGGCCGCGATCGGTCGATACCGCCACCCCGATGTCATAGTAGTCGTGGTAAATGATATCGCTGCCTTCAACCGAGGCATTCACAGACGGATATTTTTTTAACGCTTCGACCGAGGCTTTGGCGAAGAAAGACATGAAACCCAGCCGCACGCCATACTGTTTCTCAAAATTGCCCCGGTATTTTTTTCGCAGCTCGACGACGGCGCTCAGATCGACTTCGTTGAATGAAGTCAGCATCGCGGCGGTATTTTGCGCCTCGACCATCCGGTCGGCGATGCGCGAGCGCAGCCGTGTCATCGGTACGCGACGATCCTGCCGGGATCCGCCTGGTAAAGCCGTTGCGGTCATGACGGCGGGCTGTTCATCGGCCGGCGCGGGCCTGTTTTCAACATATTTCATCACATCGGCCTTGCTGATCCGCCCATCGCGGCCGCTACCCGCAATTTCTTCCGCAGCTATGTCGTACTCTTCGAGCAAACGCCTTACGGATGGACTGAGTTTATGCGCTGATTTTTTTTGCTGTTCCGGCTCGACCGGTTCGCCGGCCTTTTCAGGGGCGGAGTTTTCGGCCTCGGACCCCACCGTTTCGCTGGCAACCGCGCCCTCCTCGATGAGCGCAAGCAGCTCACCGCTGTTTACCGTCGAGCCGTCTGCTTTCAGGATCTCCTGCAATACGCCCGCAACCGGCGCCGGCACCTCGAGCACCACTTTGTCCGTTTCCAGGTCGACCAGGTTTTCATCGCGCGGTACCGAATCGCCCGGCTTCTTGTGCCAGTTCACCAAGGTTGCATCGGCGATCGATTCGGGTAACAGGGGGACTTTGACTTCTTTAATCATGTTTTTTTCTGACCGTCCTCGGTTTTTTGCGGGCTCGTTTCGCTGATTTGCCGGTGGGTTGATCGTCAACCAGCGCCAGGGCGTCTGCAATCAACGCCCGCTGCTGTTTTACGTGCAGGGCAAATATACCCGATGCCGGGGCCGCCGACGCATTTGGGCCGGCATATGACAGTGCTTGTGAGCTGCCATCGAGCGGCTCCAGCAAACGATGCCGGATCTGATACCAGGCGCCCTGGTTTTTTGGCTCTTCCTGGCACCAGATAATATCCCTGGCCTTTGGCCAGGCGGCGATAGCCGCCGCGTACTCGGCCACCGGAAAAGGATAAAGCTGCTCGATTCGCACGATTGCGACGGTTTCCACATGCCGGTCATTGCGAGCATCGATGAGATCGTAATAAACCTTGCCGCTGCAGAAAACGATCCGCTCGACTGCAGCCGGCCTGATCGCAGATGCATCATCGATTACCGTCTGAAAACTTCCGCTCGACAAATCTTCGATCGTCGATACGGACATCTTGTGCCGCAACAGGCTTTTCGGCGTCATGACGATCAGCGGAATGCGCTGCGGATTGATCATTTGCCTCCTCAGCAGATGAAACATTTGTGCCGGATTGGATGGCACGCAAACCTGCATGTTGTGTTCCGCGCAAAGTTGCAGGAACCGCTCGAGCCGCGCCGACGAATGCTCCGGTCCCTGGCCTTCATAACCATGCGGGAGGAACAGCGTCAGCCCGCACAGGCGACCCCATTTCGCCTCGCCAGAGCTGATGAACTGATCGATAACCACCTGTGCGCCGTTGGCAAAGTCGCCAAACTGCCCTTCCCAGATGACCAGCGCATTGGGCTCGGTGGTCGCAAAGCCATACTCGAACCCCATGACCGCTTCCTCTGACAGCAGAGAATCGGTAATCGTGAATCTACCCTGCCTGGCCGACAGGTGTTGTAGCGGCACAAAGCTTTCCTGGTCCGCTTGATTGTGCAGCACCGCGTGGCGGTGGAAGAAAGTCCCGCGCGCGCTGTCCTGGCCGGTCAGCCTGACTTCATAGCCATCATCGAGCAGGCTCGCATAAGCAATGGTCTCCGCGTAGCCCCAGTCGATCGGCAGTTCGCCGGCCGCCATTTTCGCGCGGCTTTCCAGGATCCGCTGTACCCTGGGGTGGACCGTAATATGCGCGGGAAGATCGAGTAGCCGGGCCGAGTATTTTCCCAGCTTGCGTTTGCTGACAGCCGTTTTTGCCGTTGGCGAGGCCGCGCCGTTTCGATACTCGCCCCAGTCGACGCTGAGCTCGTTGCCATCCGTGGCCAACAGTTTTCGCGGCAGCGGATGGCCTTCTTCCAGGTCTTGCCTGTACTGCCCGATCATTCGATCGGCTTCAACCTGTGTCAGCACCGACTCGCGAACCAGGCTGTCCGCATACAACTGCCTGGTGGTCGGGTGTTTTCGGATTGCCGCATACATTTGCGGCTGGGTAGCGGCCGGCTCATCCGCTTCGTTATGCCCAAGACGGCGATAACAGACCAGGTCGATTACCACGTCCTTGCCAAATTCCTGCCGGTAACGCAGCGCCAACCGGGTCACCAGGATCACCGCTTCGGGGTCATCGGCGTTGACGTGGAAAACCGGCGCCTCGATCATTTTCGCGACATCGCTGCAGTAGAGTGTCGAGCGGGCGTCCGCCGGATCGCTGATCGTGAAACCGATCTGGTTGTTGCACACGATATGCACGGTTCCACCGACCGCAAATCCCCGCGCCTGGGACATTTGCAAGGTCTCCATCACGACGCCCTGGCCGGCGAAGGCCGCATCGCCATGGATCAGGACCGGTACGACTCGCTGATGGTCTCCCTCCCCGTGACGTTGCTGTCGTGCCCTGACCGAACCGACAACGACCGGGTTTACGATCTCCAGGTGTGAGGGGTTGAATGCCAGCACGATGTGCACATCGCCGCCCGGCGTGTGCATATCGGATGAGAATCCCTTGTGATACTTGACATCGCCCGAGCCTTTCAGCTGCGCCAGGTCGTACTCGCCGGCGAATTCCGAAAACAGTTCGGCCGGCGCCTTGCCGAGGATGTTGACCAGCACGTTGATCCGCCCCCGGTGGGCCATGCCGATGACAAACTCCTTGACGCCGGTCGCGCCACCTTGCTGTATCAAGTCCTCGAGCAGCAAGATCATGCTTTCACCGCCTTCAAGCGAAAACCTTTTTTGGCCGACGAACCGCGTATGCAGATAGCGCTCCATGCCTTCGGCCGCGGTCAACTGATACAGCGCGTCTCGTTTTTCAGCGGGTGTCAGGCTCTGCCCCACGACGGCCAATTCGTATTCCCTCTGTAGCCAGAGCCGCTCAGCCGACCGGGACACATGCGCAAATTCGACGCCAATCTTGCTGCAATAGACTTGGCGCAACAGATCGATAATGTCTCTCAACGCCATGGGGCCGGAGGCCGAGGCCAGCCCTTCGGGCTGGAAAACCCGGTCCAGGTCGACCTCTCCAAGCCCAAAATATTCGAGATTGAGTACCTGTGGCGTCGGCCGCTGCAACAAACCCAGCGGATCGATATCGGCGATCAGGTGGCCGCGGGCTGTGTAAACCTGGATAAGCCGGGAAACCACGCCCTGGCGTGTCTCGGACATGGCAGGCGGCCGGGCCGGTCGTGATACCCGCGGCGACAACGCCTGTCGCGCCAGTTCCTTTTCGATCGGCCGCCGTGGTATTTGCCCGTTTTGGTCAAACTGATCGAACCATTTGGCCCAGTGACCGGGCACCGAGGAACGGTCTGCGAGGAACTCCTCGAACAGACCCTCGACCAGTGGCGCATTGCCACCGGACAGCGGTGTAGTCTGGTACTTTTTTTCCAGCTCGCTGCTCATTTTTGTTCGGATAAGTCGTTGCTTGTATGGGTAAATCGGCTCGCTCGAGCGAGCCGCGCATTCTATCGCAAGCGTGAAAAATAAGAAACGAAAGCCAACCCGGATGCCCTCGGCAAAGACAGCCTCGGCAAGCGATCAGATCAGCCGATAGATGACGATCTCGTAGCCGATCAGCGCGCAGTACGCAAAGAAGAAAATGCGCAGGAGATTTCGCACCCTGATCAGGCGAAAAAGACGGAACGGAGCATGCATGACCAGCAGGATCAGGCCAAGACCGGTCAGCGCCATTTTGGTTGCGCCAAAAAGAAACTCGTCTTTTTCGATCATGTGCGCCATAAAAATGTTGGCTTCCCGGGCTCCCATATTGAGCAGATTCAAGGTCATGATTGCATCGGCCGTGCACAACACCAGTATCCCCAGGGTCAGGTACAGTAATTCGGAATCCAGCCAGTCCGTGTGACCACTGAAACTGTCTGCGCCACGCCGATGAGATCTCCGCCTGGGACGGACACCGCCATAGCACAATGACCACCAGGTTTTCTCCCGGCGATCCTGGCTATAACGCCGGTCGTTTAACGCACAGGCCGGGAGGCGGCTTTCCGAATCGAGGAACGCCGCGCAAGCATCCGAGTTGCCTGCTGAATTCGACATAATTTCTCCTGTCAATGTGCACTTGCACAATGCCGGTAATTAATGCAAAATCCGCGCCGTAAATCATGTGAGCGAGCAATATCAAGCATTTAGATCGGTTCGCCTCACTTGCCCCGGCCAAGGTGTAAATCTTGTCGACGGAAAATCCCGAAAAATCGATTCAGCTTGCGTTCAGGCGCGCCTGACTACGCTGCGCAAGTTCCGAACTTTAGACAAGTTCCGGACTCGAAAGTATCGCGAACAAGAGGTTTTGATATGCGATATGCTTATTTGGTATAAATAACATATATTTGGTATCAGATTTTACACGGATGGTCAATAGATTCGCAAACAGCGAAAAGGATGACGAGTTATGAAAATTCTCAAGACAGTGATTAGATATGGCGCGATCGCATCGCTGGTGCTCGCACCGGCCGCGGGTTTTGCGGCTTCACCCGAATACAACTATATCGAAGCGAGTTACGTCAATTCAGACATCGATGGTATCGATGACGGCGATGGCTTTGGTATAGCGGGTTCGGCGGAAGTCGGCGAAAATATTTTTATCTTTGGCGAATATTCCACCGTCGGTTTTTCCGGTGGTGTGGATTTCGACGTTATCAAGGCCGGTATTGGCTATAAGAGCGCCATTTCGGGTACCACCGATGTCAACCTGAGCGTCTTTTTTGCCAACGCGGAAATAGACGCCGGTATTTTTGGCAGTATCGACGAGAACGGTTATGGGCTCGACGCCACACTCCGCAGCATGG
>JAZFYI010000056.1:0-8629 GCA_036443455.1 Gammaproteobacteria bacterium
GACGTATTCGAGGGTCGCGATCGCGGGACGGGCAAGCTCAAGTGGACCGGCAGCCGCGTCGACCTCGTCTTCGGTTCGAACTCTGAGCTCCGGGCGATCGCTGAGGTCTACGGGAGTGACGACGCCGAGCAGAAGTTCGTTCGTGACTTCGTTGCTGTGTGGGATAAGGTCATGAATCTCGATCGCTTCGACCTTGCCTGATCTCAGCGAGGTGATCACTCCGCAACATACGTCGACGATATTCTAATCGAATTTCGGAGACTCTCTGACCTCGGCCCGTATAACTCGTTGATTCCGGATAGCAGTAATTTGAAGGCAACGATGCTGATCGAGTACCCGGATATCGTGCAGGTCGCCGGGCATGCGCCGGTGTTCGCCATCGCCGATGACGACCTGGAGCGCAGCACCGGGGATAAAACTTCGGCCGTGCACTTTTTGCGCTTCGAACTGAGCGCGGCAATGATTGCCGCGCTCAAATCCGGAGCCGCCTTGTCCGCCGGTGTCGATCATCCGCATTACCTGCAGCCGGGCGTGCCACTGGATAGCGATCTGCTCGAATCCTTGCTCGGCGATCTCGCCTGAAAAAGCCATACCGGTTACTGTCGCGAACAGGTTAGAATCGCGAGCAAGAGAAAAAGGAATTGCAGCTGGAATAAGGATGAGCCGCCAATATACCGCTTCCGACATCGAGGTCCTCAGCGGACTCGAACCGGTACGCAAGCGCCCGGGGATGTACACCGACACCTCTCGCCCCAACCACCTGGCCCATGAAGTTGTCGATAACAGCGTTGACGAAGCGTTGGCCGGTTATTGCAAGAACATCAAGGTGACTCTGCACAAGGATGGCTCGCTCGAAGTCGAAGACGACGGCCGCGGGATGCCGGTCGATATTCATCCAAAGGAAAAAATCCCCGGGGTCGAACTGATCCTGACCCGCCTGCACGCGGGCGGAAAATTTTCCGACGAGACCTACCAGTATGCCGGCGGGCTGCACGGGGTCGGCGTGTCGGTGGTCAATGCCTTGTCAAAAAACCTGGAGGTCTGGGTTCGCCGCGATGGCAAGGAATACAATCTCGGTTTTAGCGGCGGCCGGCGTACTTCAAAAATGGAAGTCGTCGGCGAGGTCGGCAAGAAGAACACCGGTACGACCATTCGCTTCTGGCCGGACCCGCAGTATTTCGACAGCAACAAGTTTTCGGTCGCGAAACTCAAACACCTGTTGCGTGCAAAGGCGGTCCTTTGCCCCGGTCTTAAAGTCAGCCTGAAAAACGAAAAGACGAAGGAAAAGGACAGCTGGGAATACAGCGGTGGACTGAACGACTACCTGGTCGAGGAAATCGGCAACGGCGAATGGCTGCCGGAAGATCCCTTCGATGGCAGCCTGGTCGGCAACGAGGAAGCGGTGGACTGGTCGCTGGTCTGGTTGAGCGAGGGTGGCCAGGACATCGCGGAGAGCTATGTCAACCTGGTGCCCACCACGCTGGGGGGCACCCACGTAAACGGATTGCGCGCCGGCCTGACCGAGGCGCTCAGGGAATTTTGCGAGAACCGGAACCTGTTGCCGCGTGGCCTGCGGCTGGCGCCGGAGGATGTCTGGGAGAAGGTCAGTTATGTGTTGTCGGCCAAGCTCAAAGACCCGCAGTTCTCCGGTCAGACCAAGGAACGCCTGTCGTCACGCGAGAGCGCGGCGTTCGTATCGGGCGTGGTCAACGATGCTTTCGCGCAATGGCTGAACCAGCACCCCGACACCGGTGACAACATTGCCCTGATTGCGATCAGCAGCGCGCAACGCCGGCTCAAGGCCAGCAAAAAAGTGGTACGCAAGAAAATCACCAGCGGACCGGCGTTGCCGGGCAAGCTGGCGGACTGTACCTGCCAGGAGCCGGAGCTGACCGAACTGTTCCTGGTCGAGGGCGACTCGGCCGGTGGCTCGGCGAAGCAGGCCCGCGAAAGGTTCACCCAGGCGATCATGCCCCTGCGCGGCAAGATTCTGAACACCTGGGAAGTGGATTCATCCGAGGTGCTGGCATCGCAGGAAGTGCATGACATCAGCGTCGCTTTGGGCGTGGATCCCGGCAGCGATGACCTCAAGGGTTTGCGCTATCACAAGATTTGCATACTCGCGGATGCGGACTCAGATGGCCTGCATATCGCAACCTTGCTTTGTGCCTTGTTCCTGCGCCATTTTCCGCAACTGGTCAGGCAAGGGCACGTGTATGTCGCGATGCCGCCGTTGTACCGCATCGATGTCGGCAAGTCTGTTTATTACGCGCTCGACGATGCCGAGAGAGACGGCCGGCTGGACCAGATCGCGGCGGAAAAAATCAAGGGCAAGGTGATGGTGACCCGCTTCAAGGGACTGGGTGAGATGAGCCCGACCCAGTTGCGCGTGACCACGATGTCGCCGGATACCCGGCGCATGATCCGGCTGACCATCAACGCCCGCGACCAGACCGAAAAACTGATGGACATGCTGTTGTCAAAAAAGCGTGCCCAGGACCGCAAGGAATGGCTACAGAAAAAAGGCGATCTCGCCAGCGTCTGAAGACTGCAACTGATACATTGAAACGGTAACCGCTATGCAAAACCAGGAACTGAATCTCGAGGGCATCGAGGAACAACCGCTAAAGGTCTTTGCCGAGAAGGCCTATCTCGATTACTCGATGTACGTCATTCTCGATCGTGCCTTGCCGAGCATCGGCGACGGGCTCAAACCGGTGCAGCGCAGGATCATCTACGCGATGAGCGAGTTGGGTCTGTCGGCCGGGTCCAAGCACAAGAAATCGGCGCGCACGGTCGGCGATGTGATCGGCAAGTTTCACCCGCATGGCGATTCCGCCTGTTACGAGGCGATGGTATTGATGGCGCAACCGTTTGCCTATCGCTACCCGCTGATCGACGGGCAGGGTAACTGGGGGTCCACCGATGACCCCAAGTCATTCGCCGCAATGCGCTACACCGAATCCCGGCTGATGCCCTATGCCGGCGTGCTGCTCAGGGAACTTGGTCAGGGCACGGTCGACTGGCAGGCCAATTTCGATGGCACGTTGAACGAACCGGTCACCTTGCCGGCGCGGTTGCCCAACATCCTGCTCAATGGCACGACCGGTATCGCCGTGGGCATGTCGACCGATATCCCGCCGCACAATCTGAACGAAGTGGCCAGCGCCTGCATTCGTTTGCTCGAGGAACCGAAAACGAGCCTCGCCCAGTTGCTGAAACACATCAAGGGGCCCGATTTCCCGACCGCCGGCGAAATCGTCAGTTCACGGGAAGACATCAGGAAAATCTATGAAACCGGCAACGGCACGCTGCGCCTGCGCGCGCGCTATGAAGTGGAGAACGGCGAAATCGTTATCCACGAATTACCGTGGCAGGTGTCGGGCAACAAGATCCTGGAACAGATCGCCGGCCAGATGCGGGCAAAAAAGCTGCCGCTGGTCGATGACTTGCGCGATGAATCGGATCATGAAACGCCGGTCCGGCTGGTCATATCGCCGCGTTCCAACCGGGTCAAGGTGGATGAATTGATGTCGCATCTTTTTGCGACCACCGATCTCGAACGCACGGTGCGCGCCAATCTCAACCTGATCGCGCTCAACGGGAAACCCCGCGTTTTCGATCTTAAGGAACTGCTCGGCGAGTGGATCAAATACCGCTCCGCGACGGTGACCCGGCGTCTCGAGTTCCGGCTGGAGAAAGTCGAGCAACGCATGCACCAGCTCGAAGGATTGCTGATCGCCTACCTGAATATCGACGAAGTGATTGCGATTATCCGCAGCGAAGACGAGCCAAAACCGAAACTGATGAAGCGCTTCAAATTGTCGGATGAGCAAGCCGAGTCGGTACTCAATTTGCGCCTGAGAAACCTGGCCAAACTCGAGGAAATCAGGATTCGAGCGGAGCAGGAAGAGCTGGCCGCAGAGCGCAAGGCATTGGAAAAGATGCTCGGCAGCAAGGCGCGGCTGCGCAAACTGATCATCGGCGAGATCAGGGAAGACGCGGAGAAATACGGCGACACGCGGCGCACCGTGTTGCAGGAAAAGGCGGCGGCCCAGGCGCTCGACGAGACCGCGCTGGTGCCCAGCGAACCGGTTACCCTGGTATTGTCGCAACGCGGTTGGGCGCGGGCGGCCAAGGGTCATGAAATCGATCCGCTTTCCTTGAACTTCAAATCGGGCGATTCCTTCCAGGCCGCGGCAACGGGCCGCAGCAACCAGCTTGCGGTTTTCCTCGATAGCACGGGTCGCGCCTACAGCCTGCCGGCCCATACGCTGCCATCGGCACGCAGCCTCGGCGAACCGCTGTCCGGGCGGCTGAAACCACCGGATGGCGCGGTTTTTGCCGGTGTCATAATGGGCGAGGAGAATGACAAATGGCTGCTGGCCTCTACGGCCGGCTATGGTTTTATCGTGCGCGTAGGCGATCTGCAAAGCCGCAACAAGGCGGGTAAGGTAGCGCTCAGGGTGCCGCACGGCGCCGGCGTCGTGGTACCGGCCAGGGTGGCCGGCGATGCAAAGGACCTGTGGGTGGTGGCCGCCACCGGTGGCGGCCACTTGCTGAGCTTTCCGCTCGAGGAGTTGCCCGAGATGGCGAAGGGCAAGGGCAACAAGATCATCGGTATTCCGAAAAAACTGCTCGACAGCGGCGAGGAGCGGCTGGTCGCAGTCGCGGTCATCGGGCCGCAACAAAAGCTGACCATATTGTGCGGCGAACGCCACATGACCCTGGGATACCATGAAATGGATCGCTACGAAGGTTCGCGGGGCCTGCGCGGCGCGCTGCTGCCACGCGGCTGGCGCAAGGTGAGCGGTCTGCGAACGGAATAAAACGCCACCGGATGGGTCAAACAGCCTTGTAATCCAGGTTGCGACCCGCATTACGGGTTAATAAAGGCGGCATGCGGAGAGAATTCAGATGAAACGAATAATGCTTTTCCTGGCGACCAATATCGCCGTAATCCTGATCCTGAGCATCGCGATGCGATTGCTCGGCGCGGACCAGTACATGGCGCAGCAGGGCTACAACTACCAGGCGCTGCTGGTGTTCAGCGCCATATTCGGCATGGGTGGCGCGTTCATATCGCTCGGCCTGTCCAAATGGCTGGCCAAAAGGTCGACCGGCGCGCGCGTGATCGAGAAACCGGCCGGCGAAACCGAGGCGTGGCTGCTCAGAACCGTCGAACACCAGGCGCGCCAGGCCGGCATCGGCATGCCCGAAGTCGCCATTTTCCCGAGCCCACAGCCCAATGCATTCGCGACCGGCGCGAAACGGGACTCGGCATTGGTCGCGGTCAGCGAGGGCCTGTTGCAACAGATGAGCCGCGACGAAGTCGAGGCGGTACTCGCACATGAGATTTCCCACATTGCCAACGGCGACATGGTGACGCTGACCTTGATCCAGGGCGTCCTCAATACCTTCGTGATATTCCTGTCGAGAATTATCGGCGGCATCGTCAACCGGGTGGTCTTCCGCTCGAATTCCAACTATGGCATCGGCTATTTTATCTCGGTGATCATCACCCAGATCGTGCTCGGCATCCTCGCATCGGTCATCGTCATGTGGTTTTCACGCTACCGCGAGTTCCGCGCGGATGCCGGTGGTGCGAGGTTGGCCGGCCGGCACAAGATGATCGGCGCGCTCGAGCGCTTGAAAAGCGCCCACGGCCCGGCCGAGTTACCGAAAGAACTCAACGCCTTTGGCATTGCCGGCGGCGGGAATGGCGGCCTGCGACGATTACTGATGAGCCACCCGCCCCTCGACGAGCGCATCCGGGTGTTGCGCGAGGCAAACCTTCATTCCTGAGCAGGGCGATCGCGCTACCGGCGCGGTTGGCTATTTCGCATTCGGGTCGTCGGCGAGCACGACGTCGGGTTCCTGCACATAATAGCCTTGCATGTATTCGACGCCGAGCTGCCACAGGGTCGCCATGGTATTCGCATCCTGGACCTGCTCGGCGATGGTCAACACCCCGTTGTCATGCGCGGCGAGCACCAGGTCGCGCACCTTTTCCTGCAGGGCGCTGTTGCCGGCAATGCCCTGCATCAGCGAACCATCGATTTTTGCGTATCTGACGGGCAACCGTTTTAGCAACTCGATGGAATTTCGGCCGGCGCCGAAATGTTCCAGGGCCAGGCTGCAACCGAGGGAATCGATCAGTTTGGCAAACTTGATGCTGGGTTTGATTTGTTGCGCCACATCGGCCTCGGTGACCTGGAATACCAGTTTGCCTGCGGCCACTTCCTTGTCGGCCAGTTGTTTGGCCAGCCAGTCGATCAGCGAAAGATCGACCAGCGAGTCACTCGATAAACGAACGAAAACCCGGTCGGGGTTTTTGCTCTTGCAAAAAGACAGGGCGGCGCCGATGACCCAGCGGTCTATGGGCTTCATCAGGTTGTTGCGTTGGGCCGCCGGCAGGAAATCATTGGGCAGTATCGCGTTGTCTTCTTTATCGAGCATGCGCACCAGCAAGTCGAAGATCGCCTGTTCCTCGCCGCCGAGGTTGGCGATCGGCTGATGCAGGAGACGAAACCGGTTCTGAATCAGTGCGCTCTTGATGCGTTTGACCCAGGTCGCGTCGTAGGCCTTTATCCGGGTATCGGTGTCGCTGAATTCCATGACGCTGAGACAGTTGCCGCCCTTTCTCCGGCCCTTGGCGTTTTCGCTCTCTGCGTGTTTCAGCATGTCACCCGCGTCGCTCGATAACGCTTCCGGCGGGACCATGCCGACGGTAACCGTCAGCGAAATCGACCGGTTTCCGGCGGAATATGTATGCGCCGCCATGCGCTGAATCAGGTTCATTACCCAGGCATCGATATCCCGGCTGTTGCCGCGAGCCAGCAACGCACAAAAGATATTGCCGCCAAAGCGTCCGCACAAATCGCCGGGCTGGGTCAACTCCTTTAGCAGATCCGCGATCTGCACGAGTATGCCTTCGGTCGCCAGCGGCCCGATTTCCTGGGTGATCGAGCCAAACTGATCGGGCTTCAGGTAGATCAGCGCCCGCACGCCGCTGGCCGGCTCGCTTTTTAGTGTCGCGGACAGGCGCTTGAGAAAATGCATGCGCTGATACAGGCCGGTGGCCGGGTCCAGGTGCAGGGCGCGTTTCAATTTTTGCTCCGGCGCCCTGTCGACATCGTGATCGGTCGCTATGGTGATTCTTATGTCGCTATCGCGTTTGCTCGAGGACCGCTCGAGTTCCAGATCCAGCATCAGGCTGGTGCCATCGCTGATCAGCGCCGCGGCGCTGATTTTATCCAATTGCAGGCGGCCGAGCGCACAGGCGATCAACGCGCCTTTGAGCGTGACATGACTTTTGCGCGCGAAAAAATCCAGCAGCGGCTGGCCGGTCAGTTCTTTTGCACTGGTGCGGCCAAACTGTTCCAGCCAGGCCTGGTTTACCTTGATGATGATGCCTTCGCGGACCACGGCGATCGCGTCCGCCGAGCTATGCAGCGCGGCAGTAAGCTGTTCTTTGTAATCCCTGACGGTCCGGCCGGCTTTGTTCAGCGCCTGTTCGAGGCGGTACGCGCGCAGCTCGCGCGTGAAAACCGCGACCAGCCGGCTTGGGAAATTCAGGGAAACCACGTCCTGGGCGCCGATTCTCATCGCGGCGGCGATCGCGTTCTCATCGACAGACTTGGAGCAAACGATGACCGGAATGCGCGAGGCGAAGTGGTTCCTGTTCTGGATGATCTCTTTCAGGAGTTTATCGACTTTATCCTGGAAAACGACGATGAGTTCGGGGTTGATCTGGTCCAGACCGTTGCCGAGCTCATCGACGTCTGAAATCCATGAACATTGAACCGGCCGGCCGGCATTGCGCATGCACTGGTTTAACGCTTCGACCTGGTCTTGCAGCTTGGCGATCACTATCAGCGGAATAGCGTCGGTGTGTCTTACCATAGCAGCCTCCATGCGCAACGGTATCCTGACTTTTTTACTTATGCCATGCACTATAGCCGATAACGCATTGAAAAATCACATTTTTAGCCTACGGATTCAGCCCGATCCGGGACCGGATGCGGATCTCTTACCCGGCCGCCGCTGAACGGGTATTATTTCTATTTGCAACAGGAAAACCGATGGCGAGTTACAGCACCAGCGAATTTCGATCGGGGCTCAAGATCATTATCGATCGCGATCCCTGCGTGATCGTCGAGAACGAATTTGTAAAGCCGGGCAAGGGCCAGGCTTTTAACAGGGTCAGGATAAAAAACCTGAAAAACGGGCGGGTCGTCGACAAGACCTATAAATCAGGCGAATCCGTCGAGGCCGCCGATATCATCGAAACCGAAATGCAATATCTGTATTCCGATGGCGAGTTCTGGCATTTCATGGAGCCCGATACCTATGAACAGCATGCCGCCGATGCCACCGCGGTCGGCGATTCGAAGAAGTGGCTCAAGGAACAAGACATCTGTCTCGTGACTTTGTGGAATAACACGCCGCTGATCATCGCGCCGCCCAATTTCGTGCAGTTGAAAATCGTTGAAACCGATCCCGGCTTGCGCGGCGATACGGCACAGGGCGGAATCAAACCGGCACGCCTGGAAACCGGCGCCGTGGTCAAAGTTCCGCTGTTCCTGGAAGAGGGCGAGATGGTCAAGGTGGACACGCGCAACGGTGA
>JAZFYI010000057.1:0-13286 GCA_036443455.1 Gammaproteobacteria bacterium
CGCAATCCCGTCAGCGCCGGCCGTTGCAGTTCATAGCTGCCTTTTTTCGCCGCCTGGCGACCCTGGGTAATCAGGCGGCACAAACTGCCATAGCCGGTGCGGGTGCAGGCCAGGACGACCAGGTGCAAACCATCGTCGAGGTGAAATTCACTGCCGATAATCAGTTTCAGCCGATGTTTCCTGGCTGCCGCATGGGCGCGGACGACGCCGGCCACCGAGCATTCATCGGTGATGGCGAGCGCGCTGTAGCCCAGTTCCCTGGCCCGCCGGACCAACTCCCCGGGATGGGATGCTCCGCGCAGAAAAGTGTAATTGCTCAGGCAGTGTAATTCCGCATAGTCCGGGAGTTTCATGCAAACAAGCCATGCAGGTACCAGCGGCGGGCGCCCTGGCGCTCACGGTATATCCACAACCATTGCTGATGCGCGTTACGCGCCAGGTAATAATCGCGGCTGATATCGGCGCCATCCCACCAGCCGCTTTCGATGCGCTCCGGCCCGGCCTGGATGCGCAGCCGTCCCTCCTGCCATGGCCATCCTTGTTGCTGGCGCAGGGGTGTTGGCGATTCGAGCAGCCACAGCGGCCGGTTGAGTTGTGAAAAGTGGCCGCTGTCCTGGCTGGTGACCGGTTCCACCCGCCGCCAGGCTCGCTCGGGACGATGGTCTGCTTGCAGGTCAACCCCGTAAACGGCGCGCCGCCCCAGCCGTGCCCGCAAACATTCCACCAGGCGTCCTGCCGACAACCCGCTGCCACCCATGCGCTGGCGGTCGGCCAGCAAATCACCGCTGACCGCCGCCAGCGGCTGCAGCCGCCCCGCCCGCAAAGTCAGGGCCACGACCGGTTCGGGCAGTTCGATACGCTCCATATGGCCACCGAGCAAGGCCTGAAAATGCTCTGCCCGACAAGCGGGCGATAACAGGCGCAGGACGACCGAACTGGCCGGCGCCCGCAGGTGGCGAAGTTTGAGTTCCACCAGTTGCACGCCGGACTGGCGGACTACCAGGTACCGCTGCAATTGTTCAAACAGCGGTCGTATGGCATGCATCAACCGCTCACGGTCCTGGCACTCCGTATGCAGATCGACGGACAAGCTGAAACGGCTTGCCGGTACCCACGCGGTACGGGCTTCCGGTATCCGGCCCAATGCCCGGTCCAGTTCAGCCAGGCGTTCAGCGCCCAGGCGCCGCGCAAAACCTTCACGCGGCAAGCGCAGACAGTCACCGAGCCGGCGCAGCCCCATTTCATCCAGGGCCTTGACCACCCGCTGCGGCCAGTTCAGTCGCTGCAATGACAAACGACTCAATACACCGCTCAGCATATGGCTCTTTTCGACCTGGCTTCCCGGCGCACCCCTGGCCAGCCACAAGGCCGCCTGCGCCGTCGGTGCAACCGCCATGTCAACCCGATGGCCGCGACTGGCCAGGCCTTGTTCCAGCAATTGCCAGAGCCTGCCCAGGCCGCCAAACAGCCGCAAACTGCCCTGAATCTCGAGCAACAACCCGTCTGGCGGTTCCAGGCTGACCAGCGAGGTGTACTGACCGGCCCAGTCAGCCAGGCGCTGCAAAAGCTGTTGCTCCCGCCATGGGCTGCGCTCCGGCAAATGCAGATCCGGCGCCAGCACGAAGGCAGCACCGGGGGTTAGACCCGGACGCAGACCCAACCGCCTGGCGGCGAGATTGCAAAACTGCAGGCACCTGCCGCCGGTACCGTTTGCCACCACCGCCAGGGCCTGGCCAGCGGCGGCTGGAAATACCTCGACGGGCAATTGCGGCAGCCGCAGGGCCAGCCACAACCGGGGGCGTCGCGCATGTTGTGACAGCGGCACGGTGGAATTCGAGGGCTGGCAAAGCTCCTGCTCCGGCAGGATTAGCGATTGTTGGCGAACGGCCATGAGGTTTACTTGAATTATTTATTAACTTTAGTTTATAACTATTTGTTTTATTTAAACTTATTCTTTAACGATCTGTGACTCTGCTCTCCGTGGCCACCCGCGATCCGCTCTTAGCGCCTCCTGAGGAATGCGGCAGCGACCCGGTCGCCCGCCCCGGTTTTTGCGCACATCGATCTCCAGGCCCTCGGCAACCGCCGTCAGCCGCAGTCTCAGCGCCGCCGGCGATGCCTGTTCCAGGCAATGCGCCGGCCGGTATAACACGGCCCAGGCGCGGGTGGATTCAGCCGCCAGCTGCAAGCGCCTGAGACTCCGCTCGCGGGTTTTATCCGCCCAACCCAGCACCGCCTGGCAACTGCCGGAACGCAGAGCCTGCTCCATCCCCCACAGCACGTCGGTGGTATCGGCAGCCTGCGCCATCAACAGGCGCGACAGGCGTACGCCGCCGGCAGCCAGCGCGGGTGGATACAGCGCATGGGGCGGCGAAATCCAGGCGATCCAGCCCGTGTCGTCAATGCTGCCATCGCTCAGGGCAGCCAGTGCCGGGATGACCAGGCTGACCTCACCGCTACCCGGGACCTGCGTGCAGATCTCGGTCAGTGCGCCGACCGGCCAGCCCCCGCCCCCATCCCCATTCCCATCCCTATCCAATAAGCAATGATCCAGTTCGGTAAAACCGGTAGCGATCACGGCAAGCGCGGTTGCGGTTTCACCCCCACGCCAGACCCCCGGCAAAGCCGCCAATGCCTCCATATCCATGCTCATCGGCCCATGCTCATCCGTGCAGTTTCCCGTTCGCATCCCGGCGCAGCACGCCGACCACAACACCTTCGATCACCATCGCTTGTTCGCTCAGGTCGATTTCAATGGGTTCGAAGTCTGCATTCTCCGGCAACAACCAGACCTGTTTGCCGACCTGGCGATAACGTTTCACCGTGACCTCATCATCCAGCCTCGCCACGACGATCTGCCGGTTGCGAATATCCGGTGTGCGATGTACCGCGACCAGGTCGCCATCCAGGATGCCAACGTCTTTCATGCTCATGCCTTTGACCTGCAGCAGGTAGTGCGGCCGCGGGCTGAACAGGGCGGGATCGATCTGGTAGCGGGCCTCGATATGCTCCTCGGCCAGGATGGGCCGGCCCGCCGCCACCCGGCCGACCAGGGGTATACCCATTTGTTCACGCAGGGAATCGCGCAGGCGGATGCCCCGCGAGGTACCCCGGCAGAGATCGATCACCCCTTTGCGCTCCAGGGCCCGCAAATGATCTTCCGCCGCATTGGCCGAGCGAAAACCCAGTGCCTTGGCGATTTCCGCACGGGTCGGCGGCATGCCGCGTTCTTCGATAAAGCTTCTTAGCAGTTCGAGTACCTGTTGCTGTCTTGGGGTCAGTTCCTTCATGGCGCACCTGTGCAAATAAACAGTTACTGTGATTATATACAGACAGGGTCATTACGCAAGCCCAAAGCAAGCCTGCATATTTCACCAAGGCGGTAGCCGCCGGGTGTAGGGAAAGGAATATTCAGGTATTTTTCGGCATCGGTCCGCTGGTGGCTGATTACAGTTTGTGCGCCGGCGTCCACCTATCGCGGCCCTGGCTGGTTCTCGGACGCCTGAGCTTGGTCTTCACTCAACCCATAGCTACCACTATGGGTTTCGCTCCAGACCTGCCCTCAGTCGCCCGAGTCCTCACCCAGAATCCGCGATCCTTGGTGAATTATGCAGGCCGGCACTTTTTTGGCGAGGCGGCTGTCTTGCCCCGGCCAGCCTCTTTGCGCACAATGCGCCGACCCGCCGGCCACTCACGGACCAGGGAAGACAAATGCCAGACCAGAAGTTCGATGCTTTGATTATTGGCGGTGGCCATAATGGCCTTGTCTGCGCCAGCTACCTGGCCGCCGGCGGACTCAAGGTTGGAATTTTCGAAAGCCGGTCTATAGTCGGCGGCGCAGCGGTCACCGAGGAGTTTGCCCCGGGATTCAGGAATTCGACCGCCGCGTATACGGTCAGCCTGCTGCATAAGGTGATCATCCGCGATCTGCGCCTGCACGAAAACGGTCTGCGAATCATCAGCCGCCCAATGGACAATTTCCTGCCCCTGCCCGATGGCAACAGCCTGAGCGTTGGCGGCCCGGAAGGTACGGCTGCCGAGGTGGCAAAATTCAGCAAGCGGGATGCAAAAAACCTGCCCGCGTTTTACCGCATGCTCGAAGCCGTCGCCGACCTGATCAGAGACTCGCTGCTGGAAACTCCGCCAAACCAGGGTGGCGGTATCGACAGCCTGATGAGCGCCATCAGGATGGGGAATCGCTGGCGCAAACTTAGCCGGGAACAACAAAGAGATTTTCACGAACTGATGACCCGCAGCGCCGGCTACCTGCTCGATGGCTGGTTCGAGTCCGACCCGATCAAGGCCGTGCTCGGTTTTGACGCCGTGGTCGGCAATTTTGGCAGCCCCTACACCCCGGGATCCGGTTATGTCCTGCTGCATCATGTGATCGGCGAGGTCAACGGCAAAAAAGGCACCTGGGGTCACGCGATCGGCGGCATGGGCGCGATTACCCAGGCGATGGCGCGGGAAGCGGGATCGCGTGGCGTCGACATCCGGGTCAACGCACCGGTGCGCAGCGTACTGACCGACAACGGGCGCGCCATCGGCGTGGAACTCGAATCCGGTGAGCAACATTTTGCCGCCATCGTAGCCGCCAACGTGAACCCGAAACTGCTTTACCAAAAACTGGTGGCGGCCGACGCCGTGCCGGTTGAATTCAGCCGGCGCATGCAACGCTATCGGTGCGCCTCCGGAACCTTCCGCATGAACGTCGCTCTTTCGGCGTTGCCTGATTTCAGCTGTCTGCCAGGGACCGATGCTGAGCTTCATCATAAGGCGGGCATCATCATGGCGCCGAGCCTGCCTTTTATGGACAAGGCCTATGCCGATGCGATGCATCTCGGCTATTCACGGCAGCCGATCGTGGAAATGCTGATACCGAGTACCGTCGACGATACGCTGGCTCCGCCGGGAGCGCATGTCGCCAGCCTGTTCTGTCAGCATGCCAATC
The DNA here is from genome assembly GCA_036443455.1 of Gammaproteobacteria bacterium. Taxonomy (GTDB): domain Bacteria; phylum Pseudomonadota; class Gammaproteobacteria; order Steroidobacterales; family MnTg04; genus MnTg04. Next base: position 4,952 of record JAZFYI010000057.1, read on the forward strand.
CGGAGTTGCCCGATGGTCGTTCCTGGGCCGATGAAGAGGACGTCTTCGCCCGTCACATCATCGACTATGTCGATTCCTACGCGCCCAATTTCAAGGACAGCGTAATCGCATACGAAGCTTTGTCACCGCTGACGCTGGAAACTCGTTTTGGCTTGACCGGCGGCGATATATTTCACGGCGCGCTGGGGATGGACCAGATATTCAGCGCCAGGCCCATGGTCGGTTATGCGGATTACCGGACTCCGCTCAAGGGTTTGTATTTGTGCGGCGCCGGGGCGCATCCTGGCGGCGGCGTCAGCGGTATTCCGGGACACAATGCCGCCCGCGAGATTCTGCGAGACCGCAGGTTCAGGCCCTGGAAAAGAAACTGATGTCGCAACTTGCCGACATCTGGCCGCGCTGTTTTTTAGCGCCAACATAGCGCGTCAGGACCGACGGATGCTTGATTAGCGGCGGGGCTTTAGAGTACGGTCACACACTGTGTGCGAATCAGCAACGGAATTGCTGTTCGCGCCGGTGTTTGAACCCATTATTGATCAATAAACTTAGGGGAACCTGGAATGAGTAAAGCAATGAAGAAGGGAGCCATGTTGGCGGCTTTGGTTATGAGCATCGGGCTGGCCGGATGTGCAGCGACAGAGGGTCTTGAAGGCCGTGTCGCCGCATTGGAAAGCGCGGTATCTGCTGCCCAGTCGGCGGCCAACGCTGCTGCTTCTGCCGCCAGTGATGCCTCATCGGCGGCACAGGGTGCGCAGAATACCGCGAACCAGGCCATGCAGGCTGCCAGCGGCGCGCAGGCATGCTGTGACGCAAACGGCGAAAGAATCAGCCGTATGTTCGAGAAAGCCAGCAGCAAGTAAGCGCTGAAGGTCGGAAAAAGAGACGCCGCGTTTATCGCGGCGTTTTTTTATGACAAAAACCGGGCCATGTCAGGGCGCTCCCGGATCGAATCCGGGCCGCGTGTTCTTGCCGGGCACCGACATCTGCAGGGGTACGCCGACCGCTCGTTCATAAATATCCCGGGCCGCAGCCCAGTCCACCGTTATCTGCTTTTCACGGGTTGCCGCAACCAGCATTTCGGTCACGGTAGTCATATTCTTGTCCAGGTTTTCCGTGTCGTCATCCAGGACCGGGTGAACTTCCAGGTACAGCGTATCCATCGACCAGCCGACCTTGCTCGGCATGTTGATGATTCGAACCTGCGTATTGACCGGCACGCGCGCAAAAAAGGTTTCGATATCCTCGGGCAACATCCGGATACAGCCGTGGGTAACGCGCATGCCGACACCCGATGGTTTGTTCGTGCCATGGATCAGGTAGCCGGGAATCGACAAGCGCATTGCGAAAGCCCCCAGCGGATTGTCGGGTCCCGGCGGCACTATTCTCGGTAACGGATCGCCATCGGCCGCGTGTTCTTCCCGGACCGATTCCGGTGGATACCAGCTTGGGTTTTTTATCTTGCTGATCACGCGCGATTTGCCGAGCGGCGTCGTCCAGTCCATGCGGCCAATACTGATCGGGTGGGTAATCACCATCGGCGTTTCACCGGCCGCTGGCTTCGGATAGTAGTAAATGCGCATCTCCGGCAAATTGATGATGATCCCGCGGCGCTCGACCGGTGGCAGGATAAACCGCTTTGGCAACAGGATTTCGGTTCCTTCACCGGGCAACCACGGGTCAACGCCCGGATTGGCGCGTATGATTTCTGCATAACCGAGGTCATTGTCCCTGGCGATCTGCACCAGCGTGTCCTCGTAACGGCTGCGCATTGTGCTGGTCGCCCCGACCAGGTCAATGTCATCCGGCGGCAGCACAAAGGTATCCGCCCCCGCTGCAGGCGCCAGCAGGCAAGCGCAAACGGCAGCCCCAATACCCGTTTTGTAGAGCCTGACCATAAACAATCCGAATCCCTTATTTTTCAATGGCATATTATAGACTGTGTATATCGAATAGTCCTCATTGTCCGGCCTCGTCCGCTGCCACTATTTCTGTTTCTGCTGCCGCCAATCGAACCCAGTCCACTATATCCGGATCACTGAGTACAGCATCCGCCCAGCGCGCTGCTGGCCCGCTGAGATCGATCCCATAGGTTCTGAAGCGCATGGCGACTGGCGCGAAAAATGCATCAGTGATAGTCCAGTGACCAAACAGCCAAGGCCCGTCGAAATTTTTCTGTTTAAGACAGTCTGCCCAAATCTCTTTTGTCCGCACAATATCGGCCGCACACGCGTCGTCAATTTGCACGCGTCGCATTCTTGCTCGGCAGTTCATTGGTAATTGCTCGCGAAGTGCAGTCAGGCCAGAATGCATCTCCGCACACAGGCTGCGTGCTCTAGACCGGTCGGAAGTAGCTGCCGGCCACATCCGCGCCTCAGGCGACAATTCCGCCAAGTATTCGCATATCGAGAGCGTATCCCAGACCACCCTCCCCTGGTGATGCAGAACCGGAACCCGGCCGCTGGGAGAATATGCGGCTATTTTTTGCGCAAATTCATCGGTGTCGAGTGCCAGGCGCACTTCCGCAAAGGAAAGCCCGCTGCGCCGCGTCGCCCACCAGGCTCTGAGGGACCAACTGGAGTAATTCCGATTTCCTATTACCAGGGTCGTAATCATCAACAGGTCTCCGCCAACGTGCTCGCCGGCCCCGGCATCACCGGATTCGGAAGACTATACCCATCGGCTTGTCGCGGCGCCATTGACCCGCTGCGATGCGCTGCGTAGTCTGTAGTCCATCACATGTACCGGGTCGGGTTGGCATGTCAATGAAAGTCACTTTTGAAATCAGCGAGCAAGACCTCAAGCATTTTCGCAAGGAAATGAAACGTGCGCGTAATGCGGTTCGCATCGGCGACGATGCGGACATCATCGACGGGGCGCAGGCAATCATGAATGAAATCGCCGGGTTCGATGTGCCGCACTTCGTCAAGGACCGCGTGGAAAAACTGCAGGCCATGGTCGAAATGATCAGTGACCCGGAGTGGGCCTTGCCGCGAAAAGAATGCGATAAAGTTCTCTCGGCCCTCGCCTATTTTGGCGATCCGGACGATTTGATTCCCGATCATATACCGGGTCTGGGTTTCCTCGATGACGCGATCATGGTTGAACTCGTCTTTCGCGAACTCAAACACGATATCGAGGCCTATCGTGACTTCTGCACTTTCCGGGAATCTTTCTCACAGCGGTTCGCCTACCAGGATGCCGAAGCGAAATCGCGGCGTCTGGAAAAGAAACGCGACAGCCTGCACGCACGCATGCTCAGGCGAAAGCAGCGCGAGCGGGATTCGGTGCCAGCCGAGGATCGGCACGCTCCGCTGTGGTAGTTACAGCCTGGATTATGTTCAATCCGCCGCCGCTGCAACGACGCACCCGGGAATATTGTCAAATACCAGCCATCTGGTGGTTTTCGGTGCTATTCTTTGGATAGCCGCAATTGTACGGGCCACAGCCACTGTCAAAAGTGTGAACCAGGTCACACTCAAAAATTTCTGCAGCGGATACTGTGAACCCGGTCACAAAAACAAAGAGTCCTCGAGGGCTTTCAATAAATGCAGACGAAAACCATTAAGAAGCAAGACACTGTCTCGGCGACAGGGCAGTTTCATTGGGATACCTATACGCTCTGGCAACAACAGGTACGTCACGGCGATCTGCCGGTCAAGGAAGAGCGGGATTCGAATCCGGGCTGGGACCCGTACGAGGTCTGGCAGAAACGGGTAAAACAGGGCTGTTAGCCCGCATGTCACCAGCGCAGCAGGAATACTTCCTGCGGCGCAAAAGCCGGCTTAGTATTTAATCAGCGCCGAACCCCAGGTAAAACCGCCGCCAAACGCAGCCATGAGCAAAGTGTCCCCGCGCTGGATACGGCCATCCCGGACTGCGACATCCAGCGCCATGGGGACCGATGCAGCCGACGTGTTGCCATGATCCCTGACCGTCTGGATCACCCGTTCCATCGGCATGCCGAGCTTCTTCGCAGTGGCCTGGATGATTCTCATATTCGCCTGATGAGGAATCAGCCAGTCTATATCCGACTTTTGCAGCTGCTTCTTTTCCAGGGTTTCCTCGACAATCCTATGCAAGGTCCTGACCGCAACCTTGAAAACCTCGTTGCCGCTCATCCGGATGTAATCATTGCCTTTCTTCAACTGCTCGAAATTCTCTGAAATCCCGGATGGAAAATACAGCAGGTCCTTGTACTTGCCATCGGCATGAAGATGGGTCGATACCAGTCCTGGTTCCTCGGCTGGCTTGAGAATGACTGCGCCGGCGCCATCGCCAAACAAGACGCAGGTACTCCGATCGTTCCAGTCGACCATGCTGCTCAGGCGTTCGGCGCCGATGACCAGTGCACACTTGGCCTCACCGGCACGAACATATTTATCCGTGATGCTCAGGGCATAGATAAACCCCGTGCAGGCGGTTTCGACGCTAAAGGCCGCACAACCGTGGATACCCAGCTTTTCCTGCACCAGCACACCGGTGTTCGGAAAGATCCTGTCCGGCGTAGTCGTTCCGACAGCAATAAAATCGATGTCGTCTGGACCTACGCCCGCGGCATTCATGGCGTTTTTCGCCGCCTCGACACAAAGGTCCGATGTCGTCTGGCCCTCTGCAGCCAGGTGCCTGCGTTCGATACCGCTGCGTGTCCTGATCCACTCGTCGGTCGTATTGACCATTTTTTCCAGATCGAAGTTTGTAAGAATTTTTTCCGGCAAGTAACGGCCGGTGCCTGCTATTGTCGAGTACATTCAGATTGCCTGCTGTTCCAAGAGCTTGCTGATTTGTATCGGAACGCCCTGTTGGCATTCCACGAGGGCGATCTGGATCGCATTGCCAAAAGCTATCCTGTCGGCACCGCCGTGACTCTTGACGACTATCCCGTTCAGACCAACCATGCTGGCCCCATTATAACGGCGCGGATCCGTTCTTTTGCGAAAAGCCTTCAATACCGGTAGCGCAACCAACCCCTGGATGCGGCTCAACAAGGTCCGGGTAAATTCTGCCTTCATATACGAGGAAATCATCCGCGCAGCGCCTTCCAGTGTTTTTAGCGCAACATTGCCCGAAAATCCATCGCTGACCACGACATCGACCTGACCGGTGAAAATATCGTTGGCCTCGATAAAACCAACATAGTTGAGATTGCTGCTGCTCAGCATGCGTCCGGCTTCACGGATTATCTCGGTGCCTTTGATCGCCTCGACACCAATATTCAACAGCCCGATCCGGGGCGATTCCAGTTCCTGGATGTCCCCGGCGACGACCGACCCCATGACACCGAATTGAAACAATTGCGCGGCGGTACAATGCGAGTTAGCCCCGACATCGAGCATATGGGTGTTCCCACCGATCGCCGGGATCGTCGCGATGATGGCCGGCCGGTCGACACCTGCCAGGGTACGCAGGACAAATCTTGCGGTCGCCATCAATGCACCGGTATTCCCGGCGCTGACACAAGCGTCGGCAAGGCCGTCACGGACCAGGTTGATCGCCACCCGCATCGACGAGTCTTTCTTTTTGCGCAATGCAGTCCTTGGATCTTCGTCCATGGTAACGAGTTGGCTCGCTTCCTGGAAGCTGACGCGGCTTGCGAGCTCTGCCGGAATATTTTCCAGGTAGGGCCCGAGCACGCTTTCCCGGCCAACCAGGATCACTCGCAGTTCCTGGTTGATTCTCAGTGGGTCCAGCACCCCGGGCACCAGGACCTGCGCGCCATAATCGCCGCTCATCGCATCGACAGCGATACAAATTGAACGGGTCATGCGCCGAGTCCGCCAGCGATTGGGAGATTTGAAATCACGATTGGCCGCTCACAGAACCGCCAGGTGGAAAAGCTATTCCTGCTCTTCCGTTTTGACTTTCACCTCAACCACGCGCTCACCCCGGTAAAAACCGTCAGCGCTAATGTGGTGCCGGCGATGGGTTTCGCCGCTGGTCTTGTCGATGGCCAGCGTCGGCTCTTTAAGCTTGTCGTGTCCACGACGCATTCCACGTGTAGATGGTGTTCTGCGGCTTTTTTGTACAGCCATGGATATCTCCTGAATTTGGCGTTTATGATCCTGCCCGGATCGCGGCGTCAGCCACGACTCGCCAGGTTTTTCAAATCTGCAATGGGCCGCCGAGCATCGCCAGCCACCGGTTATCTGCAAGTTTTTCGGCAATCCCCGTCATTGGCGCCCGTCATTGGCGTATTTCATTGGCGTATTTCATTGGCGTATTGCAGCGGCCCTCCGAGCCGGGTAAAACTAGCCGATGGGTAGTTTCCGCTCACAGCCCGCTTTTTGCCGGCCGTGGTCGAAACATTCAGCATAACCGGCAACACGCTCGGCGTATCCGATCAAGTATAAAATGCGAGAAAATAAGAGTCAAAACTGAATCGGCGACAATTACTGTTTTACCCCCATGGTTTGGATGGAAACCGAAGATATCTACATGCAAAGCAAAAACACTTCAACTGAGCTGATACTGGCTTCTGGCTCGCGCTATCGCCGGCAATTGCTGGCAAGGCTGGCGCTCGAGTTTCGCTGCGTCGCCGCCGATATCGATGAAAACCATCGGCCGGGCGAATCCCCTGCGCAAATGGCCGTAAGGCTTGCGCAATTGAAAGCCGAAGCCGTGGCCGAACGCCACCCGGATGCCATTATTATCGGCTCAGACCAGGTCGCCGCCGTCAACGGCCGGATCGTCGGCAAGCCGCTCGACCGGCCGGCGGCCAGCTCTCAGCTGCGCTCGGCATCCGGGCAAGCCATGGATTTCCATACCGCCGTGTATATCATCCCCCCGCCTGGCCGTAACTGCCTGGCGCATCTCGATACCACCGAGGTATTTTTCCGCCGGCTGGACGATGCCTTGATCGAGGATTATCTCGACCGGGAACAACCCCTGGATTGTGCGGGCAGCTTCAAATCGGAAGGTCTCGGTATCGCGCTGGTGGAACAAATCAAGACCCGGGACCCTACGGCCCTGATCGGCCTGCCGCTGATCTGGCTGGCAGAGGCCCTGCGCTCCCTGGGCCTCGCAATACCCTGAGCGCGCGCAGCGATCAGCTCGGCTTGGCTTTCATTCGATCCAGAACCCGGGTCAGATCGGCAGGCAACGGCGCACTGAGCAGCAATTCGTCCCCGCTCGGCGTCGTAAAATTCAATGCCTGCGCATGCAGGAACAAGCGCCTCAACCTCTTTCGCTCCATGCGCCGGTTGAATTCGCCATCGCCATAACGGGCATCTCCCGCCAGCGGATGGCCGGCATGGGCCGCATGCACCCGCACCTGGTGGGTGCGACCGGTCGCAAGCACCACCGACATTAACGTCGCTTCCCGGTAAAAGGTTTGCGGAACGAATTGGGTGCGGGCCTTTTTGCCGGCGGCATCGACCGTGACATGTCTTTCGCCGGAACGCCGGGTATTGGTTTGCAGTGGCGCCTCGATCCATTTGCTGCCGAGTTGCCACTTGCCGCGGACCAGGGCGAGATAATGCTTTTCAACCCGCCCTTCCCGAAGCAGCTGGTGTATCCAGCGCAGACTGCTTTTCTTTTTCGCCAGGACCAGGCAACCGCTGGTCGACCGGTCGAGCCGATGCGCCAGCTCAAGGCTCGCCCATTTTTCATGCTGCCGCAAAATCTCGATCACCCCGAGACTGATGCCGCTACCGCCGTGGACCGCCATGCCGGATGGTTTGTCGATGACCAGGAAATCGGCATTTTCGAAAATAACCTGCTGGCGCAGCTGCTCGAGGCGCCCGGGAGCGGCGGCGGCGTCCGGCCGTTGTTCCATGCGCACCGGGGGAATCCTGACCTTGTCGCCGACAACGATCCGCTGACTGGGCTTGGCGCGGCCGCCATTGACCCTGACTTCTCCCTTGCGCAGCAGGCGATAGATGCGGGTCCTCGGTATGCCCTTGAGTTCGCGCAGCAGGAAGTTGTCGATGCGTTGACCGTCGCTTTCCCGGTCAACTTCGATGTGACGTACGCCATGTGTGGAAAATTGCTTATTTTTCAATGGGGAACCCGGCATAACTGAAATAAAATGGATTGATGATCCCTAGCCAGGTTGCTATAGTACCGCAGACATGGTGGGCACGCGGATAAAGTCTGCGGACACCAGGCCTATAGTTTTAATGATGGCGTGGATCATTCCGTGCCGGACGACTCAACAATCGGTTTTCCGGATTAACGATAGCCGTCGCTGAACACCCCCCCTGGTCCGCCGGGCTCCCTGAGCCAGACAAATCTGGCAGCAAAGTCTCGCAAATGAACCAGGCTCGAATCAGCATGAATTGGCGCCGATCCCGAGGGATGGGCTGAATTGAACATTATGCAAGCAAGCCAACAGACAGTT
>JAZFYI010000058.1:0-6465 GCA_036443455.1 Gammaproteobacteria bacterium
TAACGATAATGAGCGAGCAACTCAAAGAACGTCTGACCGGCGCCGCCGTCCTGGTGATCCTGGGCGCGCTGCTGATTCCCGAATTCCTGTCCGGCCCGCCGGCGGACGATTTGACCGGTAGCGAGGAGCTTTTATTGCCCGCCGCCGACGCTCAACCGGTGCGCACCCACACGATCCGGGTGGATCAAAAGCAGGCCGCGGCCCAGCCGCCGGTCGCGCAGGCGGTGCGCAGCGAGTCGAAGACGGCGCGGCAGGATGCGGGTTCGGCGACTGCGAAAAGCCCGGGCGAAAAGCCGGTGGCGAAGCCTGCCGCCAGGGATACCGCGCAGCCGGAGCGGAGCCAGGCGGGTGGCTGGGCCGTACAGGCAGGCAGCTTTTCCAGCCTGGAAAACGCCCGCAGGCTCACGGCGACCCTGCAATCGATGGGCTATGACAGTTTTATCAGCGAGACGGTTATCGATGGCCGCAAATTGCACCGGGTGCGGATCGGTCCGCTGGCCAACCGCAAAGCGGCAGACCGCATCGCGAACGAGCTTCAGCAACAAGGGCAACAGGCCAAATCCGTACCCCATCCATGACCGCTGACGCAGCTTCTCGATTGACTTGCTGTATGTCGTGCCGAGTCTGCTAAAATACCCACTCCTCACTCCCGCGGGCAGTAAATAATGGGTTTCGATTTCTTGCTGATCGTCATACTCCTGGCATCGATGGGCGTGGGTGTCATGCGCGGATTTTTTCGCGAGCTGTTATCGATAGTCGGCTGGATCCTCGCCATCTGGGTCGCGTGGGAATACAGCCACCTGCTTGCGCCCTACCTGGGCAGCGGGCTTTCACCGGCGGTGAAGATCTGGGCCGGCCGGATCATTCTGTTTATCGGCGTCCTGATCGTGGCGCTGCTGGCCGGCAACCTGGCCAGCATGATCGTGCAAAGAACCGTGTTGTCCGTTCCCGATCGCAGTCTCGGCATGTTGTTCGGTTTTGCCCGCGGCATCATCCTGATCGGGCTGGTGGTCATGGTCGCGCAAATCCTGCAGATGCCGGATCAACCCTGGTGGGACGATTCAAAACTGGTTCCATACGGAACCGCGGTGGCGGACTGGATGCAACAGTTCCTGGATGCCGGGGTAGACTATATCGAAGGTACGGTGGAATTCTGATCGTCGTTCGGATTCTATGTTTTTGAATTAAGGAAGCTCTGATTTATCCATGAACGAAGTAGATTGTGATTCAAAATTTTCAGATTCAAGGCGCGGATCGCACGTAATAGCTGGCTATTGCGAAGATTCGCAACGCGGAAGCTGGATACGAGTTCATGGATAGATCAGAGCTTCCTCAGGTGAGATTCTGAAATGTGTGGTGTAGTCGGGATTGTCGGTCAGACCGCTGTCAACCAGTCTATTTATGATGCGCTGACGGTTTTGCAGCATCGCGGCCAGGATGCGGCAGGCATCATGACCTGCGATGGCTTCGAGTTGCACCAGCGCAAGGACAATGGCCTGGTGCGCGATGTCTTTCGGACGCGCCACATGCTCGGGCTGAAAGGCAATATGGGTATTGGCCATGTGCGCTATCCGACCGCGGGCGGCGCCAGCGCGAGCCAGGCGCAGCCGTTTTACGTCAACAGCCCGCACGGTATTTGCCTGGCCCACAACGGCAATCTCACCAATACCCGGCAACTGACCACGCTGTTGATCAAGGAAGACCGGCGCCACCTGAACACGCAATCCGATTCGGAACTGGTGCTGAATGTGCTGGCGCATGAATTGCAGCGCCAGGACGGTGAACTCAAACCTGAAAACGTATTCCGCGCGGTCAGCGCTTTGCACCGTCGTTGTGCCGGCGGCTATGCCGTGGTCTCGATGATTATCGGTCACGGCGTCCTGGGTTTTCGCGATCCCAACGGCATTCGACCGCTGGTGATCGGTGTCCGCCAGACCGATAAGGGTCAGGAGCACATGCTCGCCTCGGAGAGCGTCGCGCTCGATGCGCTGGGTTTCGAAATCCTGCGCGATGTAGGGCCTGGCGAGGCGGTGTGGATCGATACCGGCGGCACCTTGCACGCCAAGCAGTGCGCGGCCGGCGCACGGCATGCGCCTTGCATTTTCGAATTCGTCTATTTTGCCCGGCCGGACTCGATTATCGACGATATTTCGGTTTACAAGGCGCGGTTGCGGATGGGCGACCGGCTGGCCGCCCGAATCCTGAGCGTACACCCGGACAACGATATCGATGTCGTGATACCGATCCCGGATACCAGCCGCACCAGCGCGGTGCAGGTCGCGCACGCACTCGGCGTCAAGTATCGCGAGGGTTTTATCAAGAACCGCTATATCGGCCGGACATTCATCATGCCGGGCCAGGAACTCAGACGGAAGTCGGTGCGCAGGAAGCTCAACGCGATCGATCTCGAATTCCGCGGCAAGAACGTGTTGCTGGTGGATGACTCGATCGTTCGCGGGACCACCTCGCAGCAGATCATCGAGATGGCCAGGGAAGCGGGCGCCAGGAAAGTCTATTTCGCATCCGCCGCGCCGCCGGTGCGCTTTCCCAATGTCTATGGCATCGATATGCCGGCCGCCGCGGAACTGGTCGCCAATGGCCGCTGCGAGCAGGAAGTCGCCGCGGTCATCGGTGCGGACTGGCTGGTCTACCAGGACCTGGCCGACCTGGTTTCCGCGGTCCGTTACGACAACGCCGCCATCGAGCACTTCGATACTTCCTGTTTTTCGGGCGAGTACGTCGCCGGCGATATCAGCGAAGAATACCTGCACAGAATCGAACAGGAGCGTTCCGACGAAGCGCAGGCCAGGCGCATTGACGAAGACAGCGATCTGCAACAGGCGGTCTGACATTCTTTCGCGCAACACGCCCGGTTTTCGATGACAGTCCGGATACTGATAATCGACGACGACCCGCGCTATCACAAGGTGCTGGCGCATCATATCAAGAGCGAATGGGCCGACGCCGAGGTCCGGGCGATCAGGAAAACCGACCGGTCCGCCAACGGCCCGCTGATTCCCGATGGCGTCAATGCGATCGACTACCATGCGGTGCTGCTCGATTGCGCACCCGCGGGCAGGGACGGGCTGAAATTCCTGCGTGATTTCAAACGCCAGCCGGGTTTTCCACCGGTGATTTTTATCATCGACCGGGGCAACGAATTGCTCGCTGTCGAGGCGGTCAAGGCCGGCGCCGAAGATTACCTGTTCAGGGAAGAGATCAATCACGACCGCTTCATCGCCAGCTTGCGCAGCGCGATCCGCAAACACAAAAGGACATCCGCGTTGCTCAGCCGGCGGCAAGCGCTGGATGAGGCCTGTCGTTTTGGCGCGGTAAAAATTCGTGGCCACCGCTTTGTCCGTGAGCTGGGCAATGGCGGCATTTCCTCCGTTTACCTGGCCGAAGCTGACAAGGACAACGGCCTGGTGGTGCTCAAAGTGTTCAGGCTGGTGCCCGAAATTGCCGAGGCGCAGAATTCTTTCGATCGATTCATCCAGGAATACGAACTGATTTCACGGATCGAGCATCCCAACATCGTGCGCATTTTCGATCTCGGCGTGGCCGACGATCATGCCTATATCACGATGGAGTATTTCAAGGAAGGCAACCTGCGCGCAAAAATGAAAGGCCCGTTGCCGGCCGCAACGGTGCTGGATTACCTGCGGCAGATCGCCGGCGCACTGACGGCAATCCACGAAGTCGGCATTTTGCATCGCGATCTGAAACCGGCCAACGTCATGTTGCGGGCAGACGAGTCCATCGCGCTGATCGATTTCGGCCTGGCCAAGCAAATGACGCTGGATCAGGAAATCACCGGATGCGGTGAGATTTTTGGCACGCCGTATTATATGAGCCCGGAACAAGGCCATGCGGGCCAGGTCGATGAGCGCAGCGATATCTACAGTCTCGGTGTGGTGGTTTTCGAGATGCTCAGCGGTGAAAAACCCTTTACCGCCGATACGCCGATGGCGGTCATTTACAAACACAGCAATACGCCATTGCCGCGGCTGGGCGGTGAGTTGTCCGCGTACCAGGAGTTGCTGGACAGGATGCTGGCCAAGGATCCGCACGATCGTTTTCAGACCGTCGAGGATTTGCTGGCATACGTGGATAGCCAGTGGCCACGGCAATGAGCGACGCGGTCACCGGTGTGCCGGAGGAACTCAGTTCCTTCCTCGGCGCCGGGACGCCGGCCGCATGGGTGGCGGAAGCGTTGCGACAACCGGAGGTATTGCTGCTCGATCACGCCAAATGTGAACTCAAAGCGGCGTCGACGGCGTTGAGCCTGATGTTCCGCTACCCGCGCCACCAGAAACTGGTCTACCGGATGTCCAGGCTGGCCCGCGAGGAACTCAGGCATTTCGAGCAGGTGCGCGCGCTGCTGCAAAAAAGAGGCGCGGCCGACCGGCCCTTGACGGCTTCGCGCTATGCCGCGGGTCTGCGCAAGCTGGTCAGGAAAACCGAACCCGGTGCGGTGGTCGATATGCTGATCACGGGCGCGTTCATCGAGGCGCGTTCGGCCGAGCGATTCGCCGTGCTCGCACCGCAACTCGATGCGGAGCTGGGCCGCTTTTATGCGGGCCTGCTGGCCGCGGAAGCGCGTCATTTCGAGCAGTACCTGGGTCTTGCCGTCGAATACCATGCCGGCAGCGAGGCCGAACTACAGCAAAGAATCGCGTTGTTTCGCGATGCGGAAGCGGCTTTATGTTGCGACCCGGACCCGCAGTTTCGTTTTCACAGCGGGACGCCGGTGATGCAGGAGGGCCTTCAGGCCCGATGAGGATCAAACCAGGATTGTAGGAGGGCCTTCAGGCCCGAACAGGTTTGTCGCCGAAACCGAAGAATGTTGCCGGTCAAGGAATCGAACTAGAGATTCTGGATCAGCTCGATCCCGTTTTTGTCCCAGCGCGCCATGCTGCCTTGTTCATACCAGGCGCCGAGTACGATGCGGCGCGCCTCGACGCCGTCTGCCAGCGTGAAATCGTGGACCGCGGGCCGGTGGGTGTGCCCGTGCAGCAACACAGTCACCTGTCGTTCGCTCATCAGCGCCTCGACCGCTTGTTGGTTGACGTCGCCGATTTCCGGTGCCTGTTGCCGCTGATATTGCACGGATGCATCGGCGGCGTGGCGGGCGATTTCACGACGCTGTGCGAGGGGGCGCGCGAGAAAGTGTTTTTGCCATTGCGGATCGCGAACTTCCTTCCTGAACGCCTGGTAGCCGAGGTCATCGGTGCACAGCGCATCGCCATGACTGAGCAACAAGGTCTCGCCATACAATTCGAGCCGGGTCGGGTCGTCAAGCAGCCGGCAGCCGCTGTCTTTGGCGAAGCGCTCGCCGATCAGGAAATCGCGGTTGCCATGCATGAAGTAAACCGGCACGCCCGAATCGTTGAGCGCACGCAGCTTCCGCGGGACCAGTTTGGCAAATTCATCGTCGTCGTCATCGCCGATCCATGCCTCGAACAGGTCGCCGAGCACGTACAGTGCTTCGGCCTGCGTGGCCTGCAGTTCGAGGAAGCGAAAAAAACGCTCGCTGATATCCGCTCGCCTGGGCTCCAGGTGGACATCGGATACGAAAACCACGGCCACCGGCGGTTTACTCCTGGAGCGTCGCTCTCTGGAGCATCACCGAGGCTTTCTCGATGATAGCCATGCTTTGCGGCACATCGGTCGGGAACGGGCCCCCGGGACCGGTAGGAATGGCGGCAATGGCCTCGACGACATCCATGCCCTCGACCACCGTGCCAAACACCGTATAGCCCCAGCGGCTCGGTTTGGGGTCGAGCTTGAGGTTATCGGAAACATTGATAAAAAATTGCGCAGTCGCCGTGTGCGGCAGGTTGGTGCGCGCCATCGCGATCGTGCCCGGCTGATTGCTCAGGCCGTTGCCCGATTCATTCGGGATGGGGTTGCTGGTCGGTATTTCGCTGTAGTCGGTCGCATAGCCTCCGCCCTGGACGATGAACCCCGGGATGACGCGGTGGAATATCGTGTCGTCATAATGACCATCCTCCACATACTTGAGGAAGTTGTAAACGGTGATGGGCGCACGTGCGGTGTCGAGTTCCAGCACGATGGTCCCGCGGTTGGTTTTCAGTTTTACCTTCGGGTACAGCGGCAGTTCCTGCGCCTGCAGGCTCGTGACAAACAAGCCCAGGGTCAACGCGACGATCAGTTTTTTCATCGACAATCTCCACCATGCCAGTACCGCCAATGATAGGCTGAGACGGCCGATGGATGATAGCCTTGGAGCCAGTCGGAGTTTTAGCTACCATTGCGCGCCATGAATAAAGCCGTCGTCACCACCCGTTTCGCGCCGAGTCCGACCGGGTATACCCATCTCGGAAATCTGCGTACCGCGCTGTTCAACGCGTTGCTCGCGCGGGCCGCAAACGGGGAGTTCCTGTTGCGCTCGGAAGATACCGATCGTGAGCGCAGCGCCGAAAAATATCTCAATGCGCTGTG
>JAZFYI010000059.1:0-10629 GCA_036443455.1 Gammaproteobacteria bacterium
CTGGTGCCGCAGCATCGGCTGACCGATGGCGCCTGGATCAACTGGGATAACAATCAGCATGGCTGGATGCCCGATGGCGAATCCTTCTGGTATTTGTCCGAGGAATCCGGTTATTCGCATCTTTATCACAAATCCATCGGTGAGAAAAAATCCCGGCAAATGACCCGCGGCTCTTTCGTCGTGACCGAACCCGAAGTCGATGCCTCCGGAACGAGCATTTATGTTCGAGCCAATCGCACGCACCCCGGTAACTACGAGATCTACAAGGTGCCCGCTGCCGGCGGCGAGTTGACGCAAATAAGCACGCTCGGCGGCGTCAACGGTTTTAGTTTGTCACCCGACGGACGACGCCTGCTAATCACGCACTCGTCCATCGACCGTCATCCCGACCTTTTTGTGCAGGACGCCGAGGCGGGCGCCGAATCGTTGCGCCTGACCGACACAATTTCTGGAGTATACAAAGCCATCGACTGGGTCATACCCGAGATCGTCGAAGTGCCATCGAGCCACGTGGACCGGCCTGTTTATTCGAAGCTTTACCTGCCCGTCGATTACGACGCGGACAAGAAATACCCGGCCGTGATGTTCGTACACGGCGCCGGGTACACCCAGAACGCGCACATGGGCTGGCCGTATTATTTTCGCGAGTTCATGTTTCACACGTTGCTGACGCAAAACGGCTATATCGTCATCGATATGGATTACCGCGCGTCCAAAGGTTATGGGCGTGACTGGCGAACGGCCATCTATCGCAACATGGGGCACCCGGAGCTCGAGGATTTTGCCGATGGCGTGGATTTCCTGGTGCAAAACTACAATGTGGATCGCGAGCGGGTCGGTATCTACGGTGGCTCCTACGGCGGCTTCATGACCTTCATGGCGCTGTTCCGAGCGCCCGATCTTTTCGCCGCGGGCGCTGCGCTCAGACCCGTCGTTGACTGGCGGCATTACAACCATGGCTATACATCGCGCATGCTCAACACGCCCGAGATCGACCCGATGGCTTTCGAGCGCAGTTCGCCGATCGAGTTCGCCGAGGGTTTGCAAAAACCACTGTTGATTGCCACGGGCATGCAGGACGACAACGTTTTTTTCCAGGATTCGGTGATGCTCGTGCAGCGTTTGATCGAATTGCAAAAAGAAAATTTCGAAATCGCGATTTATCCGCTGGACCCGCACAGCTTCGTGCATGCGGATTCCTGGCTGGACGAGTACCGCCGCGTATTCAAATTGATGGAGCGACACCTGAAAACGGAATGATTTCCGCAAGCATAAAAGCGCCGGTGACCGCGTGAGCGGGCACCGGCGCGTGTCCGAGAGGCTGTTACTTCGCCGCTGGTCTAGTCGCTGGCGCTTTCCAGGGTAAAAGTGACCAACGTGCCGGCGGCCAGGCAGCCACTTGCTTGGAACTCGCCGTAGGCGTGGACACCCAGGCCAGTCTGCAGGTCCGCCAGTTCAACGCGTTCGATGGTCTGGGTATTTTCCACCGCATCTCGAGTGATCAGCAGGATGCGTGTTTCACTGCCGGTCGCGATACAACGATCGCCGACCTCGCTACTGATCAGCAGTACACCGTTGTCCAGGTCGATATTCAAAATAATGCCCCTGAGGCGGTCGATGACATCGGCCGTGCGTTTCAGGATCACCAGCGCCGATTTTACCAGGGCCGGTGAGCCGGCGGACAGGCTGATCACGCCATCGACCAGGCCGCGATATTCCGCCCGAATCTCGCTGGCATCCAGCTCCGCTCCATCGAGTGCGAAAATGCGCGTTCCTGGCTGTAGCTGAACCTGGACTGCCGATCCGGGCGTGAATCCCTGGTTCGGGGCGAGCAGGAAGCCAAACTGGCCGGTAGCGGGATCGACCCGGGTCGCCGTGATTCCGCGCAGGTGGGCAAACGCGCCAGGGCGACCGAGTTCTATCGTGACCGTGTCCAGTGCGATGTGCCGGCGGGCATCGACATCGTCGCCGGCGATGATGCCGACGAAAGGCGCCGGGAATCCGATTGCCGTTAGTTCCTGTCCGCGAGTCAATTGCTCGAACCTGGCCGGATCGCCCTGCGGATCGAAGATCCCGGTGTTTTCAGACGCCCGGACGACGACGCAATGACCAAAATTCAGATCGTCGTCGCTGTGGTCGGCATCGGCAATGACATGCCTGGGGCAAAGCACGAAGCGCTGATTGTCACTATCGAGACGCACGATCAGGCCGTGAACGCGGGCGAGTTTGCCGAGACGCGTAAAGCGATCGGTGCGAATGAAAATCACCGGGCGAACGGTCACTTCACCGTTTGTCGTCGACACGGTAATCGATTTTTCCGCATCGAAGTCCAGTTCGATATGCAGCAGACCATCGGCGAGGACCTGGATCGGTTCGCTTGGGAAAAGGTCGATACGACCATCGACCGGCAGGGGTGGCGTGATCCTGACGGCGATTTCGCCGTTTTCGTCATACTCGATCAACTCAAGATCGGTCAGGATCATTCGGATTCTTCCATAAGGGCCCGCCGGTACGTCCTCGATGGCGATCATGTCGGCGACGTTGCCCAGGCTCAGCAGGTTGATGGTCACAGGGTCCGACAAGACACTGACCGGGCCATCGGGACCGATCAACAGGATTGCGGCGATGCTTGCGTTCACCTCATCGAAACGAAAATCCGGGCCATCGGTCAGCGATATGGCAACCGTCCCGATTTGCGCCGATAGAGGCGGCTGGTCCGAGTTGCTGTTATCGTCGACCCCGCCACAGGCGGCCAACAGGGTAGCCACTAACACACTGGCGAGGATTTTGAGTCGATAATTTTGCATGAGATCTTCCTTTTTCTACCTGGCCGGTTCGCGAATCAGACTCGCGACGAACGGCCACTATTTAGCGGGTTTATGGAATAAACGCCGAGTTGCGCCAATGGTTGACCTCGAGCGCATAAAAAAAGAACATCTGTCGTCTGCGGGCTAACAAAAGCCGGGATTTGAATGGGGGGCATGCGCTTGCTCGATGAACTGGCAAAACTCGAGGAAACCGCACGACGGCTCGAACCGGACCGGGAGCAGCGCGCCGCGCTAAACCGTGATGTCGAGGCGTATGCCAGCCAGTTCCTGGACGCTTTGCCCGGTCTGAAGACTTATGTGGCAGACGACCCGTCAGCGGCGCCGCAGCCACCCGCCATCGCAGATGAGCCGGTCGGACTTACGGCGGCGCTTGCCTACCTGGCATGCGCTGTAGACAAGACCGGGATCAACCCGGCCTCCGGTGGCCACATTGGCTACATACCGGGCGGCGGCGTATACACGGCCGCCCTCGGCGATTACCTGGCCGATGTCTTCAATCGTTATTCGGGGGTACTGTTTGCAGGTCCCGGTGCGGTGCGCCTGGAAAAAAGTCTGTTGCGCTGGATGGGCTCGCTGATCGGTTTTCCGGAAGGAGCGGCCGGCGATCTGACATCGGGTGGCAGCATGGCCAACCTGACCGGCATTGTCGCTGCCCGGGAGGCGCACGAGGTCAGGGCCGTCGATGTTCCTCGGACCGTGGTTTATCTCAGCGAGCAGGCACATCATTCGGTGGAGAAAGCGCTGCGCGTAGCCGGACTCGGTGAATGCGTGCTGCGTGTCCTGGATCTGGATGAGGGCTACCGGATCAGGCCGGACGCACTGGCCACGGCAATAGAGACCGACCGGGCAAGCGCATTGATTCCGTGGCTGGTCGTCGCCTCGGCCGGCACCACCGATGTCGGCGCCGTGGATCCACTCGATGCCCTGGCCGATATTTGCCGGCAGCACCACCTGTGGTTGCATATCGATGCGGCCTATGGGGGATTCTTCGTACTTTGCGACGCGGCAAAGGCGTTGCTCGGCGGCATGTCGCGCGCGGATTCGGTGGTCATGGATCCGCACAAAGGACTGTTTCTTCCCTACGGCAGCGGCGCGGTGCTGGTGCGTGATCAGGCCGCCATGCACAGGGCATTCAATTACCAGGCCCATTACATGCAGGATGCCGTCCAGGATGTCGCGATGATGTCGCCAGCCGACCTGTCGCCCGAGCTGAGCCGGCCGTTTCGGGGTCTGCGCCTGTGGCTGCCGCTGATGATCCACGGCCTGGCGCCGTTTCGCGCCGCGCTGGATGAAAAACTGCTGCTGGCCAAATATTTCCACCGGGAAATCCAGAAAGTGGCCGGTTTTGCAGCCGGACCGGAGCCGCAGTTGAGCGTGGCGACCTATAGCTATGTTCCGAAAAGCGGTGACGCCGACCGGTTCAACAAACAACTGGTCGACGAATTACAAAAAGACGGCCGGGTTTTTATCTCATCGACCCGCATTAATGGGCGGTTCGTCCTGCGCGCGGCGATACTGAATTTTCGCACTCACCGCGATACAGTCGACCTGACGATAGAGATCCTGGCCGATGCGGCGATGCGCCTGGCGAAGACCTAAGTTGGGCTTATTCATGAATCGCCACGTTGATTGCGCAGACGCCTGGGGGGATCGATGACACTACAATATCCGGCATCAAGAATCATCGGCTTGCTTGCGCTTGTTTGTTTGCTGTCTGCCTGTGCGGCACGACCCGATTATCATGGCACGGTGCCCGAGGAAGCGCGCCTCGATCCGGAAGCAGACCTCGACCCGGTTCGTGTCGGGGAGCACCTGGAAGTCGCCGGTGCGGCGGTGCGTGGTGACAGTTTGTTGCTCGATCTGACAATCGATGGCAAGCCTTTTCGCGGCCAGGCCACCCGATCCACACAGTTCGATATCAATATTCACACAGACTGGCTGCCGGTGTTTTTTATCGAGGAAATCAGTCGCGAGAGGGTTGACCAAAAAAATAACGGCGACACCCGCATCCCGGTGTTGGATGAGGTTCAGTGGCAGGAGATTTCCCGGCGAATCGTTGAATCGTTTACACCCAGGCAGCCATTCCAGGGTGTCGTTATCAATTCCCGCGATATCGCGGTATACGCATACCGGAACCCGGATGGCAGCATCGTGACCGAGACCAACCGTTCGAAATGGCCGACCGGGATTCCGCTGACCGATGTGCTGCGGCTGGAGAAGCAGGCGGACCTCTTGCTGGACACTATCGGCGCCTATCTCGACGAGACCGGAGTACACAGCAGGCAGGTGCTGTTCAAAACCGGCGAGCTCGGGCCACACGCGAGGCCGCTATTTATCGTCGACCGCTCACGAGGCCAGATCGGATTCCTGTCGCTTGAGCCATTCACCTTTGGCAGTACGCCGACCAGCCTGGTGACCAGCGCCGGCAAGACCGGCTGGCAGATTGTGCGCAGTTATGGCCTCGAACCCCTCAACCGGCCGGTCAGTTTTGTGTCACGCTTGTTTTTCTTTGCACTGGACACCGCATGGGATATCACAGAGCAGTTATTCATCAACACTTTTTCCTATCGTTCCCTGAAGAACAAACCGATACCGCCGCTGAACGATGGTCCGGGTATGGACCTGGTCGAGTGGGAAGCCACTCTCGACAAGATGTTTGGCGCGAAACGGGTCAGCGGCACGGCGGAGTTCCTGGTCGATGGTGACGAGTTCTTTCCTTACTTTATCGATGCGATCAACAAGGCCGAGACCTCGGTCAAGATTCGAACCTATATTTTCGACCGCGACGATTTCGCTCTTGAGATCGCCGATTTGCTCAAAAAACGATCGGCGGATGTCGAGGTCAAAATTACCGTGGATGGCATCGGCAACCAGATGGCGCAAAAAGCAGAGGCCCCAACCACGCGACCCGGGTACCGGGCGCCGTCCGAAATCACGCGCTATCTTAGAGATGGGTCCACGATTGAAACCCGGGTGTTGACCAATCCGTGGATGGCGGGTGACCACGTCAAGACTTCGATTATCGATGGCAAGATCGCGTTCATCGGCGGCATGAACATCGGCCGGGAATACCGCTGGGAGTGGCATGACCTGATGCTAAAGCTGACCGGCCCCGTGGTCGACCTGATCGAGTACGATTTCGATGGGAAATGGGAGCACTCGTCGATACTGGGAGATGTCGCGCTGGCCGCGCATTGGATGGGGAAAAAACCTCAATTGCCGGAGCCCGAGGAATTTGAGATGCGCATGCTGCGCACCAAGCCGGCGAGATCGGAGATCTACCATGCCCAGCGCAAGGCGATACGCAGGGCGCAGAAATATATCTATATCGAGAACGCCTATTTCTCCAGCTCGTCCATACTCTACGAGCTGGTCAAGGCGCGTATGCGCGGTGTCGATGTCAGGGTCATCATACCGATGGAAGGCAATCACGCGATCATGAATCTGGCCAACGTCGTGTCTGCCAACACCTTGCTGAAATATGGCGCGCGCGTCTATGTTTACCCTGGCATGTCGCATGTCAAGGCGGCCATCTATGACGGCTGGTTGTGCTTCGGTTCGGCCAACATGGATAAAATGAGTTTCCGGGTTCAGCGCGAGATGAACATCGCCAGTTCGGACCCGGAGTTTGCCAGGCTGGCCATCGAAAAAGTATTTGACAAGGATTTTGCGGCAGCGGAGGAACTGACCAGCCCCCTGCCGGAAAACTGGCAAAACACGCTGGCCAGGATAGTCGCCAGCCAGTTTTAGTGATTGATAGCGCGGTAATAGCAGAAAAAAATGGCGCGTAGAAAACAACCATACTGGGCCGCATTGCCGGACCGTGAACTGCTCGACCTGCGGTTTTGTGATCTGGGCTTATCGGTAGCAGGCACGGTGCTCGAGGAGCGGGTCGAGCGTCTTTACGAGGAACTCGCCGATCGGGGGATCGAATTCCGGCCGCACTGCTGGTTTAGCGAGGAGTGGTTTTCGCCCGATTGCGTGCCTGGTATCGCGATCGCTTTTTATCTCGCGCATCCGCGGCTGATGAAGCTGGAACGAAGAATGATGATGGAAGTCGAGGGCGGCAGCGAGAGCTGGTGTCTCAAATTGCTGAGGCATGAAACGGGCCACGCCCTGGATACGGCATTCGGGTTGAGCCGACGCGTTCGCTGGCGCCGGGTTTTTGGCAACCCCCGCAAGCCTTACCCGAAATCTTACCGGCCAAAGCCAACCAGCAAGCGCTATGTGCAACACCTGGCGTTGTGGTACGCGCAGGCGCACCCGGCCGAGGATTTTGCCGAGACCTTCGCCGTGTGGCTCAAACCGCGCTCGCGCTGGCGTCACGATTACCGGTCCTGGCCGGCGCTGGGCAAGCTCGAATATATCGATGAGTTGATGGGCGATATCGCCGGGCGAAAGGCTAAAGTCTGTAGCCGCCGGCATGTCGCTTCGATCAGAAACCTCAGGGTGACGTTGCGCGATCACTACGCGGAGAAGCGCGCGCTGTACGCGATCGACCATGCCGAACTGCACGACCAGGAATTACGGCGCTTGTTCGTGGACAATCACCGGGCAAAAAAAAATGCCATGACGGCCGCAACTTTTTTGCGCCGTCATCGCCGCCAGTTGTGCGAGGTCGTGGCATTCTGGACCGGGCAGAATTCCTATGGCGTACACCAGGTGCTGCGCGATATGCAACAACGCTGCCTTGAATTGGGCCTGCGGGTCGGGCAGCAGGAAGAAGTCGCCATGCAACAGGCGGTTGCCATGTTATCGACCCACATCATCAACTACCTGCACAGCGGCAGGTACAGGATCGCCGTATGAAGAAGTTGCGCATCCTGGTGTTGGCGCACGAGGACCTGATCCCGCCTGACCATGCCGCGGATCTGGACGAATCGGCGATGCTGGATTGCCAGACCGAGTACGACGTTTGCGTCACGCTGCGTGAGGCCGGACACGATGTCAGGGTACTCGGCCTGCGTTATGACCTGGGCGTGCTGCGCAAGACCCTGGTGGGATGGAAGCCGCACATTACTTTCAACCTGCTCGAGGAATTTCACGATGTAACCGCATACGATCATCATGTCGTCGCCTACCTGGAGTTAATGAAACAGCGCTACACCGGTTGCAATCCCAGTGGCTTGTTCCTGTCGCGCGACAAGGCGCTGAGCAAGAAAATCATGATTTTTCATCGCATACCGACGGCGCGTTTCACGATTGCCAAGGCGGGGCGGCGAATCGCAGGACTGGGAAAACTGCGTTACCCGTTGATGGTCAAGTCCGCGACCGAGGATGCGTCGCTGGGGATCGCCCAGGCCTCGCGGGTCATGGACGAAGAGAAGGTGCGTGAACGGGTCGCGTTTATCCATGAGCAAACCGGGACCGACGCCCTGGTCGAGGAATACATAGACGGGCGCGAACTGTACGTCGGCGTCATGGGTAATCACCGCCTCAAGACTCTAGCGGTGTGGGAAATGGATTTCGGCAGCCTGCCTGCCGATAGCGCACGGGTGGCGACGCGCAAGGTCAAGTGGGATCTTGCGTATCGGAAGAAATACGGCATCAGCAGCAAGCGGGCAACCGACTTGCCGCCGGAACTGGAAAAACGCATTCAAAAAATCGGCCGGCGCGTCTACAAGGCGCTGCAACTCAGCGGTTACGCGCGCATCGATTTTCGACTGACCAAGGATGAAAAAATTGTCGTGCTGGAAGCGAATGCCAACCCCGAGTTGTCCTATGGCGATGACTTCGCCGAAAGCGCGGAGGCGGCCGGCTATTCCTATCCCGAATTGCTCGGGCAGATCATTCGCATGGGGCTAAACTATCGGGCCGCCTGGCGCGATTAACAGCCTGTTAACCACCGTCATTCGTCGTTCTCCGGCTTGCCGCTGTGGCGCGCAAACCAGTCGAGAATATTCGCCGCCTTGGCGATCAGCTGGCTGGGCCGGGTCGCGATACCGTGCGAGGCCCCCGGGACCCGGACCAGCGCAGTATCGATTTTTCTCAGTTTCAGCGCCTGGTAAAACTGCTCGCTTTCAGAGATCGGCGTGCGCAGGTCCTGCTCACCGGTCAATAGCATGGTCGGTGTGCTCACATTGCCGACCAGCGACAACGGCGAGCGCCGCATGTACTCGTCCTGGTGTTCCCACGGCGGTCCCGGGAACCAGTAGCGGTAAACGAAACTGTAAATATCCGCGGTCAGCGCAAAGCTGTACCAGTTGATCACCGGTTTGGCGGCTACCGCCGCCCGGAAGCGATCCGTCTTGCCGACGATCCACGCGGTCAGCACGCCGCCACCGCTGCCGCCGGTGACATAAAGCTGATCCGGATCGACATAGCCTTTGGCCAGCACTGCGTCCACACCCGACATCAGGTCATCGTAATCCTTGCCCGGGTAAGCATGATGAATCAGGTTGCCGAACTCCTGGCCGTAGGAAGTGCTGCCGCGAGGGTTGGTATAGAGCACCACATAGCCCGCGCTGGCATAAAGCTGGATTTCGGCCGCAAACCGCGGGCCATAGTTGGCAAACGGCCCGCCGTGAATTTCCAGGATCAACGGGTATTTTTTTGCCGGGTCAAAGCCCGGGGGCTTGACGATCCAGCCATGCACCGGTCGCTTGTCGAAGCTGCTCTCGAACCAGATCTCCTCGACCTGGCCCAACTCCCGGTGAGCTAACAAATCCTCATTGACCGCCGTCAGTGTGCGGGCCTTGCGACCGCGACCATCGATAACCGCGAGTTCGGCCGGGTGATATGGGCTGACCTGGGTGAATGCGATCCGGTCCTGACCGGCGATGCTGAAACTCGATGCGCCGTATGGTCGGCCAAGCGTCGTGCCGCCGAGTGAATCGGCTACCTGGCGCAGCTTGCCGGACAATGACAAATACCCGATACGGGTGTTGCCCTGGTCGTCGTACTGAAAATAGATGCCTTTGCCATCGCGGCTGAAGCGCGGGTTTTGCAGGTTGCGGTCGAAGTCCTCGCTAAGCGCCCTCGAGCCCGTGCCATCGGCATTCATGACATACAGACGGGCGTTGTCATAGCCTTGCAGGTGGTCATCGAAGCCGGTATAGGCGATCAGCCGACCGTTACGCGAGATCGCCAGGTTGCCATCGGGGCCTTTACGATCGGTCAGCGCCCGGATCTCGCCATCGTCGACGCCGATCTTGTAGATCTCGGTATTGAACGCGTCGTATTCCCAATCGTCGTGCCGATTGGCGGAGATCAGGATGTGCTCGCCATCGGGTGTCCAGTGTATGGATGTGTCGTGATTAAAGTCGCCGCTGGTAATTTGTCGCGGCGTGCCGCCTTCGGCGGGGACGACAAATACCTGCGTGTACCCTTGCTCGAGAAAGCCCCGGCCATCGAAGCGATAAGTCAGGCTATCGATCACCCGGACCGGTTCCGCCCATTTCGCGCCCTTCGGCTTGGCGGGCATTTTCGCGCCCCCGTTGGCTTTCTTCGGGACATGCATGGTGAAAGCCAGCCGCCTGCCATCGGGCGACCACGAAAGATTGCCCGCGCTGTGGGTCAACCGGGTAACCCGGGCGGTCTGGCCGCTATCCAGCCAGCGCAGCATGATTTCCATGTGGCCGTCGATCCGGGCCAGGTAGGCCAGCCGCTTGCCATCGGGCGACCAACGCGGCGAAGCGTGGCTGACCAGCCCGGCAGTCAGTGGCCGCAGCTCGCCACCGTCATAGTCGATGATCCACAGGTTCGACCTCGCCCGGTCATTCATGATGTCCATGAAATTGCGTACGAAAATGACCTGGTCGCCATCGGGCGAGACTTGCGGGTCGCTGACGAATTCAAGATC
>JAZFYI010000060.1:0-2620 GCA_036443455.1 Gammaproteobacteria bacterium
CGATTACAAGCATCCCTACCTGGTGACCCGCGAAGTAAAGCGGGTCGGCTATATCATTATTTCGACCGATCGCGGGCTTTGCGGCGGGCTGAACAACAATATGTTCAAGGCGGCGATCAATCACATGGGTGAGTGGCAGGACAAAGGTGTGGAGCTGGAGCTGAGCTTTATTGGCGCCAAGGGCGTGGCGTTTTTCCGGCGTTTTGGCGCCAGGACGGTTTCGCAGGTTACGCACCTGGGCGATACGCCGCACGTCGCCGATCTGATCGGTTCGATCAAGGTCATGCTCGACAGTTACACCGAGGGAACCATAGACCGGTTGTTCCTGGTGCATAATGAGTTTATCAACACGATGAGTCAGCGCCCGGCGGTGGCGACGCTGTTGCCGGTGGAGCCGATCGATGCAAAGGAATTGCAGGCTCACTGGGACTATATTTATGAGCCCGATGCGCGCGATCTGCTCGAAGGCGTCCTGATGCGTTACATTGAATCGCAGGTTTATCGAGGCGCGCTGGATAACCTGGCCTGTGAGCAGGCCGCCAGGATGGTGGCGATGAAGGCGGCGACCGATAACGCAGGCGATATTATCGATAACCTGCAATTGATTTATAACAAGGCGCGGCAGGCCTCGATCACCCAGGAAATTTCAGAAATCGTTGGTGGCGCGGCGGCGGTCTAGTCGCTCACCTGAAGAGTAAAAAGTTGAGGAACAGAGCATGAGTATTGGCAAGACGGTGCAAATCATTGGCGCGGTGGTCGATGTTGAATTTTCGCGGGAGGCGATTCCGAAAGTCTATGACGCGCTTCACCTGGCGGAGACGGGTCTGACGCTGGAAGTGCAGCAGCAACTTGGCGATGGCGTCGTACGAGCGATCGCCATGGGTTCCAGTGAAGGCCTCAAGCGCGGGATGGACGTGAGCAACACCGGCGGTCCGATTACGGTTCCGGTCGGTGAAGCGACGCTGGGCCGGGTCATGGATGTGCTTGGCAATCCCATAGACGAGGCCGGGCCGATCGGCACCGATGTGCGTCTGCCGATTCACCGCGATCCGCCGAGTTATGAGGAGCAGGCAATATCGGTGGAAATCCTCGAAACCGGTATCAAGGTCATCGACTTGATCATGCCGATTGCGAAGGGCGGTAAAATCGGTTTGTTCGGCGGCGCCGGCGTTGGCAAGACCGTGACCTTGATGGAACTGATTCGTAACATCGCCCACGAGCACAGCGGTTATTCAGTGTTCGCCGGCGTTGGTGAGCGGACCCGCGAAGGGAACGACTTCTATTACGAGATGAAGGACGCCGATGTCCTGAGCAAGGTATCGCTGGTCTATGGCCAAATGAACGAGCCGCCGGGCAACCGTCTGCGGGTTGCCCTGTCCGGCCTGACCATCGCCGAAAATTTCCGCGACGAAGGCCGCGATGTGCTGATGTTCATCGACAACATTTATCGCTACACGCTGGCCGGGACCGAGGTATCCGCATTGCTCGGCCGGATGCCGTCAGCCGTGGGTTACCAGCCGACGCTGGCCGAGGAAATGGGCGTGTTGCAGGAGCGAATTACTTCGACAAAGGACGGTTCGATTACTTCCTTCCAGGCGATTTACGTGCCAGCCGATGACCTGACCGACCCGTCGCCGGCGACGACCTTTGCTCACCTTGATGCGACCCTGGTGCTTTCCCGGCAGATTGCCGAGCTGGGGATTTACCCGGCCGTGGATCCGCTGGACTCGACCTCGCGCCTGCTCGATCCCAATGTCGTGGGCCAGGAACATTATGATACTGCGCGTGAGGTGCAGCGCACCCTGCAACGCTACAAGGAGCTGCAGGACATCATCGCAATCCTGGGCATGGACGAGTTGTCCGAAGAGGACAAGCTCAGCGTCACCAGGGCCCGCAAGATCCAGCGCTTCCTGTCGCAGCCGTTCTTCGTCGCCGAGACCTTTACCGGTGCCGAGGGTAAATATGTGCCGCTAGCTGAAACCGTTCGCGGTTTCAAGGGTATTATCAACGGCGATTACGACAACATCCCAGAGCAGGCTTTCTACATGGCCGGCAACATCGACGAAGCAATGGAGAACGCCAAGAAACTGCAGTGATGCAGACCACGGTCAGGCCATGAACAAAATCGAAGTCAACATCGTCAGCGCGGAAGGAGAAATTTTCTCCGGCTATGCCACGATGGTTTTCGCGCCGGCCCAGATGGGCGAGATCGGCATCGCGCCACGTCACGCGCCCTTGCTGACCGGTCTGAAGCCAGGCGAGGTTCGCATACAGACGCCCGATGGCGAGGAGCACTTTTTCTATGTCTCGGGTGGCAGCATCGAAGTGCAGCCGCACCTGGTGACGATACTCGCCGATACTGCCCTGCGTGCCAAGGATATCGATGAGGCGGCGGCGCTCGAAGCCAAGCAAAAAGCGGAGGAAGCGCTGGTCAACCAGGAAGGCGAATTCGATATCGCCCATGCCAGGGCCGAACTCGCCCAGGTCCAGGCGCAGCTCAAGTCGCTGGCAAGATTGAGAAAATCAGCGAAACGCTAGAGAGTCCTTCCGGTGCCGGTTTTTCCGTCAAAGAAAATAGTTGTTTGCCTGTTTGCACTGCTATGGGGTCAGTCGTTAGCTG
>JAZFYI010000061.1:0-2684 GCA_036443455.1 Gammaproteobacteria bacterium
ACAACAACATCCTCGCCAACACCTTGTCCCTGCAGATCGAGCAATCCGATTGCCATGTCACGCTGGTGTCAAAGGACATCAACCTGCGCATCAAGGCGGCAATCCTCGGTGTCCACGCGGAAGACTACTTCAACGACAAGGTCCTCGATGACGTCGATGTGCTGTTTACCGGCGTGGAAGCGCTGGTGGAGGATTTCTGGAACGAGCACGGCAAGGAAATGGACTCCTGGAAGGAGGATGGACACACTTTTTATCGCGTCTCGGGACCGCAGGTCGGCAACTGGTACCCCAATCAGTTTGTCTATGCCGAAGACGAAAGCGCTTTTGACGCGCACATTTGCCGTCTTGAAAACGGCGATGCGATTATCGAAACGGTGACCGATTACCGCACCGAGCACAACAATATCTGGGGAATCACGGCGCGTAACCGCGAGCAGAATTACG
This sequence comes from Gammaproteobacteria bacterium, assembly GCA_036443455.1. Classification (GTDB taxonomy): domain Bacteria; phylum Pseudomonadota; class Gammaproteobacteria; order Steroidobacterales; family MnTg04; genus MnTg04. The sequence goes on from JAZFYI010000061.1 coordinate 445, forward strand.
CGCTGAACCTGCTGATGAACCCGAAGGTGGATTTCGTCACGATACTCGGCGCAGCCGGTACCGGCAAAACCTTGCTGACCCTGGCCGCCGGTCTGGCCCAAACCCTGGAGCAAAACCTGTTCCGCGAGATCATCATGACGCGGGTCACGGTCCCGCTGGGTGAGGATATCGGTTTCCTGCCGGGCACCGAGGAAGAAAAAATGGAGCCGTGGATGGGCGCGTTGATGGACAACCTGGAAGTGTTGACCGGCAGCGGCGAAGGGGGCGACTGGGGACGGGCCGCTACCCAGGACCTGATTCGCAACCGCATCAAGATTCGCTCGATGAACTTTATGCGCGGCCGCACTTTCCTGAACCGGTTTATCATCATCGACGAAGCCCAGAACCTGACCTCCAAGCAGATGAAAGCGCTGATCACCCGCGCCGGTCCCGGGACCAAACTGGTCTGCCTGGGCAACCTGAGCCAGATCGATACGCCCTACCTGACCGAAACCACATCCGGGCTGACTTATGTCGTCACCCGTTTTCGCGATTGGGGGCATTCCGGGCACGTGACCTTGATGCGCGGTGAGCGCTCCCGGCTGGCCGATTACGCATCCGACACCCTGTAAAGATGTTGTTTCTCAGGTTGTTGTCTTAAGCGATTGTTTTTTTTATTTTTTCCCATACTGGCAGGACCAAGGCCAAGGAACCCTGAAGCTTGGTTACTGTCTAGACATCTGTCATGCTTCTGAACCGGTGTACCCCGGCGGAGACCAGATTTGCGCCCGTTGATTTTTTGCTTGTCCCTGTTTTTGACTGTGCTGGCCCAGGCGGCCACCGAGCCGTCCGACCTGCCCGATATCGGCAGTCCATCGGACTCGGTATTTTCATCGATTGAAGAAGAACAAATCGGCTATATGGTCCGCAAGCAACTGCGCGATAGCGGTCAGTTGCTCAGCGATCCGGAAGTCGAGGAATACATTCAGAACCTGGGCCAGTCCCTGGTGGCAAACGCGAATCCCGGTGGAGAAGATTTTGAATTTTTCGTGGTCAACGATTCGAAAATCAATGCCTTCGCCCTGCCGGGTGGATATATCGGCATCAATTCCGGTCTGATACTCGCCTCGGAAAATGAAAGCGAGCTCGCCGGTGTGCTGGCGCATGAGATCGCCCATGTGACGCAGAACCATATCGAACGACGCATTTTCGATAGCAGAGGATCCAGCCTGGCGGCGACGGCGGCAATACTCGCAACCATCATTATCGGCTCCGCCACCAACGCGAGTGGTTCCACCATACAAGGCGGCATTATGGCTGCACAGGGGATGGCCATTCAGGCTCAGATCAATTACACCCGCGCCAACGAATACGAGGCGGATCGGATCGGCATCGGAACCCTGGCTGCGAGTGGTTTCGATCCTTATGGCATGCCGTCTTTCTTCGCCAAACTCGGCAAGACCAATTCCCGGGCGCCTGGTTCGGTCCCGGAGTTTCTGCGTACCCATCCCAGCAGTTCGGCCAGGGTTGCCGAGTCATCCAACCGTGCCGCGCGCTACGAGTCGGTCGAACGCGATGACTCTGTCGGCTATCGCCTGACCCAGGAACGGATAAGAGTTCGTTCCTTCCGCTCAGCCAGCGAAGCCGTCGCTTATTACCGCAATACCGCCTACCTGCAAAGCGTGCCGCCCGATCCGGCCTGGGTCTACGGCTCCGCATTCGCCCTGTTGAGGGCCGGCAAGGCGCGCCAGGCAGCCGATATTTTCCGCGAACTGCAAGTCGAAAATGAAAACATCATCGATTTGCACTCGGCCTATGGCATGGCGCTGATGGCCGACGGCAAACCCGAACAGGCGCTGGCAGTTTTCCGGCGGGCCGTCGCTTTGTTCCCGCGCAATGTGCCGCTGACCATTCGTTACAGCCAGGTCCTGATGAGGGCGGATCAGGCGGACAAGGCGCATGAACTCCTGCTCGATCTGCTCAACAACATTACGCCAACCCCGGACCAGGCCAGGCTGATCGCGAGAGCCGCCAATGAGGCCGGCGATGTGGCCGAAGCGCACTACTACATGTCGGAATATTACGTATTGAACGGCTTGCTGCCGCAGGCGATCCAGCAACTGAAGCTGGCGCTCGAGGTGCCCGGCCTCAATGAATTCCAGCGCGCCCGCTTCGATGCGCGCCGCGATGAACTCACGGAATACCTGCCCAAGGAAGAAAAGAAGAAAAGGCCGCTCCAAGAAAGCAAGCGGGACGGCCGA
>JAZFYI010000062.1:0-2150 GCA_036443455.1 Gammaproteobacteria bacterium
TCGATCGTCCCATGGCTCCTGGGGCTCAGATAACGAAAATCGGCGTTGTGCTGCCAGCCACGGGAACTCATGAACAGCGGCGTATAAGTGACGTCATAATTTGGCGCGATGTTCCAGTAATAGGGCAGGCCAAATTCCGTGCCGCTGCGTTCGGTACTGCCAATGGTCGGCAGCAGCAATCCGGATCTGCGTTTGTCGGTGACCGGAAAAGACAGGTACGGGAAATAAAATACCGGGATCTTGCCGAATCGAATCTGCACGTTGCGTGCTTTGCCCCAGCCCTCTTCCTGGTCGATTTCCAATGATTTAGCCCGCAGTGTCCAGTCGTTGTTGCCTTCCGGGCAGGTCGTATAGACGATGTCCTCCAAATGCAATTGGCCTTCGCTTATGATTATCTCGTCGGCTGAACCGCGGGCCGGTTGCTCGGTGAGCACGAATTTGGAGCCTGCAAAGACGATGTTCTTGCCGGCGCCGCTGATGCGTCCTTCGGTACCTGAGATGCTGACGCCCGGTTCCCTGTACTGGAAGTCGCCGCTGATGCTGAAAGATTCTGTTTCCGGGTCGTACTCCGCCTGGTTGGTGCGGACATAGCGCTCGCCCATCCTGACTTCGACATCGCCGGTAACGGTGATCTTGCCGTCACGGTTGACCCGGCCTTCGCGGGCACGAAATTTGACCTGACCATCCGTTTCCTGGCTAAAGACAGGCGCCTGCGATTCCGGCGGGGAATCCAGCGGGGGAATAATACACAGGCTCTCGTCGGCGGTGGCAGCAGTGGCCAGCAACATCCCCAACCAGGCCAGGTGCTTGAAGCCGATATTCAGAATCTCAATGCTCCGCGCTTGGGCGGCCGTTACAATGGCACAGATAGCTATGGCCTTCAATTACAATGCCGGCTCAATTGAGTGGACCGCAGCCAGGAGATTTTGTGCCCGAAAGACTGGAACTATTGAGACTGTGGCTGGGCCGGCAAACCGCAATTGCGGGTATCGATGCGCGGACCATCGAGCCGGCATCCGGGGACGCCAGTTTCAGGCGTTATTTCAGGGTATGGTCCGGACAGAACAGCTATATCGTCATGGATGCACCACCTGCACAGGAAGATTGCCGGCCGTTTGTGCGGGTGGCGCAAATGCTGGCCGCTGCGGGCGTCAATGTGCCCCGCATTTTCTGCACCGACCTGGATCAGGGTTTTCTGTTGCTCGGTGATCTCGGTTCGGAAACCTATCTGCAGCGGCTGAATAGTGAAATCGATCCCGACACGCTTTATCAGTCGGCGATTGGCGCGCTGGTCTCCATGCAGTCTGGTTGCCGCTCGGGTCTCGATCGTTTGCCGCCTTTTGACCGAGCCTTGCTGATGCAGGAAATGGCGCTGTTCAAAGACTGGCTGCTCGCGGCCCATTTGGATATCAGTATGTCATCGCAGGAAGCGGAAAAACTGCAGCAATGTTTCGAATACCTTTGTGCCTCCGCGCTTTGCGAGCAGACGGTTTTCGTCCACCGGGACTACCACTCGCGAAACCTGATGTGGTGCGTACAGCCGCCGGGCGTGCTGGATTTTCAGGACGCCGTTCGCGGTCCGCTCACTTATGACCTGGTCTCGCTACTCAAAGACTGCTATCTGAGCTGGCCCCGCGCGCGGGTGTTGGGCTGGATCGACGAATATCGGCGCTTGGCGAGCGAGCAAGGCATACCACTGCCGCGGCCCGCCGAATTTCTGCATTGCTTCGACCTGATGGGTGTGCAACGCCATCTTAAGGCCAGCGGTATTTTTGCCAGGCTCTGGCATCGCGATGGCAAGTCGTCCTACCTGGGCGACATACCGCGTACGCTGAATCACATCATCGAAGTAGAGTCCGGCGGCCCGCAGCTGGTCTTCCTGCAATCGCTGATTCGCGAGCGTATTCTGCCGGCGCTGGAGACGGCTGCGTCATGAAAGCGATGATCCTGGCCGCGGGTCGCGGCGAGCGGATGCGCCCGCTGACCGATCGCACGCCAAAACCGCTGCTCGAAGTCGCCGGTCGTCCATTGATTCATTACCACCTCGAGGCGCTCGCCAAAGCGGGGATCAACGATGTGGTGATCAACCTGTCCTGGCTGGGTGGGCAGATTCGCGAGGCGCTGGCTGACGGCCACGATTGGAATCTGAC
>JAZFYI010000063.1:0-10131 GCA_036443455.1 Gammaproteobacteria bacterium
GCGATGACTTCCCGGATGTCGTAGGGGTAACGCGTATCGGTCGGGATAATGCCGTAGATTTCCTCCGCGTCGTAACGCGGATCGGCGACCTCACGGGTCTGCAGGCCATGGCATTTGATCCGGTTCAAACTACCGACGATATCCCTGGCCATCGACAAGGCGTGGCCGTCGTCATCCGCAAGATAATCGGTCACTCCCGAAATCCGCGTATGCACATCGCCACCGCCGAGTTCTTCGGCATCGACGATTTCGCCGGTTGCCGCCTTGACCAGCGGCGGCCCGGCCAGAAAAATCGTGCCCTGGTTGCGCACGATGATGGCTTCGTCGCACATGGCCGGCACATAGGCGCCACCGGCGGTACACGATCCGAGCACGACGGCGATCTGCGGTATTCCGCGGGCCGATAATTGCGCCTGGTTATAAAAAATCCGGCCAAAATGATCGCGATCGGGAAAAACTTCATCCTGCCTGGGTAAAAAGGCGCCACCGGAGTCCACCAGGTAAATGCAAGGCAGCCCGTTTTCCAGCGCGATTTCCTGCGCGCGCAGGTGTTTTTTTACGGTAATCGGGTAATAGGTGCCGCCCTTGACGGTCGCGTCGTTGGCAACCACCACCACTTCATGGCCATTGACCCGGCCGATACCGGTGATCAGCCCCGCGCACGGAGCCTGGTCGTCGTACTGCCCATAGGCAGCCAACTGTGACAGTTCGAGGAAGGCCGAGCCTTCATCGAGCAGGGCCTCGATCCGCTGGCGGGGCAGGAGTTTGCCGCGCTCGAGGTGTTTTTCCCTGGCTCTTTCGCTACCGCCCAGCGCAATTTTTTCGCAGGTGGCCTGCAGATCGCCGACCTGCGCCAGCATCGCATCCCGGTTGGCTTTGAAAACCTGGCTGCTGGTATCGATCTTGCTTTTGATGACGGGCATGGATCAGCGACGCCGCCGGTATCAGGGCAGTTCGACCGCGATAGCCGTGGCTTCGCCGCCGCCGATACACAAGGCCGCAATACCGCGTTTGAGGCCGCGATCGCGCAAGGCATGGATCAGCGTGACGATGATCCTGGCGCCGGTCGCGCCGATCGGGTGGCCCAGCGCGCAGGCGCCGCCGTTGACGTTAAGTTTTGCGTGCGGGATGCCCAGCTCCTTGATCGCCGCCATCGCGACACAGGCGAACGCTTCGTTGATTTCGAACAGATCCACGTCCTCGATCCGCCAGCCGATCTTATCGTGCAGACCCGCGATCGCGCTAACCGGTGCGGTGGTAAACCATTCGGGCGCATGGGCAAAGCCGCCGTGACCGACGATGCTCGCCAGCGGTTCCAGCCCGCGTCTTTTGGCCTCGGACGCGGCCATCAGCACCAGTGCAGCCGCGCCGTCGGAAATCGACGATGAGCTGGCCGCGGTGACGGTGCCGCCATCGCGTTTGAATGCCGGTCGCATCGTGGGAATTTTTTCGCGGTCACAGTTAAAGGGTTCTTCATCATTTTCGACGATGGTCTCGCCCTTGCGCGTCTTGATCGTCAGCGGCGTGATTTCATCGCGAAAGCGCCCGGATTCCACGGCGGCCAGCGCGCGGGTCACCGATTCGATCGTGTACGCATCCTGCTCCTCCCGCGTAAAGCCATATTTGTCGACGCACATCTCCGCAAAGTGACCCATCATGTTGCCGTCATACGGGTTTTGCAGACCATCGAAAAACATGTGATCCAGCGTTTGTTGATGACCCATGCGGTAACCGGACCTGGCTTTTGGCAGCAAATACGGCGCGTTGCTCATCGATTCCATGCCGCCGGCGAGTACGATATCGGCGCTGCCTGCCCGGATCATGTCGTGGGCAAGTATCGTGGCTTTCATCCCCGAGCCGCAGACTTTGTTGATGGTCGTGCAGGGGATCGATTCGGGCAGTCCCGCGGCCAGCGCCGCCTGCCTCGCGGGCGCCTGGCCGAGACCGGCCGGCAACACGCAACCGGTGAGGACTTCGCTGATTTCCGCGGCCGCGACCGTGCTGTCCGCCAGCGCCGCACGATTGGCCGCGGCGCCGAGTTCGACGGCGCTCAACGGCGCAAGCCCACCCTGGAAACTGCCGATGGGTGTGCGGCGTGCCGCTACGATTACCACTGGATCTGGCATTGCTGGTCTCCTTCGGAAGCGCTCATTCAGCGGCGCCTTCTGGTGTTTATTGGCCGGTCGCCTTGAACAGTTCGCGGCCGATCAACAGGCGGCGTATCTCGGTCGTGCCGGCGCCGATCTCGTACAGTTTTGCATCGCGCAGCAGACGGCCGGTCGGGTATTCATTGATATAACCGTTGCCACCGAGTGTCTGTATCGCCTCGAGCGCGACATTGACCGCGGCCCCGGACGCGTAGAGCAGGCAGGCTGCGGAGTCTTGCCGGGTTGGCTGCCCGCGGTCGAATTGTTCGGCCGTGCGGTAAGTGAAAGCGCGCGCAGACTGCAACGCCGTGTACATGTCGGCGATCTTGCCCTGCATGATGCCGAAGGTGCCGATCGCTTTGCCAAACTGTTTGCGTTCATGGATATAGGGCATGACTTCGTCCATGCAGTTTTGCATGATGCCGAGCGGACCGCCCGACAGGACCAGGCGTTCCGAATCCAGGCCGCGCATCAGGATATAGGTGCCGGCATTTTCTTCGCCAAGCAGGTTGTCATCCGGGATCAGGCAGTCCTCGAACACGAGCTCGCAGGTGTTGGATCCCCTCATCCCCAGCTTGTCCAGTTTCTGCGCCTTGCTGAATCCATCGGTGCTCGCTTCGACGATAAACGCGCTGACCGATTTCGATCCCAGTTCGGCGGGCGCGGTCCGCATATAGACCAGCGCAATATGCGCTTCCGGGCCGTTGGTAATCCACATTTTCGAGCCATTGGCCAGCCAGCCGCCGGCGGTCTTCTGCGCCTTGCAGCTCATCGATCCGATCACATCGGAACCGGCGCCCGCTTCCGACATGGCCAGCGCGCCGACCCACTCGCCGCTGCAGAGTTTTGGCAGGAATTTACCGCGTTGCTCGTCGCTGGCGTTGAGATAGATGTTGTTGACGCAAAGATTGGAGTGAGCGGCGTAGGACAGGCCGACGGAGGCCGAAGCGCGCGATATTTCTTCCATCGCCACGACATGCGCGAGGTAACTCATGCCCGAGCCGCCGAATTCCTCGGCTACGGTTATGCCGAGCAGCCCCATTTCGCCCAGTTTTGGCCAAAGATCGGCTGGAAACTCGTTGCTGCGATCGATCTCGGCCGCACGCGGCGCGATTTCGTCGGCGGCGAATCTGCGCACGGTATCGCGCAACAGATCCAGGTCTTCGTTGATATGGGTATTAAAGGCGCTCACTTGCTTATTATGCTCCTGTTTAGCGCAATACGGCCGGCTAATCGCCGACCGTTTTCCGGGTCACGGGTTTGGATCAGGTTATCGCGGTCGTGTGCGGTTTTCGACCATCGAGGCGATCCTTGAATCGTTTCGTGTACGGAATCTTGGTTGCGGCAATCGCGTTGATCCGTTCCTGCGCCAGGCGGTCGGCGGCCTGCCAGCTTGGGATTCCATCGCGATCGGCAATCTGGAAAATATTGCCGATGATGTGGTAAATCGTTTTTACCATCATGATCGCTCGCTTGCGGTCGTAGCCTTGTAATTCGATCGCAACATTCATCAGGCCACCGGCGTTGATCGCGTAATCCGGAGCATAAAGAATGCCTTTTTGCTCAAGGGTCGTGCCGCACTCGTCGGTGTCGAGCTGGTTGTTGGCGCTACCGGCCACGATGCTGCATTTGAGACGCGGGATGGTTTCTTCGTTGATGGCGCCACCCATCGCGCAGGGTGCGAAAACGTCGGCATCGGTTTCATAAATATCATCCAGCGGCACCGCTTCGGCGCCCAGCTCGCTGACGACATCCTGTACCGCGGCGTCGTTGATATCGGTGACGAAAACCTTGGCGCCTTCCTCGCGCAGCATGTCCACCAGGTGCCTGCCGACATGACCCACGCCCTGGACCGCGTAACTCATTTTTGCGATATCGGCGTGCCCGTATTTTTTCATCAGGCAGGCGCGGATACCTTGCAAAGTGCCGTATGCGGTGAACCGTGACGGGTCGCCGCTGCCGCCATGGACTTCATGCACTCCGACCACGCGATCGGTTTCGGCGTAAATATAGTCCATGTCCTCGACGCTGGTGCCGACATCTTCGGCCGTGATATATCGCCCGCCGAGGGAGCCGATAAAACGACCCAGGGCGCGAAACAACGACTCGCTCTTGTCTTTCTGCGGGTCGCCGATCAGCACCGCCTTGCCGCCGCCAAGATTGAGACCGGCTACCGCCGCTTTGTAAGTCATGCCGCGGGACAGACGCAATACATCCCTGAGCGCTTCCTCTTCGCTGTTATAGTTGTACATGCGAAGTCCGCCGAGCGCCGGGCCCAGCGTGGTGTCATGAATAGCGACGATGGCCTTCAGTCCACTGTGCTTGCAATGAAAAAACACGACTTGTTCGTGTTCTCTCTCATCCATGGTCTTGAACAATTCCATTTACATCTCCTGACACACCAATTCGGGGTCGATGGCAAGGGCGTTGCTGAGCCACCAAAGCCCGCCCGGTTAGTCAATTTATTGTGAGTTCCCAGGCATCGATGGGAACGGCTGTCGCGTTGCACTCCGGGTCTGCTGTGCGGCACGACCGGAGGCGGGCGGTATTATAGTCATCCGCGCGCGTCGCTGCATTACAGATTTTGATTGCTGCGGCGCACCATCCCCGGGTTTCCCGGTAAACCTGGCTTTGCCGATTCCCGGTATACTGCACTGTTGACCCTTATAAAGGCCGGTTTCATTAAATGAGTACAGTCGCCGACCAGATTCACGATACCTCGCCAGCCCGCGGGCGGGCGCCGTTGCGTTTTGTCACCGCGGCCTCTTTGTTCGATGGCCATGACGCGGCGATCAATATTATTCGCCGGCTCCTGATGTCGCATGGCGCGGAAGTTATCCACCTCGGTCACAACCGCAGCGTGGCCGATATCGTCGACGCGGCGATCCAGGAGGATGTCGATGGCGTGGCGATCAGTTCGTACCAGGGCGGCCACATGGAGTACTTCCGTTACATGGTGGACATGCTGCGCGAAAAAAATGCCGAGCATGTGCGTATTGTCGTCGGCGGTGGCGGGACCATCACGCCCCGGGAAATCCGTGAACTGGAAGCCTATGGCGTGGAAAAGGTCTATAGCCCGCAGGACGGCATGAAAATGGGTCTGGATGGAATGATCGACGATGTGTTCAGACGCGTCGGCAAATGGCAGGCCGAGGATTTCCAGCCCGGTGCGCTGTCGCCGGACGACCACCAGGCGGTGGCGCGGACGATTTCGCTGCTGGAAAAAGCCGTCGACGATCCGCAAAGGCTGGATGCCTTGCGCCGCACCTGGAAAGAATCAGCCAACAACGCGCCCGTCGTCGGCATTACCGGCACCGGCGGTTCGGGCAAAAGCAGCCTGACCGATGAGCTGTTGAACCGTTTCCTGCGCCATTTCCCGGATGCCAGGATCGCGGTCCTGGCCATCGACCCGACCCGGCGCCGCACCGGCGGAGCCTTGCTCGGCGATCGCATACGCATGAACAGCCTGAGCGGTGGCCAGGTTTTCATGCGCTCGATTGCCACCAGGCGGCAGCACCTGGCGACTTCCTTGGTGCTGGCCGACAGCATCCAGGTATTGCGCTATGCCGGGTTCGACCTGATCGTCGTCGAGACCGCCGGCATCGGGCAGAGCGATACCGAGATCGTCGACCTGGTCGATTTGTCGACCTATGTCATGACCAGCGATTACGGCGCCGCCAGCCAACTCGAAAAAATAGACATGCTCGATTACGCCGACCTGGTGGTGCTCAACAAGTTTGAAAAGCGCGGCTCCGAAGACGCGTTGCGCGATATTCGCAAACAATGGAAACGAAACCGGCTGGCGTTCAAAACGGCCGATGAGGATATCCCGGTTTACCCGACGATCGCCAGCCAGTTCAACGATCCCGGCGTCAACCGCCTGTTCGGGGCGCTTTGCAAGCGCCTGGCAGCGCTCGATAGCAGCAAGCAGGGGCAATGGCTGTGCAAGGATCCGGGTCCGACCGGCGATCTGCGGAAGCAGGCGATCGTGCCACCGGAACGTTCGCGTTATCTCGCCGAGATCGCCGCCGGTGGCAGGGCGACGCACGAGGAAATCTCGTGGCGCGCGGCCGCGGCGGACCAGGCCCAGGCTTGTTATCGCGCGCTGCAGGTTTTGCAGGACAAGGCCCTGCCGGTGGAACTCGATGCCTTTGGCGAGTCCGTGCTTGCGGAAAAAGACCGGCGCTCGATTGGCGAATTGCGCCGTGCCTACAACGCCGCGCTCGACAAGGTGGGCGCCGATGGCCTCAGGCTTTTGCGCGAATGGCCGGCCAGGCGAAAAGCCTTGCGGCAGGAAACTTACAGTTACCAGGTGCGCGGCAAGGAAGTCAGCGGGCGCAATTTCAGCAAATCCCTGAGTCATATCCAGATCCCGAAAATCGCGGCGCCGGATTTCCGTGGCTGGGGGGATACCCTGCGTTTCCTGATGGAGGAGAACCTGCCGGGTTTCTATCCCTATGCGGCCGGGGTTTACCCGTACCGGCGCACCCAGGAAGACCCGACCCGGATGTTTGCCGGCGAAGGAACGCCCGAAAGAACCAACCGGCGCTTTCATTACCTGGCCCTGGGACACGAGGCCACAAGGCTTTCGACGGCGTTCGATTCGGCGACCTTGTATGGCGAAGACCCGGACTTAAGACCCGATATCTATGGACGGGTAGGAAACTCCGGCGTTTCCATCGCCACCCTGGACGATATGAAAAAGCTGTATTCCGGCATCGACTTGCTGGCGCCCGCAACATCGGTCTCGATGACGATCAACGGTCCTGCGCCGATGCTGTTGGCGATGTTCATGAACACCGCGATCGATCAGAACGTCGAACGCTATTTGCGCGAGCATGGTCTGTTCGATGAGGCGCAGAAAAAAATAGACGCGCTTTATGCGGACCGGCAAAGGCCGGTATACGCCGGTGAGCTGCCACGCGGACACGATGGCTTCGGTCTCGGCTTGCTGGGGGTCAGTGGCGATCAGTTGGTCGATGCGGGCACTTATGAAAAGCTCAGGGCCGAGGCGTTGCAAAACGCGCGGGGCACGGTTCAGGCCGATATCCTCAAGGAGGACCAGGCGCAGAATACCTGTATTTTTTCCACCGAGTTTGCGGTGCGCATGATGGGCGATGTGCAGGCCTATTTCATCGACAACCGCGTGCGCAATTTCTATAGCGTGTCGATTTCCGGTTATCACATCGCCGAGGCGGGTGCGAATCCGATCAGCCAGCTCGCGTTTACGCTGGCCAACGGTTTTACCCTGGTCGAGTATTACCTGAGCCGGGGCATGAACATCGATGAGTTCGCACCGAACCTGAGTTTCTTTTTTAGCAACGGCATGGATCCTGAATACGCGGTTATCGGCCGGGTCGCCCGGCGCATCTGGGCGCGGGCGATGCGTGGTATTTATGGCGCCGGGCCGCGCAGCCAGATGCTCAAGTATCACATCCAGACCTCGGGGCGCAGCCTGCACGCGCAGGAAATCCAGTTCAACGATATCCGCACGACGCTGCAGGCCCTGTACGCGCTGTTTGACAATTGCAACAGCCTGCACACCAACGCCTACGATGAAGCCATTACGACGCCGACCGAGGAATCGGTTCGCCGGGCGATGGCGATCCAGCTCATTATTAATAAGGAGCTGGGCTTGAACAAGAACGAGAACCCGATGCAAGGTTCTTTTGCGATCAACGAGCTCACCGACCTCGTGGAAGAGGCGGTCTACCAGGAATTCGAGCGTATTTCGGAGCGTGGCGGCGTATTGGGCGCCATGGAAAGCATGTACCAGCGCGGGAAAATACAGGACGAAAGCTTGTACTATGAGTCCATGAAGCACGATGGCAGTCTGCCGTTGATCGGTGTGAATACTTTTCTCGGGGCTGACAAAGAGCCGCGGGAGCAAACGACGGATCAGCTGATTAGATCCACCGAGGAAGAAAAACAGGCGCAGGTGAAAAATACCGCCGAGTTTCTCGAGCGGAATGCACACTTGCTTGACGCGGCTCTCGACCAGTTGCAAGACGCCGCGGCGAGTGGCGGGAACGTGTTTGCCAGCCTGATGGAAACGGTGAAAATCAGTTCTCTGGGCCGGATCAGCCACGCACTTTACCAGGTCGGTGGCCAGTATCGGCGAAGCATGTAAGCAATTATCAGGGAAGACGCTGCTTTTTTTTCGGGGGTGTTTCTGATAGATTCAGCCGCTGCGGAGCGAAGTCAAAATCGCCTTTTCAAGCCAGAAAAACAGAAGGTAACCACATGTTGAAAGCTATGATCGCGCACCAACGGGTCCGCGGAATCCGGGTATTGCCCGCCATGCTTGTGCTGGTCGCAGGTTCGCTGGGTGCGCAGGAAGCCACATTGAGCCGGGCCCTGGATGTGCAGCGCCAGTCGGACAAGTCCTCTGTCCGGACCCAGACCCGTATCGGGCAACTGGACGATCAGACCACCGGACTCCGGGGTGACTACAGGTTGACGATCCAGGAGCTGGATCGTATCCAGATTTACAACGGGCATATGCGGACCCTGGTCAAGAGTCAGCAGGCCGAAATCGACCGGATTACCACCGAGCTGGAAAACATCGTCGTGGTCGAGCAGGGGATCATACCGCTGATGGGCAGCATGATCGAAACGCTGGACCAGTTTATCGATCTGGACATGCCGTTTAACCTGGAGGAGCGTCAGGATCGAATCGACATGCTGCGTACCAACATGGATAGCTCGGAACTGACGATATCCGAGAAATTCCGCCAGATCATGAATGCTTACCAGGTTGAAACCTCGTTTGGCAAGGACACGGAATTTACCGTCGACAGCCTGGAAATCAATGGCGAGATCCGTGAGGTCAATTTCCTCCGGGTCGGCAGGATCCTGCTCGCCTACCAGACGCCGGATCGGCAGGATACCGGTTTCTGGAACAAGAATACCCGCCAGTGGGAAACGCTGGGCGATGAGTATCGCAAGCCCATTTCCGAGGGTCTGCGGATTGCCAAGAAGCAAGCCGCGCCTGATCTGCTGAAGTTGCCCGTGCCGGCGCCGGAGAATGCACAATGACAAGCATAAAAATATTATCGGTTTTCCTGGTTTCAGGATTGTTGGCGGGCGCATCGGCGCTGGCCCAGGAAACGGCGCCATCGGCGGCTGAAGTCAAAGCAAAGGCGATGGCCGAGGCAGCGGCTGCGACGATGGATGAACTGCTGCGGAACTCGCGACAGGAAGCCCGCAAGGTGAGCCGGGCGAACCAGGAACGCCTGCGCCGGTTTGAAACGGAACGCAACAACCAGCGCGCCCTGTTGCGCCAGGCGAGGGCCGATCGGGACGCCGCCCAGCGTCAGGCGGACCGGCTCAAGGCCCTGTTTGACAACAACGAACGCAAGCTCGAGGAATTGCAGGACACATTCCGTATTCAAAGCGGCAACATGGGCGAGATGTTTGGCGTAGTCCGCCAGGTCGCCGGCGATGTCAGGGGTACGATCGATGCGTCGATGGTATCCGTGCAATATCCGGATCGCGGTGCGCTCGCCGACCGTCTCGCGCAAATCAAGGGTCTGCCATCGATCGAGGATTTGAATAACCTGCGGGTCCTGATGCTCAATGAAATGGTCGAATCGGCCAAAGTCGTTCGTTTTCCGACCCAGATCGTCAATGCAGACGGGACCTTTGCCAATGCAGACGTCGTCAGGGTCGGCGTGTTCAACCTGATTACCGGCGACGAGTTTCTGACTTATGAGCCGGGCACCAAGAGCGTCAAGGTACTGCCGCGGCAGCCGCAAGGCCGCTACCGTAACATGGCGGGTGACTTGTTCGATGCCACCTCGGGTACCGTTGCGATGGCGGTCGACCCCAGCTTTGGCTCGCTGCTGAAGCTGCTGATCAATGCGCCGACTTTCCGCGAACGCATCGACCAGGGCGGCACGGTCGGCTATGTCATCATCGTCCTTGGCATATTCGGTTTCCTGGTTTCCATCGAGCGCTGGCTGTTCCTTTCCGGGGCGAGCAC
>JAZFYI010000064.1:0-4537 GCA_036443455.1 Gammaproteobacteria bacterium
TTCCAGCTTCAAGGTGATATCCAGCCTGTCGCTGGCATCCCAGCGCAGCGTGCCGCGCACGGCCAGATCGTCCCGTTCCGGTTCATCCGCGCCGTTAAAGGTGTTGACCAGGTAGCCATCGTCGTCATATTTACGAATCGCGAAGCGGGCGGACACGGTGTCGCTGAGACCGCCGGACATGGCCAGTTCGAGCAGCCGGGTATTGTGTTCAAAATCGTTGCTGTAACTGAAGCTGCCTTCGAAATCCTGGGTCGGCGCGGCGGTAGTCATCGAAAGAGCGCCGGCAATCGAGTTCTTGCCAAACAGGATACTCTGCGGGCCACGCAAGGTGGAGACCCGCGCCAGGTCAAACATCGGCGCCCGAATCAGTTGCTGGCGGCCATAATAGATGCCATCGACATACTGACCGACCGATTGCTCGAAGCCCTGGTTATTACCGGTGCCGATGCCACGGATGTACATCTGCGTGCTGATGCCGCTCTCGGTCATCTGCAAGTTGGGCACATAGTTCTGCAGATCTTCGATCCGGTAGATCCCGGCTTCCCTGATTTTCTCACCCGAGGTTACGACGATCGAGATAGGCACATCGGTCAGTCCCTCCTCTCGTTTCTGTGCGGTAACGACGATCTCTTCGAGCACTCTCCCCGTTTTTGCTGCATCGCTCGCCTGATCATCACTGTCCGAATCCTGCGCTTGTGCACCCGCGGCAAAGCCGAGGCAAAGCACGGCAGGGATAAAAATAAGTTTCCTGAACATGAGCCATAACTCCCTAGGATTGGCGACATGAACCTGGCAGGCCCATGCCTGTTTTTGTTGATTGCTGTTTGGTGTAAATCATACAACAGTCAGCCCGGCGCGGCCATTAAAAAAACCTAATATTATCAATAGTTTGCCGACCTACGGCTTGGCTTTTCATAAGGATGTAGGTACGACAGTGTGAAAATACAACATTGTGGCCTGCGCGCGGCCTTAACGGGCGAGCGGTTCTCAGATGCATTGTCTGGATCAAGCTGGCAAGCCGAAAGGAATCCGGCCGGGGTGTTCTGTTCTTAGTCGTCGCCCCCGTCATCGGGTCCGCGGTCGCCGCGATTTTCTGCGCGCAAACCCTTTCGTTGTTCCCGCAACTCGGCACCGAGCGCGTTTTCTTCGGCAATAAACGCTTCGGGCGCCGCATGCTCGTTCGGCGGATGCTCGGCGCGAGCCTGTGTACTGCGATCATGCTCGGCACGTGCGTCTTCGCCGCGGCCGTTGGCTTCCGCTGCAGCACGCCTGGCCGCTGCTTCCGCATGCCTGGCTTCCGCTTCGGCTCTTTTTGCCTCGTCTGCAGCCCGCGCGGCTTCGGCTTCGTGGCGTCTTTCCTTTGCCCTTGCACGCATGTCTTCGAGGTTACGCTGCATGTCGTCCTGGCGTGCCGAATCGCGCATTTGCGAAGGCGCCTGGCCACGTCCCTGGCCTCCGCCGCGGCCCTGCGCATAGCTTGCCGATGCAGCGATAACGCCTAAAGCCGCAATAAAAATTATGCCTGTTTTCCCGATATTCAGCATTGCTTTCCACATCCGGTTGTCGAGTCTGTCACTGTCAAATGCTAGCACAGGAAAAGCTTAGGGGATGTTGAACACCGGGGAGAAAATGGAGCGATTTTCGTCGCGTTTTGACGACAGGGGCAAAGGATTTTTTGCTACTTGATGGCGGTTGAAGTCGATTTGCTTCCGTTCGTGACCGCGGAGCGGTGGATTGGTTTTGTCGAAAATGCGACCAGCGGTTTGTCAGACCGTGATATCCGGCATAAAATTTAACATAATGTCTTTGCCTTTCGCTCAGGCGGCCGGAAGGGCCGGCCGACGATTTGACAATAATGTGACCCAGTGCCGGTGCCCGCGTGACGTGGAAAACTATACTCGGACCGCTTCCGATACACAGGAATTGCGAGCAATCGTGGAGATACAGATGACAAAGTTTAGCAAAAAGACCCTGATGATCCTGGTGTTCCAGGCACTCGCGCTGCTCGCCAGCGGAGCCGCCCACTCGCAAGACGCCAAGGAGCGTATGTTCCGGCAGGCGACTGCGGCCTTTGAGTTGGCCAAAAACAAGGACGCCAGGCGACTGGCGCCGGATACCTACGCACGTGCGATGCGCAGCTACAAGAACGCAGAGAAAAAGTTCTCACAGGGGCGCACGGTGAGTAGCGTGCAAAAAGATCTCGTCAAGGCCACCATCGAATTCGAAAAAGCCCAGTTAGTTGCCGATCTGGCGTCCCAGAAAATGGGAACGATGATCAAGGCGCATTCTGATGCGGCCGCGGTCAACGCCAAGCAATACTCCACCAGGAACTGGACCCGCGCCCAGGCCTATTTCCGGGATGCGGTCTCCATGCTCGAGGACGGCCGCCAGAGAAATGCGCTGCGCCGAGCGGCGGAAGCCACCAAGATATATCGCGAACTGGAGCTTGAAGCGATCAAGGCCGAATATCTGACCGAGACGCGGATGCTGCTGGCGAAGGCTGACAAAATGAGGGCCAAACGCTATGCCCCGATCACCTTGCGGAACGCCAAGAATCTGCTGGCCAGCGCCGAAATAGAACTGACGGAAAATCGTTATGACGCCGACCGGCCGCGCAGCCTGGCACGCGAAGCGCAGTACGAGGCCAGGCATGCGATTCACCTGACCGAGTACCTGAAAAAATTCAAGGCCAAGGATCGGACCCAGGAACAGCTGATCCTGCATTGGGAAAAGCCATTGCAGGAAATTGCAGCGGCGGCGGATATGCAGGCCAAACTGGACCAGGGCTATGAAGCATTGGTCAGGGATGTGGTGGTCTATATCGAGACCGGCGGCGATCAATCCCAGGAACTGGGCCAGCAGATTGCAGAGCGCGATCGGGAAATCGTTGCGCTATCCGATCAAGTCAACGAACTCAGCGAGCAGCTCGGTGGCGTGGCCAATGCGCAGGAGGCGTTGCGGCGCAGGCTCGCCGCTCAGGAGATGTTGCGCCAAAAGGTCATCCAGATCGAGAGCACGTTCGAGCGATCCGAAGCCAAGGTCTTCAGGGATTCGAATGAAATCTACATTCGCCTGGTCGGGCTCAGTTTCAACTCGGGTAGCTCGAGCATCAATTCGGTAAATTACGGTTTGCTGCGCAAGGTGGAAAACGCGATCGAAATTTTCCCGGGCGGGCGCGTTATCATCGAAGGGCATACAGACTCCTTCGGCGGCGACGACCAGAATTACGTCCTGTCCGAACAACGCGCCGAATCGGTTCGTCAATACCTGCTGGTGCAGATGGGTATAAACCCGGAGCAGATCAGCTCGATCGGTTATGGTGAAACCAAACCGGTCGCGAATAACGAAACGCCGCAGGGGCGTGCGAAGAACCGGCGCATCGATATTCGGATCGTGCCAAACCTGGATCTTTCGCAGACCTGAACGCCATTGCGTGGGCGTGCCGGGCACGTCCACGCATTTCCCCGCTATGCTCATTGGCGAATCCCCGCATAGGCGCGGACGTCGAATCTGCGTGGCCGATGCGGTACATTGGCCAGACTTTTGCTCTGCATCGGGGGATAGATCGGGATGCCGGATAACCAGGCCTTGGGGTTGCTGGTCCAGGCGGTGCTCGAACGCCAGCTTTTCTTCATTGCTGGCCAGGGCAAATCGGGCACGACCTGGCTGGAATTGATCCTCGATGCCCACCCCGATGTGTGCTGCCATGGCGAAGGACACTTTGCCGACAAGCTGCTGCCGGAGATCGGTGAGGCCACCCAGCGTTACAACGCCTACCTGAAACACAACAACGCAGTGTTTGAAGAAATCCGCGACTACCAGGGTCTTTCACGAGACCATGCCTGGCACATAGGCCGGATCGCGATGGCTTTGTTGCTGGCCCAGCAGTGCGACGGTGAATTGCCGGCGGCGATCGGCGAGCGCACACCCGCGAACGTCGCGAACCTGCAACTGCTGCATCAGTTGTTTCCGGAAGCGAAGCTTATTCATATTACGCGTGACCCGCGTGATGTTGCCGTATCGATGTGGTTTCACGGGCTACGCGTAAACCCGGAGCAGACAAAAAAAGAGTATCTCTCGCTGGACGAGCTGGCTCTGAAACTGACCGACGGGTGGCTGCAGTTGATCGACACTACCAGGCAGTTTGCCGGTTCCTGCCCGGCGCAATACCTGGAGGTCAAGTACGAGTCGCTGCAACAGGATTTTGGCGGGGCTTTGCGGCCCCTGCTGATCGCTCTCGGCGTCGATGCCTCCGACGGGACGATCGACAAATGCCGTGATCAGTCCAGCTTTAAAAAATTATCGGGCGGCAGGGACCCGGGCAATGAAAACACGCAATCGCATTTTCGCAAGGGTGTGGTCGGCGACTGGAAGAATCACCTCAAGCCGGCAACGGTGAACCGAATCGACGAAATTGCCGGCGACCAGCTCGCGGAGCAACTAGCAGGCTGTTGAAAAAGTCTCAGGCGAGTGCAAGACAAGGCAATTGTGGTGAGCAAGCGCAGTGTACACGCCAGTTTGCCGCTGCGCGGCCCCG
>JAZFYI010000065.1:0-4622 GCA_036443455.1 Gammaproteobacteria bacterium
CCAAGCTCAAGAATAGCCAGGAGTTTTCTACTAGATGTGGGCTGCACAGATGTCGGCCATGAGTAGCCGGATGATCGGTGAAACGCGATATTATATGGATGTTGTGCCAAAGACTGCCGACCGAAACAACGGCAAATCGTTAGCTATCAGCGACGCACGGGAGCGGGCGACCGGAAAACAGGATGATCGAGCCAGCCAATCAGATCCTTGAGTCTGCGCTGTCGGCCGCGCGGCGCGGAGACCTGGACAGTGCACGCAAGCACTACCGGTTGTTGCTTGAAGCACAGCCGGATCGTGCCGATGGCTTGCTGGGTCTGGGCAGCCTCGAATTGGCTGCCGGTCGGCCGAGTGACGCCGAGATCCATTTTCGCAAGTTGCTCGATAGTCAGCCTCGACTGGCAGAGGCACATATAGGTCTGGCCCGGGCGTTGTCGCTTGCCGGTCGTCAACTCGATGCAGAAAGCCATGTGCGCCTCGCAATCGATTTCGCCGCCGATTCGGCGGTGGTCTGGCGGGAGGCGGGTATTTTGTTCAGCCGCATGAACCGCCTCGCCGAGGCTGAAGATGCACTGCTCAGGGCGAGCCGGTTATCGCCGTCCGATGCAAAATGTCACGACGCGTTGGGTCAGGTCCTTGCCGCGGCAGGCAAAGAGTCGGCGGCGGAAGAGGCCCTGCGGCGTGCAATCGAGTTGGGGCCGCAGCTGGCATCGCCTCGATTCGAACTGGCGAGCGTTTTATATCATTCGGGAAGACGCACTGAGGCAATCGAAATCCTGGAGGAAGGTCATCTTCTGGACCCATCCGATGTCCGGGGACTGCGCATGCTCGGCCAGATCCACCTGGAGCAAGGTCTTGCCGATACGGCGCTACGTTTGCTGGAAGCGGCAGCCATCGGCGCGCCGACCGATGCGGATGTGATGTCGAACCTGGGTCTCGCACGGCAAACCGCCGGCAATCTCGAGGGCGCAGAAGCATGTTACAAGATGGCCCTGCAGATAAAACCGGCCCATCCGAGTGCGCTGAAGGGTATGGGGCGTTTGCTGGAGCTTGGCGGCCGATCGCGCGAAGGCATTTCCCTGCTGTCGCCAGTCGTCAGATCCTCGAATCGGGACGGTGAGTTGCTGGCCGTTTTCGGCCGGCTGCTCCAGCAAGACAATCGAGGCGGTGAAGCGACGGAGCTGCTGGAAAAGAGCCTGGTGGAGATCAAGGAAGACCGGGAGCGGATACATGTGCTTTTTCAGCTTGCCGCGCTCCATGACACCGCCGGTCAATGGGAGCGGGCGTTCGATTGCTGCCGGCAGGCAAACAGGCTCAAGCAAGCCGATTTCAAACCGATCGAATACCGTGTCCTGGTCGACCGCCTGCTGGCTGCATTCGATGAACAATCCATGCGCGCTCTGCCGAGAGCTGACAATCAGGATGCCAGACCGGTTTTTATCGTCGGGATGCCAAGGTCCGGCACATCGCTGGTAGAGCAGATCATCGCCAGCCACCCCGACGCTGATGGGGCGGGCGAACTCGCGGACATCGGCCATCTTGCGCTGGCAACCGCAGGCGATGGCCTGGCCTATCCGGAGTCAGCGACCCGGCTTGATCGCGACACCCTCGCATCGATGGCCGATGTTTATCTGCAGCGCCTGGATCAAGTCGCTCCAAAGGCGCGACGTATCACGGACAAGATGTGGCAGAACTTCGAGTATCTTGGCCTGGTTTCCCTGATGTTCCCGGCGGCGAGGGTGATTCATTGCCAGCGGGATGCCCTGGATACGGGATTGTCTTGCTACTTCCAGCATTTCTTTGGCGCCGGGGCGCCATTTATTTACGACCTCAAACACATCGGCGCCTATTACATGCAATACGAGCGGATCATGGCGCACTGGGGCCAGTTCCTCGATCTACCCATTCTTTCGGTACGGTATGAGCGCCTGGTCCGCGAGCCAGAATCGGAAATCCGCCGCTTGCTCGATTTTCTCGAGTTGCCCTGGGACGACGCCTGCATGCGTTTTCACGAGAGCGATCGCATCGTCCGTACCGCGAGCTATTCGCAGGTAAAACAACCGATGTACGCAAGCTCCATCGGCAGGCACAAGAACTACGATCGCTGGTTGCAGCCGCTACGCGATGCTCTGCCGGTAACGGAGGATTAGCCTGCCCAGACACGCGCACGACCAGGCAAGCATGCTGAACCACCCCGGGTTAACGGGACTCCATTTCTTGAGACGTCCAGTACAGTACCCTTTTATCAGTCGCTTTTTTTATCAAGCCCGTACGGCTCAGCGTTGCTGAATATGAATGGATATCTTTCCCCTATGTAGTCCGCAGCACCGACGTCAACCTTTG
Source organism: Gammaproteobacteria bacterium (assembly GCA_036443455.1). GTDB lineage: Bacteria > Pseudomonadota > Gammaproteobacteria > Steroidobacterales > MnTg04 > MnTg04. The sequence continues at coordinate 2,341 of JAZFYI010000065.1, forward strand.
TTCCGTCGAGAGTGGCTGGAATGAATTGCAACCTGTTCAGACCTGCCACGAACTGTGGCCCCCATTTCGAATGGCTCGGCCTCTGATCGATGATTTTTATGTTTTCGGCGTGCCCGTTTTTGGTCACGTCATAATGAATCACCGCAAGGTAACCATTTGCAGACCAGCTTCGCGAGATCTTCGGCGCACGGACGGCATTTGTGTAGGCCTGGTAGCCACCGATGACCTGAGGTCCGATATATCCAAGGCTGTGTGCCGAATCTTCCAGTCCGCAATGATGGTAGAAATAGATTAATCGCTTCCGGTCTTTTTGGCTGAATACAAACGTTGCATAAGTTGAAATCTTGACAGGTTTTCCATCGACAATAGCTGGCTTGACTTTCGCTTTTTTTGCGGCCCTCTTGACGGCCCGGTAAAACGCATCGTATTCGCGCAATTCGTTGGTGAAGTTAAGGCGCCATGGTTTACCTTTCGCGCTCACTTCGAGTTCGACGATGACGGTGACAGTAAAATTCTCGTCAGTGACCCGGCCGGGAAATTTCACGAGTCGCGACATGGGTTTCGAACCATGATCCAGCCTTGCGGCAGCTGCATTTGGCGACTGTAATTGCTCGTCCTGAGCGAAGACGATGTCCAGGAAAGCAATATTGCTTAGGAGTACCAGAACTACCGAAGAAAAGACTGCTGAAAATCTTTTCATAGCACCACCCCTCCAATCATCGCTTTATATGCGATTCAAATCCTATAATAGGACAATAATGCTCATTTTGCACAGGAACATGCCTTTAGAACCGGTAATCACTGGGATTTGCCCGTTTCCTCACTAACCCTCCAGGGCACAGCAAATAAAAAAAGGCCCAGGAGAGGCTTTTTTCCATATTGCCATTCGGAGGATTAATCAGTAGAAGATGAAGTGGCGCGAGTGCATAGGAACCGCTTGCGACGAACGACCGGAGATCGACCGTGACAGATACGTACACCGTCACCACAGGACGCGACAAGCTGGGTGAAATTCTCGATAAATGCCGGGCCTGGTCGGAAAGCACATTTGAAAACGCAGTCGTTATGCCGAGCGAGTTATACACGTCGGCAGCAATAGCAGAACTCGAGAAAAGGGCAATTTTTTCGAAGGAATGGATTTGCGTCGGCCGCGAGGAGCGGGTGCCACAGGCCGGGGATTTCTTCACCGCGTTGGTCAACGAATATCCCGTCATCGTCGTTCGAAGCAACGATGACCAACTCCTGGCGCTTGCCAATATCTGCCGGCACCGAGGGATGAGGCTCGCCAAGGGCAGCGGCAACACGAAGGTATTTACCTGTCCTTATCACGCATGGACTTACAACCTCGATGGCTCTTTGCGGCGCGCGCCTTTTATGAAGAACGTAGCAGGATTTGATCCCGGCGGCGTGCAATTGCCCAAAGTCAAGCTGGAGTGCTGGCAGGGATTCATATACATCTGTCTGGATCCTGATGCCGACCCGCTCGCGCCACGGCTTTCAGGGCTTGCCGACAAAATGGCGGAAGTGCCAACCGACAAACTAAAGCTGGTGTTCCTTGAAACTGTCGAATATGAATGCAATTGGAAAGTTCTGCTGGAAAATTTCTGCGAGAGTTATCATCTTTTCTGCGTGCATCGCAGGACCCTGGAGCCGATGTCACCGACCCGGAAGGTCAAAGCCCTGGAAGGCGCGGACGGCTGGAACCTGCATCGAATGGAATACAATCCGCATGATGGAGTCGATGCGCATACCGGTTATATTTGTGCAGTGTATCCAAACCACGCCATTTCCTTCGGCGGCAAGACCGGGCTCCTCTGGATCACCGCCACTCCGACCGCAGTCGATCGTACCCGCGTGAATCTGGGTGTCATCAGCCCGCCAGATATCGCTGGCGGAGGGATCAGTGAAGAGTTCCGGGAAAAAACACGGGAATTCGTTTTCTCCTTTCTGTCCGAGGACAAGGAGATTATCGAATCAGTGCAAAAGAACCTGCCGGTGTTCGAACCGACACAACCCTACTGCGACATGGAACGAACAAACTGGGAGTTTGGTCAGTATCTCGTCAGGCGACTGCTGGCTGAAGCAGCGCGGTAAGTAAACATCGGGAGAGAATGCGGCGAGGCAGCTGCTCGCCGACGGGCGAGCAGCCATTTCGCTCATGCGCTAGGCGTCGGTGCCCTTCGCGGCCAGGTAATGTGCAGTCACCAGCATCAGGAGTTTGAACTCCATGCCGCCATTCATGACTCTGAAGCCTTTCTTGGCGTGCACTAACATGATGGCGC
>JAZFYI010000066.1:0-2648 GCA_036443455.1 Gammaproteobacteria bacterium
TTTTTGCAGATTTCCACACCTTCCGGATCCGAGTTCCTCAGTGTCTCGACCTTTCTTACCAGTTCCCGGTTGAATTCCTTGTCGTCGGTCAGACGATTGATATAGATGGGCACCGGGAAAACCGGGAACATCGCTTTCTTGTTGTTTTCGGGAGTAACAAATTTTGTCATGATTTTTTGCCCCGGTTGTGCCTGGCGGGTCTGTACAGGATAACCCCTGGCCGCCTTGCTGGAAAACATCGTTTTGTCAGATTGGCCCAACGCACCACCGTATAATGCTGCCGCATGCTCCGCTTCCTGTGATAGTCTGCCGGCCTTTATCCGGGCGCCAGCCGGTGGCTGCAAGGGGAACACACATGAAAATCGCTCGATTTACCAGCCTGCTTTTTCCGCTGATTCTGGCCGCGTGCGGCGGTACGGGACATGACCAGGATCAAGTGCCGGTGGCGGCCGGTGAGAAAGTCGGTCAACTCGATGAGTTGTACGAGGAATGTTTCGATCGCTCGATGGAGCTGAACCCGATTTACGCTACATTCATCGGCGACAATCGATATAACGACCGTTTGAGCAACAACATCGGCCCGGAGCATATCGAGAAAATATCCGCATTGACACACGAGTGTCTCGATCGCCTGCTGGCGATCGGTTCCGGCGGGCTGAGCGGGCAGGATTTGCTCAGTTTCCAGATTTTCCAGCGTAACCAGGAAGAAGACCTGGCTGGCGAGAAATTCCCGGGGGAGCTGATGCCGTTGAACCAGTTCAGAAGCACGCCGAATTTCTTCGCGCAAATGGGGTCAGGCGCCAGCCTGCACCCGTTCAAGACGGTCAAGGATTACCAGGATTTCCTGGGGCGCATGGACGGTTTTGTAATCTGGATGCACCAGGCGCGCGACAATATGCGGGCAGGCATGAAAAAGGGGCTGGTGGTGCCCCGTGTGTTGATGGAAAAAGTCGTGCCGCAACTGGCCGCGCACGTTGTAGCCGATATTGAGGAAAGCCTGTTTTATCGGCCAATTCAAAGTATGCCGGAATCGTTCAGCGAAGATGATAGAACGACATTGACCACGGCATACAGGGATGCGATCGAGAACAAGTTGGTCCCGGTTTACGGCATGCTGCGGGACTTCGTTCGCGATGAATATCTCCCGGCCACGCGCGCGACCGTCGGTATGAAAGACTTGCCCGATGGCGATGCGTGGTATGCGTATCTCGTCGCGACGACGACCACCACCGATCTTTCGCCACAAGCCATTCATGAGATTGGTCTTGCCGAGGTCGAGCGTATCCATGGCTCGATGCAGGCGGTCATGGATGAAGTCGACTTCGATGGCACGCTCAAGGAATTTTTCGAGTTCCTGAATTCCGACCCGCAGTTTTATTTTGCCGAACGAGAGCAGCTCATCGATGGCTACAGGGCGCTGCGCGAGGAAGTGCACGCGAAGGCGCTCAAGATTTTTGATCGCCTGCCAAAAGCGGACTACGAGATTCGTGCGGTCGAGCCATTTCGCGAAAAGACTTCCTCAGGCGGTTCCTACATGAGGGCATCGCCCGATGGTTCCCGTCCCGGTGTTTTTTATGCCAATGCCTACGATCTGAAGGCGCGGCCGAAATGGGCCATGCAATCGCTGTTCCTGCATGAGGCCATTCCAGGCCACCATTTCCAAGGCGCGCTGACTCTGGAAATCGAGGGCTTGCCGCGTTTCAGGAAGTTCGGCGGTTATACAGCTTATAGCGAAGGCTGGGGATTGTATGCCGAGTCGCTGGGGAAGGAAATCGGCATGTATGCAGATCCCTACCAGTACTTTGGCGCGCTCAACGCAGAACTGTGGCGGGCGATTCGCCTGGTTGTCGATACCGGTCTGCATTACCAGGGCTGGACCCGGCAGCAGGTGCTGGATTACATGTATGCCAATTCGGCAACGAAAGAGGCGAGAGCCGTTTCCGAGGCCGAACGCTATATTGCCATCCCGAGCCAGGCGCTGGCGTACAAGATCGGTCAGCTCAAGATATCCGAGTTGCGCGCGCGTGCTGAATCGGCGCTGGGCGAGCGCTTCGATATCAAGGTCTTCCACCGGCAGGTGCTGGAGGACGGCCCGCTGCCGCTGAGCGTACTCGATGCCAAGATCGACCGCTGGATCGCCAGCTACTGACGCAGCGATGGTTTGACGGGGCGGCGCATGCTGCCCTTTTTTTGCTTGCCTGCCTGCGTCAGCGCTTGATCGCCGTAGGTGGCCGCGCCACCTGCGGCGGCAGATCCGCTGAATCTATGCTGCGCGATTTGGCCTGAGACGGAGAGAATGATGAAAGCACGTTTTGCACTGCTGACCGCGATGGCCTTGCTTGCCTGCGGTGCAGCGATCGCCGGGCCCGCCCTCGAACAGATCATGGCGGACCCCGACTGGATCGGAAACCGGCCCGAAGGAGCGTACTGGAGCGATTCCGGCGAGGCGGTTTTCTTTAACCAGAAAAGACGCGGCGAACGCATCCGTGACTGGTACCGTGTTGCAGCAGACGGCGGGGAGATCCAAGAGCCCGACGCCCGGGGCCTGACCGCAAGTTCGAACGCCGGCCGCGTTTATGACGGTGACCGGACCCGGGTGGCCTGGATCCACGAAGGCGATGTCTGGATTCGTGAGCTGCCGGCAGGGA
>JAZFYI010000067.1:0-4601 GCA_036443455.1 Gammaproteobacteria bacterium
TGGCAATCCCGAAGGGCCGTTTAGCAAACCAAGCGGTCAGTGGAGCCCTTTTTCAACCGGCCTGCAACTGGATCTGGTGTATAACGCGCTCATCCAGCACGTTGGTTTTGTGCTGGGCCTGGTCCCCGATGTGCCCGCCAATTGCACCGGCGTAGACGGCTTCGACAATGGTTTCGTGCTGGCTGGCGTTATTCCGGCCCTGGCCAACGGGATCCAGATTTTCCCGGGCAGTGTGCCGATTTACCGCGGTACCCAGCTGGTCGGGGGTATCGGCGTTTCAGGGGACGGCGTGGATCAGGACGACATGATTGCCTTTCTCGGAGTGCACGAGGCCGCGTTAGTACTCGGCACGATCAACAACGCGCAAATCCAGATGCGCGCCGACAACCTGGTACCGCAGGGAACCCGGCTTCGTTACATCAATTGCCCGCCCGCGCCCTATCTCGACAGCGACGAACAAAATGTCTGCGACAATAAATAACCGGGCGTCGGTTGCACTCGCCAGTGCGCTCGTGGTGTTTTCGGCGCCGGCGCCTGGTGAGCAACCGGATCCAGTGGTGGATTCGGTTGTCGTGGAATGTTTGGGTCAGCCTGCTGAATTGCGTCGTCGGCGACCGGGGCGTCCGCAGCCTGCACCGTGGCCTTGCGATCCGGATGGACTGCCACCAGCAGTGTGGGGAGACCTGCCCGAACTCGCTTTCGTGCCGGATCGCTGGCGCATCGTCTCGGCGCTTGGCTACCCGGAGCGTTGGTGGGATCCATACAGTGGCAACAACGTACTCAAGGGAGACCGGCCGGCGTTTGGCGAGGACTGGTTTTTTAGTCTGAAAGTCGTATCCGATTCAAGCTTTGAGTTTAGAAAGCTGCCGACGCCGGTGGGTGGGTCGACCACCGAAAGACCCGGCAGTCTCGATATTTTCGGTAGCGGCGATCAGCGGGTCTTTAACCAGTTGTTGATTGTCGAAACCGTGCTTTACCAGGGCGATACGGTGTTTCGGCCACCCGATTACGAGTTTCGGTTCGTGCCGGTGTTCAACCTGAACCATGTCTCGGTCGATGAACGCGGTTTTTTGCGGGCCAATCCCGAAACCGGCACCAGCAGGAACGAGGGTTTTGTCGGTATCCAGGGGTTGTTCGTCGACAAGCACCTGAGAAATGTTTCGGAGCGCTACGATTTTGACAGCCTGCGTATTGGCATTCAGCCGATTACCGCCGATTTCAGGGGTTTTTTGTTTCAGGACAGCCCGTTTGGCGTCCGGCTTTTCGGTACGCGCGACAACAATCGCTGGCAATATAATATCGGCTGGTTCAGGCGATTCGAGAAAGACACCAACAGCGGTCTGAACGATTTCCCCAAACAAAGCCTGGCCGACGCACTGCGTGACGATGACGTATTCCTGTTTAATGTGTACAGGCAGGATTTTCCCTGGCGTGGATTCACCAGCCAGTTCGTGCTGGCGCACAACCGGAACCGGGAAACCGGGGAGGTTTTTTTTGACGATAACGGGGTTACGGTCCGGCCCGCATCGCTGGGGACCGAAAGGCTGCGCGAATATGACGTCAGCTATGTCGGCCTGAACGGCGATGGCCACATCGGCCGCTGGAACCTGACGCTTTCCGGTTATTTCGCTTTTGGGGAAGAAACCCCGAGTGTTTTCCGTGACGGAAAAACCGACATACGCGCGTTTTTTACCGCGGCGGAAACCTCGATCGATTTCGACTGGTACCGGATTCGGGCAACCGTGGTATATGCCAGCGGCGATGACGATCCGTTCGATGATCGCGCCACCGGCTTCGATGCCATACTCGAAAACCCGCTGATTGCCGGCGCCGACACCAGTTTCTGGATTCGCCAGGCGGTGCCGTTTATCGGTGGCGGCAAAGTCACGCTATCGGGCCAGAATGGTTTGCTGAACTCACTGCGGCCATCCAAGGGGCAGGCGCAATCCAATTTCACCAACCCCGGTCTGAGCCTGGTCGGGCTTGGCGCGGACCTGGACCTGACGCCACGGCTGAGGCTTTCGGTCAACCTGAATCAACTCTGGTTCAACGAAACGGCGGTACTCGAGGCCAGCCGCAACCAGGCCGGGATATCCCGGAACATCGGGCAGGATGTGTCCATGTCTTTGATTTACCGGCCCCTGGTTTCGCAAAACGTCATCCTGCGCTTGTCGGCATCGGCTTTATTGCCGGGCGCCGGCTACAAAAACCTGTTCGGCGATGACAAACCCTATTCCATATTGGCCAGCCTGGTACTGGATTTCTGATGGCGGGCCGCGCACAACATCGGCTGCCGGCCACATCCGTGGCAATGACCTTGCTGCTTCTGTTCGCCGTGGTTCCCGGCTGGTCGCCGGCCAGCGAGGGCGAGAAGCCACAGGCCGTCGACTACCCGTTCTACCCGCCGGCGCCGCGGCTCCAGGGCCGGGACGAGGCGGGCGAGAAGAGCGCCGGTTGCGTTTCCTGTCACGAAAGTACTGACGCCGCAACGATGCACCGAGGCGACGCGGTGGTTCTGGGCTGCACGGACTGCCACGGGGGTCTGGCCACCATCGGCAGGCCGCAAGGCGCGGCAGCACGGGACGCTGCTTATGACGAGGCGATGAGGCGCGCACATGTGCGGCCTCTTTACCCGGAATCCTGGCATTACCCGGATAGCGCAAACCCGGAGCGTAGCTATGCCTTGCTCAATCATGAGAGCCCGGAGTTCATTCGTTTTGTAAACCCATCGGATTACCGGGTGGCCAGCCAGGCATGCGGCGCCTGCCATCAGCCATTGATCGACGCCAATGTACGCTCGCTGATGGCTACCGGCGCCATGTTCTGGGGAGCCGCCGCTTATAACAACGGCATCCTGCCGTTCAAAAAATACATCCTGGGCGAGGCCTATACGAGCGACGGAGAAGCGGCGGCAGTCGGCGGTGCGGATCTTGCCCCGGAGATTGCGGAAGCCCATGGCGTCTTGCCCGGACTAAGCCCCATGCCTGCCTGGGAAACCGTCAGGCCGGCCGATGTGTTCCGAGTGTTCGAACGCGGCGGCAGGAATATCGGCAACCTGTTTCCCGAGATCGGCCTGCCAAACGTCAGCGGCCAGATACAAAGGCTCGAGGAACCGGGCCGGCCCGATATCCGGCAGTCCAACCGTGGGCCAGGAACAGGTGCGAGAATTTCCGTGCCGCTGATCAATATCTACAAGACCCGGTTGAACGATCCGCTGATGTGGTTTCTCGGCACCAACGACCAACCGGGTGACTATCGTTCTTCGGGTTGCGCTTCCTGTCATGTGGTCTATGCGAACGACCGCGACCCCCGGCATTCGGGTGGCTATGCGAAGTACGGTCATGACGGTGTATCGGCATCGGCGGACCCGACGATCCCGAAAGGAGAATCCGGGCATCCGCTCAGGCACCAGTTCACGCGCATGATTCCGACCAGCCAGTGCATGGTTTGCCACATGCACCAGCCGAATATGTTCATGAATACTTATCTCGGTTACACGATGTGGGATTACGAATCCGATGCTTCTTTCATGTGGCCGGAAGAGCAACAGGAGCTCAGCACCCAGGCGCAGCGCGAAGTCCTGGACCGGAACCCGGAGGGTGCGGTGGTCCGCGGCAAGTGGGCCGATCTCGATTTTCTGCGGGGCGTATCCGAGCTCAATCCACAGCTAAAAGACACCCAGTTTGCCGATTATCATGGCCATGGCTGGAATTTCCGGGCCGTTCAGAAGCGCGACCAGGCGGGCAGGCTGCTCGATGCCGAGGGCAATATCGTCGCCAACGACGACCCGCAGAAATTTCAAAAGGCCGTGCATCTTTCCTCGATTCACCTCGACAAGGGTATGCACTGCGTAGACTGTCACTTCGCCCAGGACAATCACGGCAACGGGCATATCTACGGCGAGGTCGCCAGCGCCATCGAAATCGAGTGCAAGGATTGTCATGGGACCGCACAGCAATATCCAACCCTGCTGACTTCCGGCCCGGCCGCCCGGCCCGGGGGTTACGATTTGCGCCTGCTGAGAAACCCCGATGGCAGGCGGCGTTTCGAGTGGCGGGGCGATAAACTGATTCAGCGTTCTCTGCTGGACCCTGGCAAGGAGTGGGAGTTGAGCCTGGTCAAGGACTCGGTCGATCCGGAGCACGACAGGTATAACGCCCGCGCCGCGCGGGCCAAGCTGATGAGCCGGGATGTGCGCACCCAGGAGTGGGGGCCGCAGGTTCTGCCGGCCGATCTCGCTCACAAAGATGAGGAGTTGGAGTGTTACAGTTGCCATACGTCCTGGGTAACCAGTTGCGCCGGTTGTCATTTGCCGATCGAGGCAAACTGGAAGACGAAGCGTCACCATTATGAAGGCGGCGAGACCCGGAACTACGCGACCTACAACCCGCAGGTCGCGCGCGATCAGATGTTCATGCTCGGCAAACGCGGCCCGGTCAACGACGGCAAGATAGCGCCGGTGCGTTCGTCGTCCGCGCTGGTCCTGTCCTCGACCAACGCGAACCGCGAACGCATTTACATACAGCAAGCACCCGTTGCCGCCAGCGGTTATAGCTCACAGGCTTTTAACCCGCATTTCCCGCATACGACGCGCAAGACGG
>JAZFYI010000068.1:0-4310 GCA_036443455.1 Gammaproteobacteria bacterium
GAGGACGCGGCAAACAGGAACGGCGCGCGAAGGTGAACGAAATCGAGCTGATTATCCCGGACTGGCCGGCGCCGGAGAATGTCCGTGCCTGCGCGACGACACGCATCGGCGGCGTCAGCCGGGCTGAATTTTCCAGCCTGAACCTGGCAGGCCACGTCGGTGACCACGCTGCCCATGTCACCGAAAACCGGCAGCGCCTGCGAGGCTTTGCCGGGTTGCCGGCAGAACCGCGGTGGTTGCAGCAGGTACACGGTAACCGGGTTGCCGATCTTGCGTCAGGGCCAATGCCGGCCGCCGCCGATGCATCGGTCAGCAACAGGCCAGGCCAGGTCTGTGCGATTCTGAGCGCCGATTGTCTGCCGATTTTGCTGTGTAGCGTCGATGGCAGGCAGATCGCCGCGGTACACGCCGGCTGGCGGGGCCTGGCCGGTGGCGTCATCGAAGCGGCATTGAAAAAAATCTCCCGCGATGGACGGCAATGGCTCGCCTGGCTGGGGCCGGCGATCGGGCCGGCCGCGTACCAGGTCGGCGCGAATGTCAGGCAGGCATTGATCGAAAAAAGCCAGGCCAGCGAGGCTTTCTTCGCCGAGGATGGCCCCGGTCACTGGAAGATGGACTTGTACGGCCTCGCGCGCCATATATTGGAAGCGCATGGGGTTGACGTGTTTGGCGGCGCTTTTTGTACGTACACCGATGCGCGGCGGTTTTATTCCTACCGGCGCGACGAGGTTTGCGGGCGACAAGCGTGCATGATCTGGCTGCAGTGACAACACGGTACGCTTTGTGCCTTGCCGGCCGGACATCGTTACAATCAGCCGGTCCTGAATGATTGGATCATCAAGGGAATCGAAATAAATGCCGGTATTGACCTGGATAATTTTTTTTACCGTCCTCGGCGGTGTGTTAAGCGCGCTGGCTGCCAGCGTGCTGTTGCTGTTTTCGAGTCAGCGGCGCACCGGTCTTTTGCCACACCTCGTGAGTTTCGCAACCGGCGCCCTGCTTGGAGCCGCATTTCTCGGTCTGCTCCCGCACGCGCTCGAAGGCGCCGGCGTCGACAGTTACCATCGAATCGGAGCGACCGTACTGTTTGGCATCCTGGTTTTTTTCCTGCTCGAAAAGCTCGTGCTTTGGCGCCACTGTCACCACGACGATTGCGAAGCGCACGGGCCCAGCGACCAGCACCGCGCGAGCGCTTCCGGCGTGATGATCCTGGTTGGCGACGGTGTGCATAATTTTCTCGATGGCCTGCTGATTGCCGCCGCTTTTCTGACCGATATACACCTCGGTGTCGTGACCTCCATTGCGGTGATCGCGCATGAAATTCCACAGGAAGTGGGCGATCTTGCTGTCCTGCTCAGCGCAGGGTTGAAAACAGCTAAAGCATTTACCCTGAATTTACTGGCCAGCCTGACCTCGGTCCTCGGCGGCATCACCGGTTGGGTTCTGCTCGATCAGGCCACGGAATTGCTGCCCTATGTCCTGGCCATCGCCGCATCGAGTTTTTTGTATATCGCGGTTGCCGATTTGATCCCCGGCTTGCACCGCAATGTCGAAGCCAGGGCCAGCGTGCTGCAGGTATTGTTGATCGCTGCCGGCGTGTTGGTTGTCGCCGCGACCCACCAGGCGGTCCATTGAGCCGCCGCAATAACTTGATTTAGTCCATCGGAACCCCCATTTAACAGGCAATCAGAGCCTGGTGCGGAGAGCTTTGCGCCAGGCCGTTTTTTGCCGGGGTATCCACTATGCGAATGGACAAATTAACCAGCAAGCTGCAGATCGCGCTGGCAGACGCCCAGTCACTGGCGCTCGGTCGCGACAACCCGTTTATCGAACCGGTGCACCTGATGATCGCGCTGTTGAATCAGCAAGGCGGCAGCGTACGGCACCTGCTCGCCAAGGCGGGCGCCAATGTCAACCTGCTGCGCTCTCAGTTGGGCGAGGCGGTCGACAGGCTGCCGCAGGTCGAGGGGACGCCCGGCGAGGTGCATATTTCCAATGAGCTGAACCGCTTGCTCAATGTCATGGACAAGCTGGCCCAGGACCGGGGCGACCAGTTCATAACCAGCGAGTTGTTTGTGCTCGCAGCGCTCGGCGGGAAGCATGGTCTGGCTAAACTGCTGGGCGATTGCGGCGTGGTCAAGGGCGCCGTGGAAAAAGCGGTCGACGATCTGCGCGGCGGCCAGACGGTTACCGACCCCAATGCAGAAGATACTCGCCAGGCGTTGCAGAAATACACCATCGATCTGACCGAATTGGCCGAGCAAGCCAAGCTGGATCCGGTGATCGGCCGCGATGACGAAATTCGCCGCACCATCCAGGTTTTGCAACGCCGAACCAAGAACAACCCGGTCCTGATCGGCGAACCCGGTGTCGGCAAGACCGCGATTGTCGAGGGCCTGGCCCAGCGCATCGTCAACGGCGAGGTGCCCGAGAGCCTGCGCGACAAACGCTTGCTGTCGCTGGACATGGGCGCGCTGATCGCCGGTGCGAAATTTCGCGGAGAATTCGAAGAGCGCTTGAAAGCCGTTCTCAATGACCTGGCCAAACAGGAAGGCCGGATCATCCTGTTTATCGATGAGATGCACACGATGGTCGGCGCCGGCAAGGCGGAAGGATCGATGGATGCCGGCAACATGCTCAAGCCGGCGCTCGCGCGCGGCGAGTTGCATTGCGTCGGCGCGACAACGCTGGACGAGTATCGCAAGCATGTAGAAAAAGACGCGGCGCTGGAACGGCGCTTCCAGAAAGTGCTGGTCAATGAACCGAGCGTCGAAGATACCATCGCGATACTCAGGGGCCTGAAAGAGAAATATGAAGTACACCACGGCGTAGAGATTACCGATCCGGCTATCGTCGCCGCAGCGACGTTGTCGCATCGTTACATCAGCGACCGGCAGCTACCGGACAAGGCGATCGACCTGATCGATGAGGCGGCCTCTCTCATCCGCATGGAAATAGATTCCAAGCCCGAAGAACTGGATCGCAGGGAACGGCGCCTGATCCATTTGAAAATTCAGCGCGAAGCACTGAAAAAGGAAACCGACGAAGCATCGAAAAAGCGACTCGAAGACCTGGAAAACGAGATTGCCGAGAAGGAAGTCGAGTATTCCGATCTGGAGGAAATCTGGAAGGCGGAGAAGGCGGCGGTGCAGGGCGCTTCTCATATCAAGGAGGAACTGGAGCGGGCACGCATGGAACTGGACACGGCGCATCGCGCGCAGGACCTGACCCGGGCCTCCGAACTGCAATACGGGCGGATCCCCGAACTCGAAGCCGGGCTCGAGCAGGCAGCTGCAGCCGAATCCCTGGAATTCCAGTTGCTACGCAACAAGGTCACCGAGGACGAAGTGGCCGATGTCGTGTCCAAGTGGACCGGGATTCCGGTCAGCAAGATGCTGGAGGGAGAGAAAGACAAGCTGTTGCGGATGGAGACGGAAATCTCAAGGCGGGTGGTCGGGCAGAATGAAGCCGTGACCGCGGTGGCCGATGCGATCAGGCGATCGCGCGCCGGGTTGTCGGACCCGAACCGGCCCAATGGCTCTTTTTTGTTTCTCGGGCCGACCGGCGTGGGCAAAACCGAACTCACCAAGGCGCTCGCGGCGTTCCTGTTCGATACCGATGACGCCATGGTGCGCATCGATATGTCCGAGTTCATGGAGAAGCACTCGGTTGCCAGGCTGATCGGCGCGCCGCCGGGCTATGTGGGCTATGAAGAAGGTGGTTACCTGACCGAAGCGATCCGGCGCCGGCCGTATTCAGTGATCCTGCTCGACGAAATCGAGAAGGCGCATCCGGATGTCTTCAATGTCCTGCTCCAGGTGCTCGACGATGGCCGGTTGACCGATGGCCAGGGACGCACCGTCGATTTTCGCAACGCCGTGATCGTGATGACTTCCAATCTCGGTTCGCAGCGTATCCAGGAACTCAGCGGCGAGGCGAATTACGCGCAAATGAAAGCCGAGGTGCTCGAAATCCTCGGCCAGCACTTCCGGCCGGAGTTCATCAACCGGGTCGACGATATCGTCGTGTTTCATCCGCTGTCGCGCGAGGATATTCGCGCCATCGTCGATATCCAGGTCGCTCACCTGGCCAAGAGGCTTGGCGAGCGCGATATCAATCTGCAACTGAGCGACGCAGCCAGCGACAGGATCGCCAACGCCGGCTTCGACCCGGTTTACGGAGCCCGGCCATTAAAGCGTGCGATCCAGCAGCAACTGGAAAATCCACTCGCGCAGCGGATTCTCGCCGGAGATTTCGGTCCCGGCACCACGATCAAGGTCGATGCCGGCAAGGACGGATTAAGCTTTAGC
>JAZFYI010000069.1:0-7084 GCA_036443455.1 Gammaproteobacteria bacterium
AGTGGCTTTTTTCAGCTTTATCGGCAGCGGCAAGGTTGGCTGGATGCTGCGCTCGAAGCTGGCTCCCGGTGCTCGCTGCGCGCTTGAACACGGCGGGGCGGCGCCGGCGATCGTCATGGCTGACGCCGACCTGGACCAGGCGTTTCCGTTACTCAGCAAGGGTGGCATGTATCACGCCGGTCAGGTCTGCGTGTCCGTGCAAAGAATTTTCGCGCATAGCGACATCATCGACAAGTTGGCCCGGCAACTGGCCCAGGCTTGCGGCGACCTAAGGGTCGGCGACCCCACGCTGGCGGAAACCGAGGTCGGGCCGCTGATCCGCGAGGCCGAAGTGCAAAGGGTGGATGAATGGGTACGCGAGGCGATAGCGGGTGGCGCCAGTCTGTTGTGCGGCGGGAAAATTCTTTCGGCCACGACTTACCAGCCGACGGTGTTGCTGAACCCGCCGGCCGATGTGCGGGTCAGCACGCAAGAGATCTTTGGTCCGGTCGTCTGCATTTACGAGTTTTCCGATATCGATGACGCGATCGCCCGCGCAAACAGCCTGCCGTATTCGTTCCAGGCCTCTGTGTTTACCCGGGACATCGACAGCGCGATGCGGGTCAGCCGGCGCATCGATGCGGCCTCGGTCATGATCAACGACCACACTGCGTTTCGCGTCGACTGGATGCCATTCGCAGGCTTCAAGGAATCGGGCTACGGCGTCGGTGGAATTCCTTATACCCTGAAAGATATGCAGGTAGAGAAACAGATAATCATCAAGTCCGGGGAAATATAACCGGTACAGCGTTGGACTCACACTTGAACAAGAGCGGTTGGCGTCATGAGCATGATGCGTGGTTTTGTCTATTTTCTGGTGGCGCTTGCGGTCGTTCTGACTGCAGTTAGTCTGACCACCGGTCCGTCCTGGCTACTCTGGCCTGCGTTTGTCTTCCTGGCTTTCGGATTACTGGGTATTTGGGATATGACCCAGATACGCCATAGCGTAATGCGCAATTACCCGATTTTTTCTCACATACGCTGGATATTCGAGGGTATGCGGCCCGAATTTCGGCAGTACTTTTTCGAGTCGGATCTTAGCGGCACGCCTTTTAACCGCGAGCAAAGATCGCTGGTCTACCAGCGGGCGAAAAACGAAGAAGACAACAAGCCCTTTGGCACGGAAAAGGATGTTTACGAATCTCATTATTCCTGGGTGACCCACAGCGCCAGCCCGCAACCCGTTCAGCAAAAGCAGTTCCGCGTCGAGGTTGGCGGCAAGTCTTGCGGGGCCCCATATTCGCTCTCGGTGTTCAATATTTCGGCGATGAGCTTTGGCTCTCTCAGCGGCAACGCTATAGAGGCGCTAAACAAGGGCGCGAAGGAGGGTGGTTTCGCCCACGACACCGGCGAGGGGAGTATCAGTCGTTATCATCGAAAGCATGGCGGCGACCTGATTTGGGAAATCGGCAGCGGCTACTTCGGCTGCCGCCACGAAGACGGCAGTTTCAACCCGGACCTTTTCGCGAGCCAGGCGGCCAGCGATCAGGTCAAAATGATCGAAATAAAATTGTCCCAGGGCGCCAAGCCCGGTCATGGCGGTGTGCTGCCGGGTTCGAAAGTCAGCGAAGAAATCGCGGAGGCCCGGCATGTCCCGGTGGGTCGGGATTGCATCTCGCCGGCGCGGCACAGCGCTTTTTCCACGCCGGCCGAATTGATGCAGTTTATCGCTCGCCTGCGCGAGTTGTCAGGTGGTAAGCCGGTTGGATTCAAGTTGTGCGTGGGCCATTACTGGGAATTTGCCGCGCTGGTCAAGGCGATGCTCAAGACCGGCATTTGCCCCGATTTCATCGTCGTGGACGGCTCGGAAGGGGGCACCGGCGCGGCGCCGCTGGAGTTTTCGAATCATATGGGCACACCGCTGCGCGAGGGTTTGTTTTTCGTCCACAACCTGATCTACGGGGCGGGCTTGCGGGATCAGATCAAACTGGGTGCGAGCGGCAAGATCGTTTCCGCTTTCGATATGGTTCGTTACATGGCCATCGGCGCAGACTGGTGCAACTCTGCCCGTGGCTTCATGTTCTCGATCGGCTGCATCCAGTCGCAGGCGTGCCATACCAATCGCTGCCCGGTCGGCGTCGCCACCCAGGACAAGAAACGCAGCCAGGCGCTGGTCGTCGAAGACAAATGGCGCAGAGTCAGGAATTTTCATCGCAACACCATGTCCGCGCTGGCCGAATTTGTTGCGGCCTCCGGTTTTGACCACCCTAAAGATCTGCGGCCCTGGCATTTCTACCGGCGCGTTGGGTCGGCGTATACCAGGCCCGGACATTTGTTGCATGAGTTTCTCGACAAGGGCGAAATACTTGCAGGCACCGTAAAGGAACCGTGGGCAACGGCCTGGGCGCTGGCGGACCCGGACACCTTCCGCCCGCGCGAAATTGCTCATCGTGAGCTTTGCCCGCCGCAGGCTGGGGTAAACTGACGATCGTGCCAAACAATAACCTCCTCGAGCGATGACCGATCTGTATTATGCGGCGGCCTGCCAGACCGATTTTCCCAGTCCATCCGGGCGTGGGCAGATCGGCGCCAATTGCAAACGCATGTGCGAAATCATCGAGCAGACGATTTGCGGTTACGAACCGTTTTTCGATATCCGGCTGCTGGCATTTCCGGAATTCGCGCATTCGCCGCCAGCCTATCCGACCGTCGCCGCGTTGCGGGAAAAGCTGGCCATACCGGTCCCCAACGAGCATACGGACGCCTATGAAAAGCTGGCCAGGAAGTATGGTTGCTATATCCAGACCGGTTCGTTCCTGGAGGCAGACCCTGATTATCCGGACGCGGTTTTCAATACCACCGTATTGATCGGGCCGGGCGGAATCCTGTCAAAGTATCGCAAGGTGAATCCCTGGCTACCCTGGGAGGTGCATACGAGTCCGCATGATATTGCGGATTACCCGCACGATCCTTTGCCGGTCGTCGAAACCGAACTGGGCCGGCTGGCGGTCGCCACTTGTTACGACTGGCTTATCCCGGAGACCATCCGCGAGCTGGCGTTCAAGGGGGCCGAGTTGATCGTCCGCATTTCCGCCTACATGGATCCGTGGGGTACCGCGCAGCCCATGGATTGGTGGACCTTGATAAACCGCACGCGGGCGCTCGAGAACTCGGTCTATGTCGTGGCCGCCAACCAGGGAGCCAGCTTCAGGAACTACCCGCCGTTTAGCTGGCCCGGTGGCAGCATGGTGGTCGATTATGATGGACGAATACTGGCGCAGGCGGATCCCGGCCCCGGCGAAAAAGTCGTGGTTGCGCCGATCCACATAGACATGCTGCGCGCCGAAAGAGAACGCCGCAGCGGTCATGATATGCGCGCCCATCTGCGCACCGGTTTGCATAGTTATTTCCAGAAAGAATGGCTGGAGCCGGCCAGGGGCCCGATCGACGGCGCGAGTATCAAGGGCCGGATCGACGACGCCAAGAGCCGGCTAAAGCAGAACCAGCAAGGCAAAGACGGAGCGAAACGATGAAGCAAGGCTGGCTAGGGCAAGCAACGGGCATTGCGCTGATCCTCGGTGGGCTGATCCTGCTCAACGCCTGCGAACGGCAGGCCACCGGGCCGAATGCCGAACAAATCGCGATGAATAACCGCGGTGTCGCCCAGATGGGTCATTTCAATTATGCCGCGGCCCACGAGACCTTTACTGCGCTGATCGAGAAATACCCGGGGTGGACCGATGCCAGGGTCAACCTTGCGATTGCCACGCTGAACCGCCAGCTGGAAGGCGATGATGCGGCGGCGCTCGCCATCGTCGACCAGGTGCTCACCGACGAGCCCGGTCATGTCAGGGCCGAATATGTCGCCGGGTTGCTGCGTTTGTACCTCGGCGAAACCGCCGCGGCGTTGTCTCATCTCGGCCGGGTAACGGCAGCCGATCCGAAGGATGCCTATGCCGCTTACTATCTCGGGCAGGTGCTGCTGCAGGTGAGTCAGCCGGACAAAGCGCTGGAGTGGTATCGGAAAGCCATGGATCTGGATCCATACCTGCGCTCCGCCTATTACAGTTCCGCGCTGATTTTGCGGCGCCAAGGCGATCGGGAACAGGCGACCCGCATGCTGGCCGATTACCAGCGGTTCAAGGACAACCCGCGGGCGCGGCTCGCGGAATTCAAGTACACGCGCATGGGGCCGAAGGCCGAGGCGATTGCGTTGGGAGACATCGCCGATCGTGAAACCGCCGAACCCGCCGGCCCGGTATTTGCCGATGCCATCGAACATCTGGCTGGTCTTCCGGTGGGCGAGCTCAGCAGCGCCGATATCGACCAGGACGGGCAGCAGGATTTGTTCATCGCCGCAGCGGGAGGGTCACTGGTGCTGCTTGGCGCCGGCGGCACGTTCCAGCCGGCGTATGAGCACCCGCTGAGCGGGGTCAAACGCGTGCGGGGCGCCCTGTGGGGGGATGTCGATAACGACGGCCTGCTCGATGTTTATTTTTGCCGCGAGGGGAAAAATCAGCTCTGGCGTCAGGGCGCCGCCGGAAGCTGGCATGCGGACACGGCGGAACCCCTGGACCATGCGGGCCACTGTGCCGGCGGTGCGGTTTTCGATGCGGATCACGACGGCGATCTCGATTATTTTCTGGTGAACGGCGATGGTCCTGCCGAGTTGTTGAACAACAACCTGGATGGCAGCTTTCGTCCGCTCGCGGCGGGCCAGGGCCTGGCTGGCGACGGGCGGGGTGGCCGCCAGGTGCTGGTCGCGGATCTCGACAGCGATCGCGACGCCGACCTGATCGTGCTGAATCGACAGCCGCCACATGCCGTGTATCTCAATGACAGGCTCTGGCAATACCAGCCGGCCGCCGGCCTCGACGATTTTATCGGGCAGCCGTTGAATGCGATTGTGGTCGGCGACCTGGATGCCGATGGCCGGGTCGAGATCTATGGCGCGGACCCGGCTGGCCGCCTGCTGGTCTGGTCACGCTCCGCAGCCGGAAGCTGGCAGCGCAGCGAGCGGCTGCGCAACGAGTCCGCGGCGAGCTGGCTGGCGCTGCAGGATTTTGACGGCGATGGTTATGAGGAACTGGTCTGGGCCGATGATACCGGCACCCGGCTGATCGCACTGGGCGGAGCAAGCGCCGGGACCGCAACCGTCCTCGGCAGCGGTCCATCGGCCGCGCACCTGGCGTTGGTGCGCGATGGTCAGCGAGGAGCATCCCTGATTTTGCTGGATGATCGCGGCAGGCTGACAGAACTGCCGCCGGGACCCGGCCGGCATGAATTTGTGTTGCTGGCGCTGACCGGTAAGGAGGAGACGGCGGAGTCGATGCGCTCGAATCGTTCCGGCATCGGGACGCAGGTCGCCCTGCGGCACGGAGCGAGCTGGACCATGGCCAGCACTTTCAGTCGCGACTCGGGCCCCGGCCAGAGTCTGCAGCCGCTGGCGATGGGCCTGGCCGGCAAAGAGGCTGCGGATTTCGTTGCGATCAACTGGTCGGATGGCGTTTTTCAAACCGAGCTGGACCTGGCTGCCGGTCGGCTTTACCGGATCGCGGAAACCCAGCGCCAGCTCTCGAGTTGCCCGGTCCTGTTTGCCTGGGATGGCCGGGAATATCGTTTTATCAGCGATCTGCTCGGCGTCGGGGGGCTGGGCTTTTTTGTCTCGCCGGGACAGGCGGCGGAACCCCGGCCCTGGGAATATTTCCTGTTCCCCGAAAACTCCCTGGTGGCGAGAGACGGGCGTCTGCAGATCAAGATAACCGAGCCCATGGAAGAAAACGCCTACCTGGACCAGGTGAGAATTCATGTCTACGACCTCCCGGATGGCTGGTCCATGATCATGGACGAGCGCATGGCTACCGGCGCGCCGGAGGTTAGCGGCGAGCCGATTTTTTATCGGCACGTGGACTGGCCGGTTTCGGCCCGCAACCAACTGGGACAGGATGTGACCGATAGCATATTGGCAGCCGACCTGGAACCGGCCGCGACCGGCGCCCGCGACCCGCGTTTTATCGGCAAACTGGCGCAGGATCAGCGCCTGGTACTGGATTTCGGCAAACCGTTGCGCGCACCGGTCGCCGGCGCCAGACCGGTATTGATCGTCGATGGCTGGGTCGAGTACCCGTACTCACAGACCGTTTTCGCGGCGTGGCAGGCCGGTGAGTCCTACTCGCCGCCCAGCCTGGAGTATCGGGATGGCGCCGGGAAATGGCACATGCTTTACCCGGAGTTCGGGTACCCGGCGGGGATGCCAAGAAAAATGGCCTTGCCGCTGGATCGCCTGCCCGAAGATGCGAATGCACTCAGGCTGTCGAGCAACCTCGAAGTGTACTGGGACAGGGTTGGCGTCGCCTGGGCCGAGAACCTGGCCAGCTACCGGCATGAGGTGCTGCCCTTGCAATCGGCGCGCATGGCGCGCAGCGGTTTTCCACGGCGGACCACCGGGCCGGAACGACAACCGCATTATCGGTACGGCGATCGCAGCCAGTACTGGGATACGCGTTATATGCCGGGTTTTTACACGGAATTTGGCCCGATTACCGAGTTGCTGAACAGGCATGACGATGCGCTCGCGATCATCGGACCGGGCGAAGAAGTCCATATGGAGTTTGTCGAACCCGACCCGCCCGCCGATGGCTACCGGCAATGGCTGGTGCTCGAGGCCAGGGGGAATGCCAAGGATATGGATATGTATACCGTGAATGGCGAAAGCGTCGGGCCGCTGCCGGTTAGTCTGCCGGGGGCGGTTGGCGCGAAGCGGCGGGCAGCGCAGATCAGCGAGCGAAACGACCTGAATTCAAGGTACAATACGCGGTTTCAGGCTGGCCGATAGTCCCTCAACGACCAGGGCGACGCCGAAAAAGGCGCACGTTCGCGAAAATTCACATGCAAAATGAAACCATCAAGCGCCGGCAATATGTGCCGGCGGTAGGACCAAAACTGCACAAGTTATTGATGGCGGTGTTTGGGCTGTTCGCCCTGCTCGCCATCAACTCCGTCTATCTGGCCGGGATTACGCTGGCGGAATGGTTCAGTGCAGCGACCTACCAGGATTATTTTTACCAGTGGATGTTCCTGGTTCACCTGGTCCTCGGTCTGGTCA
>JAZFYI010000070.1:0-18979 GCA_036443455.1 Gammaproteobacteria bacterium
TAAACGCCGGCGCCGGCTTTAGCCTGCTAGATTTCGACCATTTCGAAGTCTTCCTTGCCGGCGCCGCAATCCGGGCAACGCCACGACAAGGGCACGTCATCCCAACGGGTACGCGGTTCGATTCCGGAGCCCGGATCACCTTGCTCTTCTTCGTATATAAACCCGCAAATGACGCACATATAAACTTTCATCAAGTACCGCTTTCCTGAGCAAACCCTGGCTGCATTGTCGCATGTTCTCCGGGAACCTGTCTGCTTTAGGCAATCGTGGCTGGGCCGGTGAGAAATAGAGACGGGATTTTCGATCTCTCGAGGCGAATGGTGTTTCGATTCCACGAGAATGATCGAATATACGGGCCGATTCCCCGCCGCCACAGTAGAATAGTCCAGGCCTGCTTATTTCACCGAGACTCGCATTTCAAGTTTGCCGGTTGCGGCGATTGCCGATATCGAGGCGGCCAACGGGGGCAAACTGATCGAAGCCGGAGCAATCGATGGAGACTACGTTGAATCTTTTTAGCCAAGCAAAAAAATACATACCGGGTGGCGTGAATTCACCGGTCCGGGCATTTGCCGGGGTAGGCGGTGACCCTGTTTTCATCAGCAAGGCATCGGGCTCGCGCGTTACCGACAGCAACGGCCGCGAGTACATCGACTATGTTGGCTCGTGGGGCCCCATGATTCTCGGTCATGCGCACCCGAAAGTAATTCAGACGGTCATCGAACAAGCCCGCCTGGGTCTGAGTTTTGGCGCGCCTACGGAACTCGAGACCGAGCTGGCCGAACTGGTCTGCCGTCTCGTGCCATCGGTGGAAATGGTGCGCATGGTCAGTTCGGGAACCGAGGCGACCATGAGCGCGATACGACTGGCCCGCGGATATACCGGGCGCGAGTTGCTGCTCAAGTTTGAAGGCTGTTATCACGGCCATTCCGATTCCCTGCTGGTCAAGGCAGGATCAGGCGCCCTGACGCTTGGTGTGCCGACCTCACCCGGCATCCCGAAGGCGGTTGCCGCCAGCACCTTGTGCCTGCGTTACAACGATCCCCAACAGTTGCTGCAATGTTTTGCCCGGCATGGCGACGACATCGCCTGCGCCATCGTGGAGCCGGTCGCCGGCAACATGAACTGCGTGCCGCCGGTTGCCGGTTTCCTGGAGGAATTGAGAAAACTTTGCAGCAAGCATGGCAGCGTGCTGATTTTTGACGAGGTCATGACCGGATTTCGGGTCGCACTGGGCGGGGCACAGCAACGCTATGGTGTCATGCCCGATCTGACCACGCTGGGGAAGGTCCTCGGCGGCGGCATGCCGGTCGGTGCCTTCGGCGGCCGGCGCGACATCATGGAACAGCTTGCGCCCCTGGGTCCGGTCTACCAGGCCGGTACCTTGTCGGGCAACCCGATCGCCATGAGCGCGGGTCTGCAGACCCTGGAACTGATCAGCGAACCCGGCTTCCATGAGCGCCTGGAGCAAAGCTGCAACAGGCTTGGCACGGGATTGCAGAAGATCGCGGACCAGGCCGGCGTGCCGTTCAGCGGCCACGCCGTGGGCGGTATGTTCGGAATATTTTTTAGCGACGAGTCGCCGGTTACTTGCCTCGAACAAGTCATGGCTTGCGATCGGGACCGTTTCAGAAAATTCTTTCACGGCATGCTCGATGCCGGCATATATCTCGCCCCATCGGCCTTCGAGGCGGGGTTTATCTCATCGGCACACAGCGAGCAGGATATCGAAACGACGCTCGAGGCAGCGGCGAAGGTATTCAGCAGCCTGTAGTTTCCACGGCAACGATGACTATTCGTCGTCGGCCCGGCTCTCCCGGATCATGCCCTGTAACTGGCGCAGCCGGGCCAGCGGTTCGGCGATTTCCAGGCAGGCCTGCTTGTCGACCATGTCCAGCGGCAGCAATTCTGCCAGCCGATTGGCGACCCAACCGGCATTTTGCATGTCCCTGGTAACGCTCGCGTATTGCTCCTCCAGGCTATTCAGAATTTTTTCCAGCACCTCGGCCATCAATGCATATTCGACCGGCACCAGGGTTCCCGGGTCCTCTTCGAGGACATCCACGCGCCCCACATTCATCCCATCGGGAAGTGTCTCCGCCTGCAAAACGCGAAACCTGGCTCCCCCGTGAACCACGATCCCCAGGATGCCATCGGCGCCCTGGCTCCAGTCGACGATCCTGGCGATCGTACCCGTCGAATAGATCGATGAAGTCTCTCCCTCGGAACCGGTCTGAATCTGGATAATGCCAAAATCCTGCTCGCCCTTTAGACTTCGGCGAATCATATCCAGGTAACGGGTTTCAAAAACTCTCAGGGATAGCGGTCCGCCGGGAAACAGGACGGTATGCAAAGGAAACAGGGCGATGGTCTGAAGATTCATGGTGCCGGTTTCACAGCGGGAAGTGGCGTTGCTAACTAAGCATAGTATGCCGCCGGTAATTTGCCAGACATTAACCTGGATCAATGGATGATCGGCGATTTCTGAGCAGCGGGCCGCGCTGGCAGGGTTAACTGCCCCAGGGTTTTAACAGCTGTTGCGGGATATCCAGCTGGTCGAGTATGCGCGCGACCACAAAATCAACCAGGTCGCCCACGCTCTCCGGCCGCCCGTAAAAACCCGGACTCGCCGGCAGAACGACGGCGCCTGCCCTCGCCAGCCGCAGCATGTTTTCCAGGTGGATGACCGAAAATGGGGTCTCCCGCGGCACCAGGACCAGTTTGCGCCCCTCTTTGAGCATGACATCGGCGGCTCTTTCGATCAGGGTTTTGCTGGCGCCGGCGGCAACCGCCGAGACGGTCGCCATGCTGCAAGGACAGATCACCATCGCGTCGATGCTCGCCGACCCGCTGGCAACGGGCGCGTTCCACTCCTCGCGTCCGAAGACCTGTAGCCGATCCTCGGAAACCGAGAATTTTGCTTGCAGGACGCGAGCTATTTCCTTGCTTCGGCCCGGCAAACCTAAATCCGTTTCTTCCGCAATAACGATTTGGGCGGGTTTCGACAACATCAGGTAGACCCGGTGACCGGCGCCAAGCAGACACTCGAGCAAACGGATGCCGTATTGCGCGCCGGACGCCCCGCTCCAGGCCAGGCTGATGGTTTGTTGTGCGTCGTGCCGGTCCACTGATCAATCCCCGGTATCGGTTGCCAGGCAATCCAGCAACTTCTGATGAATCTGGTTAAACGCGCCGTTACTCATCACCAGGACGATATCACCCTTGCGTGCATCAGCCGCGATATCCATGGCCATCCGATCGGTATCGTCGTAAACGCTGAATTGCTGACCTGGCAGAGCCATGCTTTCGTCGAGGTCCCAGGCCAGATCGGCTGGCCGGAACAACCAGGCGTGATCGGCCGGTCGCAGCGACTCGGCGAGGCGATCGCGATGGACGCCCAGGCGCATGGTATTGGATCGGGGCTCGAGCACCGCGTGAATCCGAGACCCCGGGTGCGCTTCCCGGATCCCATCCAGCGTCGCCCTGATGGCCGTCGGATGATGGGCAAAATCGTCATACACGGAAACACCCCTCACCTCACCGCGCAATTCCATGCGTCTTTTGACGCCGGCGAAGCGGCTCAACGAATCCACGGATGAGGCCAACGGAACACCGACATGTCTTGCCGCGGCCACTGCGGCCAGCGCGTTGGCAACATTATGATCGCCGTTCATCTGCCAGCGACACTCAAGCTGATCCGTGTCCGCAAAGCTGATTTGCAATCGCCGGCTGGATGGATCATGCCGTGCCTGCCACTCACCGTCGCCAAAAAATTTTTCACAGCGAGTCCAGCAGCCCTGCCCGATCACCTCGGCCAGGTTATGGTCATCGCCATTGCAGACGATCAGGCCATCGCCGGGCACGGTTCGAACCAGGTGGTGAAACTGCGTCCCGATAGCGGCCAGGTCCGGGTAAATATCGGCGTGATCGTATTCGAGATTATTCAACACCAGAGTACGCGGGCGGTAATGAACAAATTTTGCACGCTTGTCAAAAAACGCCGTATCGTATTCATCCGCCTCTACCACGAAGAAAGGTTCGTCGCCCAGACGCGCCGAGCCGGAAAAATTTCCGGCCACACCACCGATCAGAAATCCCGGGTTCAGGCCGGCATCCTCCAGGATCCACGCGAGCATGCTGGCGCAGCTGGTCTTGCCGTGGGTCCCGGCGACGGCCAGCACCCAGCGCCCCCTGAGTATATTCCGGGCCAGCCATTCCGGTCCCGATGTGTAGGGCAAGTTACTGTTGAGCAGCGCCTCTACCACGCCCCGGCCACGTGACATTACATTGCCGACTATGACCTCATCGGGCCGGGATTCCAGTTGCGCCGGATCGTCTTCATCCAGGATCGTGACTCCGAGAGACTCCAGCTGGGTACTCATCGGCGGATAAACCTGCCGGTCGCTGCCGGTGACCTCATGGCCTGCCTCTCTGGCCAGCGCCGCCACGCCACCCATGAAAGTCCCGCAAATGCCAAGTATGTGTATGTGCATCGGAATCCGGTCTCAGGCAGCGGTTCCGAACAGATAGGAAAAGACCGCCACGCTGGAAAAAAAATAACAGATAGCAATCAATATTCCCAAGCCGAATCGAATATCCAGTGCCCGATGAACGATCTGACCCGCCACCGCGATCGACCAGATCAATATGGCCATCATCAGCAAGGTCGGCAATTGGGCGCCGCTTTGCGCGTCGAGCAGATGCTTCATCCAGTTCATCACCGGAAAGGCAACCAGGTAGAGCAACGCGCCGGTTCCGAATAACGCAGTCAGAGTTTGTTGCAGGCGGGCACGGCGGTGGTAAATTACCAGCAATAAACCATACCAAAGCAGCATCATGGCGACATCAGCCAGCGCTTCGAGAAAAATCTGCCACGCACCCGCCGCATAAACCGATGATGTCGCTATGGTCCCGGTCGTATAAAGCAGCAGACTGAACGCGAACAGAAACGGGGATGCCGGCAGATCTTCCGGTCCGCGGCGAAAAAAAGCGATGTCGGCGAATACCTTCAGCAGAAGGCCCATGTTTGCGTCCTGTCGTGCCAGTCAGTGCGCATGATACCCTCTGCCCGGATTTCACCCAATCGGACAAACGCCGGATATTTCCGCGGACGCAACACAGGTAGGTCTTTGTGAGCAACATTCCAGCATTAGCCGTGCGAATGATTAGCGACCAGGCTGGTCTCGCTAACGCGATTTCACAAATCGCCGGTTCGCCGGTGATCGGACTGGACACCGAATTCCGGCGCGAAGATACCTATTATTCCCAGTTATGCCTGATGCAAATCGCAACCCGCCACGAAATATTCCTGATCGACAACCTGGCGATACCGGATCTCGCTCCCTTGTTCGAATTGCTGGCCGACCGGCAGCAACTGAAAATCATGCATTCCGCTCGCCAGGATCTCGAACTGTTGTTGCAGTTCGTCGATAATCCTCTGCAACCGGTTTTCGATACGCAGATCGCTGCCGCCTGCCTGGGCAATAACCTGCAACTCGGATATTCGACGCTGGTGGAACAGTTGATGGGCGTCAGTATCGACAAATCCCAGACCCGGACACAGTGGTGCAAGAGACCGCTGACCCAGGCGCAACTTGATTACGCGGCCGAAGATGTTCTTTACCTGATCCCGATGATGGAACGCTTGCAGGCGCAAATAACAAGTAGCGATCGCGAACGCTGGTTCGAGGAAGACAGCCTGGAACTGTACAACCGTGAGTTGTATGAACAGGACGACGACACGGCATGGCAGCGGGTCAAAGGAGCCGGCAAACTGGAGGCGAAACAGCGCATGCGACTCAAGGCCCTGGCCGACTGGCGCGAGAAAACCGCGAAGCAGGAAAATCGGCCAAGGCAATGGATAGTCAGGGATTCGCCATTGGTCGAACTGGCCTGCAGGAATCCCGAAAAAACTGAGCATCTGGCCGGAATAAAGCACCTGCCAACGGGAAAACTCAGACGATATGGATCTGCGTTGCTAAGGGCCCTGGTCCACGAATCTGGCGAGCCGGTCCCGGGGAATAGCCTTGCACGACCCGGTGAGGCGGAAAGGGCCCTGTTAAAAAAACTCAAGCTATTGCAGAAGCAACGGGCAGAGGAACTGAAGGTACAACCGGAATTGCTGGCCGGCAGGCGCGACTTGCAGGCGCTGGCCCGCGGCGAAACAAACACCCGGGTCACCCGTGGCTGGCGCCGTGAAGTCCTCGGCAATGACTTGCTGGGGATAGCAGCCGACGCGACTGGGTAGGAGACCGAAAACCCTGCAGGAGGGCCTTCAGGCCCGATGGGTGGGAGCCAATCGCCATGTAGGAGGGCTTTCAGGCCCGATAAGGTGGGAGGCCAATCGGGCCTGAAGGCCCTCCTGCAAACCGCCCCGTCATTATTTCAATGCTTGCTGCATTCGTTCGGAGACTTCCCCGACCGTCCCCATCGCATCGACGACCCTGAGCAGATCGATCGATTTATAAAACTCGATCAATGGCCGGGTTTGTTCCTGGTATACATTGAGGCGCCTGGCGATGGTTTCATCGTTGTCGTCATCGCGATGAACCAATTCCCCGCCGGCCGCGATACAGGCATCCAGATCCTGCTGCGGTGAAAAATGAATATTGAGGACCTTGCCGGTAACGGAACAGGTGCGACGACCGGTCAGCCGTTTGTGCAGGATATCCATATCGATATCGAGAAGCAGGACTGCGTCCAGCGGTTTGTCGATTTGCCTCAGCAGCTGAGCCAGATCCTGCGCCTGCGTGCAATTGCGAGGAAACCCATCGAGGATGAAACCGTTGCGCGCATCATCCATTTCCAGGCGCCGTTTGATTATTTCAAGCACCAGTTCATCGGAAACCAGGCGACCGGCATCCATATCTGTCTTGGCCCGCAAACCCAGCGCGCTTCCCGATTTTAGCTCCGCGCGCAGTAAATCCCCGGTGGAGACCTGCGGAATACCATGACCTGCGACCAGTTTTTGCGCCTGGGTACCCTTGCCTGAACCCGGCGCGCCCAGCAATACGATCCTCACAACGGCTCCTCGTTTGACTGATTCCGATCGCGAAGGCCGGAACCCTAACGTCAGCGGGAGATCAGGTCAAACCTTATGAAGCGAGCGCCGGAATCAGGTATGCTTGGCCGCTGTTTAAACCGGCCCGAACCCGGGCAAGACCCAAGAAACATGCACAAAAAAAACGTCTTTTATGCACAGTCGGGCGGTGTGACCGCCGTGATTAACGCCTCGGCCTGCGGTGTCATCGAAACCGCGAGGCGGCATCGCGACAGAATCGGCAAAGTCTATGCCGGCCGCAATGGCATCATCGGCGCGTTACTGGAAGACCTGGTGGATACCAGCAAGGAAAGCGCCGCCGCGATTGCCGCGCTTCGCCACACGCCGGGTGGCGCATTTGGGTCCGCCAGGTTCAAACTCAAAGGGCTTGAGGAGAACCGCTTGGAATACCAGCGCCTGATCGAAGTATTCAAGGCGCACGACATCGGCTATTTCTTCTACAACGGCGGTGGCGATTCCATGGATACCGCCCACAAGGTTTCGCGGATCAGCCGCCAACTGGGCTACCCGATCACCTGCATCGGCATACCGAAAACGGTGGACAACGACCTGGCGGTCACCGATACCTGCCCGGGTTTTGGTTCGGTCGCCAAATACGTCGCCGTCTCAACCCGCGAAGCTGCGCTGGATGTGGCCTCGATGGCGCGCACATCGACCAAGGTATTCGTCCTTGAAGTCATGGGCAGGCATGCAGGATGGATAGCCGCCGCGGCTTGCCTGGCCGGAGAAAAACCCGGCGATGCCCCGCATATCATCCTGCTGCCGGAAGTCCCGTTTGCGCAGCAACGGTTCCTCAGCCGGGTAAAGGAATGCGTCGGCAAGCATGAATATTGCGTGATCGTCGTATCGGAAGGCACCCGCTCCAGGAATGGCCGCTTCCTGGCTGAAGCCGGGACCCGGGATGCCTTTGGCCACGCTCAGCTCGGCGGCGTCGGGCCGGTCGTTGCGGAAATGATCAGGAAAAAGCATGGCTATAAATATCACTGGGCGGTTGCAGACTACCTGCAGCGCTCCGCACGGCACCTCGCATCCAGCGTCGATGTGGAACAGGCCTACGCGGTCGGCAAAGCGGCCGTGGAACTGGCCCTGAAAGGTCGCAATGCGATCATGCCGATCATCGTGCGCAAATCGGATCGCCCCTATCGCTGGTCGATCGGGCATACTCCGCTGAGCCGGGTTGCGAACCGGGAGAAAATGATGCCTGCCCGCTTTATCAGCAAAGACGGCTTTGGCATCACGGCGGCTGGCCGGCGTTATCTTGCGCCATTGATTCATGGCGAGGATTACCCGCCATACCGAAACGGAATGCCACGATACGTGGAACTAAAAAATATTGCCGTGCCACGCAAATTGAAAAAAGGATTCAAGATTTAGTTTGCAGTGACGCGATCGCCAGACGACCCCGGCTCAAGCGAGTCTGAAATCCGGCGGTAAGGGAAATTGCGGGGGATTCCCCGGTGTTTGTTTTTTTATTGGGAGATTGAGAAATGGCAGATTTGGCACTTTGGATTGCTCTTGCAGCGGCGGTGCTGGCGCTGGTTTATGGCGCGCTTTCAGCAAAGTGGATTATGGCCCAGCCCGCGGGCAATGAAAAAATGCAAAGCATTGCAGTGGCAATTCAGGAAGGCGCCAGCGCCTACATGAACAGGCAATACCGCGCGATCTCGACGGTCGGTGTGGTGCTGCTCGTCATCCTGTGGATTGCGCTTGGCAGCCTGAGCGCGATCGGTTTTGCGATCGGTGCAATATTGTCGGGGCTGGCCGGTTTCATCGGCATGAGAATCTCGGTGCAGGCAAACGTGCGTACCGCGCAAGCCGCGCACCAGGGCATCAACGCCGCGCTCAACGTCGCTTTTCGTGGCGGCGCGATCACCGGCATGCTCGTGGTCGGGCTGGGATTGCTCGGTATCGCCGCATATTTCATGGTTTTGAAAACGCTGGGACACGACACCACGGAAATCCTCCATGCCCTGGTCGGGCTGGCATTTGGCGGTTCGCTGATTTCGATCTTTGCCCGGCTCGGCGGCGGAATTTTTACCAAGGGCGCTGATGTCGGCGCCGACCTCGTCGGCAAGGTCGAAGCGGGAATTCCCGAAGACGACCCGCGCAACCCGGCCGTAATCGCCGACAACGTCGGTGACAACGTCGGCGACTGTGCCGGCATGGCTGCCGACCTGTTCGAAACCTACGCGGTCACCATCGTTGCCACGATGCTGCTTGGCAGTCTGCTGCTGAGCGGCGGCGATACTGTAGTCGTCTACCCATTGGTTCTCGGTGCGGTGTCCATCGTCGCGTCGATCATCGGAACATTTTTTGTCCGGACCAAAGACGGCGCAAAGATCATGAACGCGCTGTACAAGGGCGTAATCGTTTCCGGCGTCATTGCGGCCGTGGCGTTTTATTTTGTCACCGACTGGATGATGACCGGTATGCCGGAATTCAGCGCGCTGAACCTGTGGTTTGCCGCGCTGATCGGCCTGGGTTTGACCGCATTCATGGTGGTCGTCACCGAGTACTACACGGGGACCGAATTCGGCCCTGTACAGCACCTGGCAAAAGCCTCCACAACCGGGCACGCGACCAACATCATCGCTGGCCTGGGCCTGTCGATGAAGGCCACGGCACTGCCCGTGATCGCCGTCTGTCTTAGCATCTATGGCGCGTTTGAGATGGCCGGTTTGTATGGCATCGCCATCGCCGCCACCAGCATGTTGTCGATGACCGGCATGATCGTCGCGCTCGATGCTTTTGGCCCGATCACCGATAACGCGGGTGGCATTGCAGAGATGGCGAAAATGCCCGAGGAGATTCGGCGCATCACCGATCCGCTGGACGCGGTGGGCAATACGACCAAAGCGGTGACCAAGGGTTATGCGATCGGCTCGGCCGGTCTCGCGGCGCTGGTCCTGTTCGCGGATTTCACCAACTATCTGGACGCATCCGTGGTATTCAGCCTCGACAAACCGGCCGTCATTATCGGTCTGTTTATCGGTGGCATGGTGCCCTATTTGTTCGCATCGATGGCGATGGAAGCCGTCGGACGCGCCGCTGCCTCGGTGGTCAACGAGGTTCGCCGCCAGTTCCGTGAAATTCCCGGGATTATGGAGGGCACCGGTAAACCCGATTATTCGCGCGCCATCGATCTGCTGACCAGATCCGCGATCAAGGAGATGATCGTACCATCGCTGCTGCCGGTGCTAATGCCGGTCGTGCTGTACTTTGTCATGAACTGGCTGATGGGACCGGAGGCAGGCATCCTCGCACTTGGCGGGCTGCTGATCGGCACGATCGTGACCGGTCTGTTTGTCGCTATCTCGATGACTACCGGTGGTGGTGCATGGGACAACGCGAAAAAGCATATCGAGGACGGTCATTTCGGCGGCAAAGGTTCGGAGGCCCACATGGCCGCCGTGACCGGAGACACCGTCGGCGACCCTTACAAAGATACCGCGGGTCCGGCGATCAACCCGCTGATCAAGATCATCAACATTGTCGCTTTGTTGCTCGTCCAGTTGTTGGTCTAGGGCGCTGATTCGCAAGCAAAGGGCTGAACTCCACGGCGGGGTTCGGCCCTTTTTTTCAGGCCACGGCCTGCAGCGGCTGCGGACGGCCGAGCAAGTAACCTTGTACGTAATCGAAACCCAGCAGGCGGATCGCTTCCAGCGACTGGTTGTCCTCGACTTGCTCTGCGATCACTTCGAAATTGAGGGTACGCGCCAGCTTGATCATCGCATCGACCATGGCTCGATTGACTTCGTCGGATCCCAGGTTACGGATAAATGAGCCATCGATCTTGAGATAATCCATGGCCAGGTTTTTCAGATTGGCTATCGAGCCAACGTCGCTACCGAAATCATCCAGCGTGAAGCGACAACCCATGCCATGTAAAACGCCGATAAATCGCTGCGCGTGAGTCAGGTTGTCCACCACGGCGGACTCGGTCACTTCGAAACAAATCTTGGCCGCATCCACCCCGGTGCGATCCAGGCAATCCACGACGAATTCCAGGAATCCTTCGTCGGCCAGTGTCTGGCCCGAAATATTGATCGCGCAACTCCTGCCCGCAGGCAACCCGATCGAATCGCTGGCAAGCGCCGCCAGGGTTCTTTGTACAACCCAGCGATCGATATGCGGCATGATTTGATATCTCTCGGCCGCCCTCATGAACTTGTCCGGTGATACTTCTCCGCCAGTTTCGTCTCTCATGCGCAGCAGGATCTCAAATGCCGGGCCGCTTTTTGTCTTCCCGCTCAGCGATACGATGGGCTGGGAAAAAAGTTCAAATTCGTCGTTGCTCAGCGCCGATTGCAGGCGTTGCAGCCATTGTATTTCTCCCCGGTGACGCGCCACGGCCTCGTCATGCGAGGAATAAACATGCACCCGGCCCTTGCCTTGTTTCTTGGCCACATAGCAAGCGGAGTCCGCCGCGCTGAGCAAATCTTCCATTACGCCGCTTTCATGGCCGACCTCCACCAAACCGATACTGACGCCGATATTGAAAATCTTGTCGCGCCACACAAAGCGGTAGTCCTTGACCGCGAAACAAACGTCATCGGCTATCTGGCGGCCCTTTTCCAGCGGACAACCAACCAGCAACATGCCGAATTCATCGCCGCCGAGCCGCGCAACGGTATCCGAATCACGCACCTTTTCTTTAATCAGCCCGGCCACTTCGCGCAGCATGCTGTCGCCCGCCATGTGCCCACAGGTATCGTTTACCGTCTTGAATCCATCCAGATCCAGATAGCAAAGCGCGTGTTGGCCGTCGCCGGTTCGCGCGCCCTGCAAAGACTCATCCAGCCTGCGCTCGAATTCCCGCCTGTTGATCAGGCCGGTCAGCGCATCATGGCTCGCCTGGTAGGACATCTGCTGGGTTATGCCGCGCATTTCGGTCACATCGTGCAAAACGACGACCGCGCCGACGATGTGACCGGCTGAATCGCGTATCGGCGACGCCGTCAGTTCGATCGAGTGTTCGCCGTTACCGTTCCTGACCAGCAACAACGCACCGCGGCCAAGATTGATCCTGGCCTGCTCCTGCAGGCAGCGTATCGCCGGGTCGCCCAGCGAGCGCCGGTCGGACTCGTCGACCAGGTTGATTGTTTCCCCCATCGTACGGCCCAGCACCTCTGCCGACTTAACGCCGGCCAGCTCGCCGGCCGCACCATTGAGGTAATCGATTCTTCCGTCTATGTCGGTGGTAATCACGCCTTCGCCAATCGAATCCAGGGTCAGCTGCGCCTGGCGCCTGCTTTCAGCCAGCACTTTATCGGCCAGTATTCGCAGGCTGATGTCCTCCCCCACGCTCATCAGCGCGGGCTTGCCCTGGAACTCCACCGGGACACTGGTGACCTGCAGCCACAACGCCTGACCATCGGATTTCATCAATTGCAAGTCGCCGCAGGGCGACACTTCCCCGGAAACCAGCTGTTTTTCGATATTTTCCCTGGCTTTTTGCCGCTGCGCCGGTCTCATCAGATCGTATATCGACATGCCGATCAGCGTGGCCGGCGCCATCCCCAGGGTTTCTGCGGCTGCCTCGTTGGCGTAAAGTATTTTTTCCCGATGAACAAAGATGACATCGCTTTGCGCCTCGGCGAGCTGCAGAAACATGCCCTGTTTTTCCCGCAACTGGCGCTCGGTGTGGCCAAGCACGTCAAGCAACTGGTTTACCGTGCCGCCAAGATCAGACAGCACGTCGTCTTCGCCGGCGATGCTCAACCGGCTCTGGAAATTGTGGCTGCCGGTAATCTCACCGAGCTCGGTACCCATTCTTCGGATACGCGAGCGCGACCTTAGCCGGTAAAACTGCAACAACAGTACCCCGATGAATATGCCGGCAGCGATCAATAAAATTTCCATGAATGGCGTCTTCAAATACATCTCCCGACGCTGGTGCCTGTCGGTCTTAGTGTTCTACTGTGGAAGCGGGGAATGGAGGCCATTTTTTCGATCGATTGAGACGAATAGCGGGTCGGGTAAGGAAAAGAATCGGGGAACGGCCGCATGGCATCGGCGGTCAGTTGACCGACTGCGGCAAACAGGTCTTTGGGATTCGCGCCCATGATGATCCTCTGAATGGCAGAAGAAGCAAAATACCCATGCTGCCAACGACCCGGAAAAAGGCTGAAACAGCCTGTCCGACAAGGCGTCAAGCATATCCCAAGGTTCGCCGGCGAATTGGTGGTATTCACCATAATGCCATGTATATTGTCTTGTCACCCGGATACTGAATGCGTAATCTTTACGCTGCCAGCACAACCTGTTACAGCGGGCGGAGTCAGGAATGGAGAACTCAATGAATCTTGAATTTGCGCGCCAGCAGATGCTCAAACAACAGGTCAGGGCCGGCGAAGTCCTCGACCTGAAGATTCTGGACGCGTTGGCCAGCGTCAATCGTGAAAATTTTGTACCCGCCGAGTACGCCGGGGTCGCTTTCGCCGACTGCACTATCCCCTTGGCACACGGTCAATGCATGATGTCTCCGCTGGTGGAAGGCCAGCTTCTCCAGGCATTGAACCCAGGCAAGGATGACCACGTACTCGAGGTCGGCACCGGCAGCGGTTTTCTCACCGCCTGCCTCGCGGCGCTCGCCGGCCAGGTGCACAGCGTCGATATTTTTCCGGACCTGACCGCGATGGCGCAGACCAGCCTCGACAGCTCAGGCGCCGGCAACGTGTCGCTGGAAACCTTGAATGCGATGGAGCTTGGCGCGGAGCGGAAATACGATGTCATCGCCGTGACAGCGTCGCTGCCGGCATACGATCGCCGCTTCGAAACGGCGCTGAATACCGGCGGCCGGCTGTTCGTTATCGTCGGCGAGGAACCGGTCATGCGCGCCAGGCTGGTCACCCGGGTTGGCGAAGATGAATGGTTGACCGATTCATTATTTGAAACGGTGATTACGCCAATGTGCGAGGTCGTCGCACTGGATCGCTTCCGGTTTTAGAAATGACGCCAAGAGAGTGCTTCGATCTGCTTGCCTCCAGCCAGCCGCCGGTGCTGCTTGACGTGCGTGAAGACTGGGAACTCGCCATCGCCAGTTTGCCGGCCGCACTCCATATTCCGATGGACCAGGTTCCTGGGCGCATGGACGAACTCGATAACAAGCGCCCTGTCGTGGTGATGTGTCGTTCCGGCGCGCGCAGCATGCAAGTGGCGTCCTACCTGGTACAAAATGGCTTCCCGCGGGTTTTCAATCTGCAAGGCGGGATCCTGGCCTGGTCGGAACAAGTGGATCAGTCCATACCCAGCTACTAGGAAAAGCCCAAGCCTCGCCTGCTGACAGCGAAGACACGTTAAAACCACGCAAAAACAGTGTTTTTTTGAAAATTACCGATTTAGTGATATAGTTAACTAATACACTATGTCGTCGGCTTTGCGCCGAAAGGAAATCCCATGCATATCATTTCGCGTTCCTTACTTGTCATGCTGATTTTTTTCGGCGCATCGACGGCCGGCGGAACTGACCTGGCCGAGGTTTACCAGATAGCGCTGGTCGGCGACCCGACCTTGCGCGAAGCCAACGCCAATCGCCTGGCCTCCAGCGAAGCATCGCCACAGGCACGTGCGGCGTTGTTGCCGCTGATCACCGGGTTTTATTCGCGTGGTGAAAGCGACAGCAGCGGTAGCAGCACTTTTCAGGTGGAAGACCCGATATCCGGCGCTGTGCAGACCGTGACATCTGCCTTTAAAACCGATGTCAGCGATGAAATTCAGTGGCGTCTGCAATTGCAACAGCCCTTGTTTCGCTGGGATCGCATAGTCGGTCTGCGACAGGCACAGAAACAGGTTGCCCAGGCAGAGATCGATTACCAGGCCGCACAACAGGACCTGATGCTGCGCGTCGCCGAGGCCTACTTCAACGTTTTGGCCGCACATGACACACTGGATGCGGAACTGGCCAACAAGGAAGCCACCAAGCGCCAGCTCGAGCAGGCCGAAAAACGTTTCGAAGTCGGACTGATCGCAATCACCGATGTACTCGAAGCACAGGCCGCTTATGACCTCGCGATCGCCACCGATATCGGCGCCCGCAGGTTACTGTCCACGGCCAAGGAATCATTGCGCGAAATTACCGGCGAATACATCGATGAGTTGCAACGACCCGGGAAAGACCTGCCGCTGATCAACCCCGACCCGGCGAGCGCGGATGCCTGGGTCGCACAGGGCCTGAAAAACAACCTGGCCCTGAATTCGACCCGCCTGCAGGCGGACGTTGCCAAAGACCAGGTGCGCATCAACCGCTCCGGGCACATGCCCACCCTGGACCTGGTCGCCTCGCGAACCGGTTTCGATCGGGATGCCAACCGCTCGGACCAGGGAGCTCCGTTTGCTCCGGCCGACGCGGCAAGCAACGCGACCACTGTTACGTTGCAGCTGAATATCCCGATTTTCAGCGGCGGTAATACCTCCTCCATAGTTCGCCAGTCTGTTTATCGACATCGTGCAGCCCGTGAAAAGGTTGAGCGAATCGCTCGCGAGACCGAACGATCGACACGCGATGCCTACGATGCCGTGCTGTCGCAGATCGCCCGCGTGCGGGCCCTGCGCCGCGCCGTGCAATCCAACGAGAAAGCCTTGCAGGCCTCGGAAGCCGGCTTTGAGGTCGGTACGCGCACGACGGTAGACGTACTCAACGCGAGGCAGGAACTGTTCCGCGCGCGCACCGATTATGCGCGCACCCGCTATAATTACATCGTCAATGTCCTGCGCCTGAAACAGGCGGCGGGCAGCCTGTCGGATCGGGATATCAGCGAAGTGAATTCCTGGCTGGCCGATTAGCTGTTTCGGGGAGTCTGTCCTGTGGGAACCAGGGGGTCGAGCAGCGTCAGCAGGCGAGCGACGGCTCCGCGGTTTTCCTGCACCGTTTTGCGCCCCTGGGCACCCGCATAACGGCGTGCCTCGGGATCGGCGATCAGGCTGGCCAGTTGCGCGGCCAGTTCGACCGAATTCCTGACTTCCCGCATCGCCCCGACGTCGGCCAGCATTTCGGCAATATCTTCGGCATTGAAGGTATGAGGGCCGGTCAGGACCGGAATCCCCAGCGCCGCCGGCTCCAGCAAATTGTGACCGCCAATCGGTACCAGGCTGCCGGCGACAAAGGCAACGTCGGATGCCGCGTAAAAAACCGGCAATTCACCTAGTGTATCCAGAAGGAAAACGCTGGTTTCCGGCGTACACAACATGCCGCTGCTCCGGGTGATAAAGCTGACCCCCCTTTTGCGCAACATCGTCGCGATCAACCCGAATCGCTCCGGGTGCCGCGGCGCCAGGATCAACAGCGCATCCGGGCATTGCCGGCACAGGCGCTGGTGTGCGTCCAGCATCTGCTCTTCCTCGTCATGATGAGTGCTGGCCGCCACCCAGACCGGTCGTTGCGGCGCGTTCGCCTGGCGAATGGCGCGCCCCTCGGTGAGTACAGAGGCGGGCAGTTTGAAATCAAACTTGATGTTGCCGACGACGTGGGTCCTTTCCGGTGGGGCGCCGAGCGACCGGAACCGCTCCGCGTCCTTCTCGCTTTGCGCCGCAATGACGATGCCATGCGACAGTGCTTCACGAAAAAGACGCTTGAACCACCGATATTTGCTGACCGAGCGCGGCGATATCCTGGCGCTGGCGAGCACCAGCGGCACCTGCCGCTTGCCACATTCGTGATAGAGCGTCGGCCACAGCTCCGTTTCGATGATGATCGCCAGGGCCGGCCTCGCTGCATCGAAAAACCGGGCGACGGCCCCGGGCAGGTCATATGGCGCGTAACAATGTCTGGCACAGTCGCCGAGCAGATCCACGGCGCGCTGGGCACCGGTCGGCGTCACCGTCGTTATCACGATCGGAATATCCGGGTTCTTCCGGTTTAGTTCGCGGACCAATGGCGCGGCCGCCTGTACCTCGCCAACCGAAACCGCGTGGACCCAGATGGCCGGACGTGCAACCGACAAGCGGGTAAAACCGAATCTCTCGCCGAAACGATCGAAATAGGCACGATTGAAAAACCCGCGCCACAGCAGAAACACGACGACGACCGGCGCTATCAGGTACGAAAGGAGTACATATATCAGCCGCACGACAATGCCCAGGCGATTACTCGTCGCGTATGGATTCGATGATCCTGCTGGTCGAACGACCATCCATCAAAGGCAATACCTTAACTTCCCCGCCATTGGCCAGCACGCTCTGCCCGCCGGCAATATCCTCGATCCGGTAGTCACCGCCCTTGACCAGCACATCGGGCAAAACAGCTTCTATCAATTGTGCCGGCGTATCCTCGGAAAACTGCGCCACCCAGTCTACCGCGGCCAGACCGGCCAGCACCGACATGCGATCGGCCAGCGGATTGATCGGCCGGCCCGCGCCCTTGAGCCTGGTTACCGATGCGTCATCGTTCACCGCGACTACCAGCCTGTCTCCCAGTGCCTTGGCCTCTTCAAGATAGGCTACATGGCCGGCGTGCAGGATATCGAAACAACCGTTGGTCATCACCACGCGCTCACCGCGGATCTGCGCGTCCCGGACCAGCGTCTCCAGGGATCCCCCATCGACCAGCTCGCGCCCGCCTTTACCGTGCCGGTGCAACGCCATGCGCAACTCGTCGCCGCTGACGGAGGCGACACCGAGTTTCCGGACCACCAGACCGGCGGCGAGATTTGCCAGCTTCGCCGCATCTTCGGGCGACTGTCCGGCGGCAATTCCCGCAGCCAGCACCGCGACAACCGTGTCGCCGGCACCGGTCACATCGTAAACCTCACGCGCTTCGGCCGGCAGATGAATCGCCTTGCCGTTCTCCGGGATCAGCGTCATGCCCTCCCCGCTGCGGGTCAACAGGAGAAAGCCCAGATCCAGCTGCTGGCGAAGCGCCCTGCCTTTCTCTTCGAGTTGCTGCAAATCCTCACATGAACCAACCACGGCCTCGAACTCGGCAAGGTTGGGCGTCAACGCCGTCGCGCCGGCGTAGCGCGAAAAATCGCTGCCCTTGGGATCGACCACGACCGGCAGATCTCGCGCCCGGCAGGCGGCAATTATTTCCTGTACGTTACCCAGCGCGCCTTTCGCGTAATCCGACAGGACAACCACACCGTCCTCGGGCAGCGCCGCCGCGACCTGCTGATCGAGGCTGGCTCCCTGGCCGCTGTTTGGCGGCTCCTCGAAATCCATGCGCAGTAACTGCTGGTTGCGGCTGATAACACGCAACTTCGTTATAGTCGGAATATCCGGAATGCGCATAAACTCGCAATCCACCCCTTGATGGGCAAGCAGAGACTGCAGGCTATAGGATGCATCATCGTCCCCGGTAATCCCCAGCAGTCGCGTTTTGACACCAAGACTGGCAAGGTTGACCGCGACGTTGGCTGCACCACCGGCGCGTTCCTGGTTGCCGGTCACCCGAACAACCGGAACCGGCGCCTCCGGGGATATTCTCGAACATAGACCGAACCAATAACGATCCAGCATTACGTCGCCGGCGACCAGCACCCGTGCAGCGGAAAAAGATGGAATCGAAAACGCCATGAATAAAACGGCCAGCAGTTGGACAAACCAGGCGGCATGTTACCACAGCGCCCACGGATCAAGGCATCCGGGCCTCCGCGACCGGCCCTAGGACAAATCTCCGATGACGGTAAAGCGCAAGCCATTGTTCAATTTTTTGTCGCCGGTGCATTGGGGAGAATGGCTGCTGATTGGTGGCTTGCGTTTTTTCTGTGTGCTGCCGTGGAAATGGCAACTTGCACTGAGTCGCCCATGGGGTTTCATTCTCAAACACACGATGAAGCGGCGCCGGCTTATTGCAGAAAAAAATATTGCCCTGTGTTTTCCGGATCACGACGCCAGGCAACGCGAAGCGCTGCTCAATAATCATTTTCGCTCGCTCGGGACAAGTATCTTTGAGGCCGGGCTGGCCTGGTGGGCCGATGACCAGCG
>JAZFYI010000071.1:0-15029 GCA_036443455.1 Gammaproteobacteria bacterium
TGCACGGCCAGGTGCATCACCGACCCCTTGGCATCGTAGGTCAGGCTGGCGATGCGTTCGCGGATTCTCTGAATCGACAGGCCGGCGCCGGCATGATCGGTTGCAGGCAGTAATATCAAGAACTCGCCACCACCCGCCCTGGCGAGCACATCCGTTGCCCGCAATATCTCCTGCAAGGCCTCGGCCAGGCTTTGCAGGCACCCGTTACCGGCTTCCCTGCCAAATTTCTGGTTGATGGAATTAAGTCCGACCAGGTCCACGGCAACCACCGAATAAAAGTAGCCGTGGCGCCTGGCAAGTCGATGGGTGTGCCGCAGAAGATTGTTGAACGCCCGGATGTTATGCACGCCGGTCAGCGTATCCAGTATCTCCAGTCTGACCACTCTCTCGTCAAGCGATTCCTTCTGGTTCCGCTGAAACATGACGATGGCCAGGGCGGCTACGCCCGGCAGAAAAAATTGCAATAGCTGGTATCGCGTTGACCAGTCGGGTACGGCCGTCCCCTGGGAGAGCAGGGCAAACAGTAACAACCCAACAACAAAGATCGGCGGCTGGCGCAGAGCTGCCGCCAGCAAGGGCAGGACAACCAGGCCATTTAGCCCGGCTGCCGCCCCGTAGCGCCAGACCGCCAGGGAAATCACGCACACGGCGACAAAATTGAGCAACGGCAGAGACCAGTTGTCCCGATCGCTGCGCCACACCAGGCCAACAGTCAGCATGCCAAAAGCGAAAAACGCAGCCAGCAATTTGCCGCTGCCACCGGTGTCCAGGTTCAAAAACAAAAAAGCGCCGAGCAAGGCCACGAACAGCGCGTGCAACCAGCGAACCTGGCGGCGGGTTGTGGGTGCCTCCTGATCTCGAGTCATGGACTTGCAGATTTGGCATACGGGTCGCGGCTGGCCAGCCCCTGGGCTGCCGTCGCGGTTTCTTGCTGCTTAGCCGACTTGCGGCCTGCTCGGTAGCGCCCCTCTCGATAGCTGATAAGCTCGGGCACGCTGCTTAGCCTGACACCTTTGGCCAGCAGCGACGGAATAGCCCCTTCAAGAATCTCCATGGTCAGTGGGTGAGGATGTGCGATAACCACTACGCTGCCTTTTTCCAGCGCTATGGCGATCGCCTGCGCCAGGGCCTGTCGGATCGCCCCTTCGTTCAGATCATGATCCAGAAATATGTCTCTTTCGGTCGCGCTGACCGCCTGCTCCCGGGCGAACTGCAAGGCCACGGTATGTGGAGTGGTCCTGCTGTCTACGAAAAACAAGTCGCGGCTGGCGAGTATGCCCATCAGCCATCTCATGTGACCCGGGTGGCGAGTCAGCAAACTGCCGCGATGGTTATTGACACCCTCCGCGAAGGGCAGCCAGTCGAGATCGTCGAGTACGATTTGTTGCATCGCTTGCTGGCTGGTATCCAGGGAAATGCCGCCGGGCTCCAGCTGCTCACCAAATTCCGCCTCCAGCGGCAGATGCAACATGACCTGCTTGCCAAGCTCATGCGCCCTGATGGCCAGTTTTCTGCCAAAGGGCGTTTTCGGCAACACCGCACAGGTAACCGGACCCGGCAACTGCACCGCGCGCAGGCCGTCTGCGTAGCGATGCCCCAGGTCATCGATGATGATCGCCATCATCGCCGGCGATTCCTCTATGTTTGAAGATATTTGGCCAGGGCCCGCCGCTGCCATCGAGGCAAACAGGAACAGGGCGAGCGACCGGCGTAATGGCCTTGGCAAACTGCCGGCAGCAGCTCTACCGCGGTCCTCCGTCACTCTGCCCTGCTGTGGAGAATGGTGCGTTTCTTGACCGTTGCCAGCGCCGTTCGCACCTGGTTGTCTTTCATCAAGGCTTCCGCCACGACATCGC
The DNA here is from genome assembly GCA_036443455.1 of Gammaproteobacteria bacterium. Taxonomy (GTDB): domain Bacteria; phylum Pseudomonadota; class Gammaproteobacteria; order Steroidobacterales; family MnTg04; genus MnTg04. Next base: position 1,857 of record JAZFYI010000071.1, read on the forward strand.
TCGTCAGTGACATCAAGGCAACGCTTCGCTCGTCATCCGAGGTGACCACGATATCCGGCATGATGCCTCGCTCGTGTATCGATTCGCCGGATGGCGTGAAATAGCGGGAAGTCGTCAGTTTCAGGGCACCCCCGCCGGATAATGGCATCACGGTCTGCACCGAGCCTTTGCCATAGGTCTGCGAACCCACAATTGTGGCCCGATTCAGGTCTTTGAGCGCCCCGGCCACGATCTCGGAAGACGATGCCGATCCGGAATTGACCAACACGGCCAGCCGCGCTCCGTGGAGCAAGTCACCCCGCCTGGCGCTCATGCTAAAGCGCGCGTCATCGGCCCGGCCATTCGCCGACACCACCAGCCCCGAGTTCAAAAACATATCCGCCACTTCGACAGCCGAATCCAGCACGCCTCCGGGATTGTCGCGCAAATCCAGTATCAGGCCATCGAGCCGGCCTCCCGCTTCCTTGATCAGCTTGCGCAAGGCATCTTCCAGTTCTGCGCCCGTGTTATCGCTGAATTGTGAGATGCGCAAATAGCCATAGCCCGGCTCGAGCATGTTCCCTTTTACGCTCGCTACCCGGATGTGGGTTCTCTCAAGATCGAAGCTCAGCGGTTCTGCGACATCCGCGCGGCTAACGACAATTTTGACCCGGGTGCCCGGCTTGCCACGCATCCGCGAAATGGTCTCGCCCAGGTTGTCATGAACCACCGGCATGTCGTCAATGCTGATAATGATATCGCCACTGCGGATCCCCGCCCGTTTCGCGGGCGTACCATCGAACGGTGCAACCACCACGACCTGGTTATTTTCAATGCTGACATTCAGCCCGACACCGCTGTAACTGCCCGCGGTACTGATCAGGATTTCCTCGTATTCCTCTGCGTCGAGATAGGCTGAATGGTTATCCAGCCCTGCAACCATGCCGCGTATAGCCATTTCGATCAGCTTTTCATAAGGCACTTCATCGATGTAATCCGAACGAACCTTGTGCAGCACTTCCGCGAACAGCCTGGCTTGCTCCACCGGCATTTCGTCGGTCTCGTCCCCGACATCGTAACGATCCGCCTGGACACCGGATGTCAGGGTCAGCGCAACCGAGACAAACAGGCTGGCCAGCAAGACAACAATGAAATGGTATTTTCGCGACATCAGGGATCACTCACATTCGTGGCCCGAATCTAACACATGGGCGGCGTTTGCGGCAGCCAGACGACGCCACGAATACCCTCGATTCATCGCCGGCCCAGCCACCGATGCGGATCGAGCGGCTTGACTCCCCGCCGAATTTCGAAATACAGCGCCGATAGCGAGTTGCCGCCGCTATCGCCGACGATGCCTATGGTCTCGCCGGCCTCGACCCAATCCCCGACTTCCCGGTAGAGCGACTCGTTGTGCCCATACAGGCTCAGGAATCCATCGCCATGCTCGATAACCATCAACATGCCCAGCCCTGTCAGCCAGTCCGCGTATGCGACCCGTCCATGATAAACAGCCCGGACCTCGGTGCCCCGTGCGGCACCCAGCATGACACCCTGCCAGCGCAGCCGCCCGCCGGCACGCGGCTGGCCGAAGTCATTGATCAACCGGCCTTTTAGCGGCCAGCCCAGCGAGCCCTTTTTGCCGGCAAACGGATCCCTGACGACCATCGGAAATTCCACCAGGGCGCGTTGCAGATTGTTCATCAATTGCTGCAGTTCCTGCTCCTGAATCTCCAGGTTCGCCAGTTGCCTGCCGCTGCTCGTAATCTGCCGCTCCAGACCGGCGACTATGGCCGCCCTGTCCTCGCGTGCCGCATTAAGGAGGGCAAGTTCTTTTTGCCTTCTGCGCTCCAGGCCAACCAAGCGGCCCGTTTCCTCTTCCGCGCGACGATCGAGTTGCCGCAGCCTGGCCAGGCCCTGTTCGACGATTTTCAACAGGGCCGCACGTTGCTCGGTCAGGTAAGCGTAATAAGTCATCACGCGACCCAGCGCAGCCGGGTTTTCCTGGTTCAGCAGCAGGCGAATTCGTTCCTGCCGTCCACTGATATAGGCAGAGCGCAACTGGCGCCCGAGTTCATACCGGTGATTCCCCAGCGCCGCCCTTTGCTCCTTTTGCTCGGCCGCCAGGCTGATTTGCCGCGCGCGGCTCAGCGCCACTTCCTGGCTGGTTTTCCTGAGCAAGTTGCGCGCGGCGGCAACCTCCAGCTCCGCTTCGCGCAGACCCGCCTGCGCATGATCTTTTTTTCCCCGATCCGCTTGCAAGGTGCGGTTCAGCGCGTCGATGGCCCCTCTCAGTTCGGCCAGCTCGGTCTCTTTGTCGCCGGCATCCTGCGCAGCAGCGACCGCTGCCATTGCGCACAGGCCAGCCAGGAAAAATGCGTATCGGGTTCTCATCTGGGTGCCGATTCTAACCCGCATATTTCACCAGGGCAGTAACCACCGGGTGAAATATGCGGACCAGCTATTATTAATTCCGGCAGCCCGGCCACCGCGGCTCCGCGCGCTGCTATAATGGCGCGCCTTTTTAGCCGGGCGCCCGGAGGCGCAATCGCAAAAATGTCACAGCTTCTTGAATTTGCAGCCAACCATCCCTATCTAGCCGGTGGTGTCATCGTGCTGAGCATACTTGTGTTTGGCAACGAACTTCGCCTGCGCAGGAATGCAGGGAGCTTCATCGATCCCGCCAATGCGGTTTCCCTGATCAACAAAGGCGCCGCGGTGCTGGATCTCAGGAGCGCCGAAAGGTTTGCGACCGGTCACGTGGTCGGCGCCAGGAACATCCCGGTTGACCAGCTTGAGTCGTCCGCCGGCAAACTTAAACGCTACTCTGGCAAACCCGTGATCGTGTATTGCGACAGTGGCACCAGTTGCGGCAAGGCACTGACGAGTCTGCAACAGATGGGATTTGAACAGGCGGTGGCAATGCGTGGCGGGCTGCAAGCCTGGACGCAGGAAAACATGCCGCTGGTAAAAGACTGAACAACAGGAAAAGGAAGCTAGCCATGAGCAAGAAAAGCACCGCAGCAGCCGAGGTCGGTGGACAGACCAGGACATTTGCCCTGCAAAAAATTTATCTGAAGGATTGCTCCTTCGAGTCACCAAACGCGCCGGCTATATATGCCGAACAGTGGAACCCGAACATCCAGCTCAATATGCACACGACAAGTTCCGTGGTTGGCGAGAATGCTCATGAAGTCGTGCTGCACACGACGCTCGAAGCCAAACTCGGCGACAAGATTGCGTTGCTGATCGAAGTGCAGCAAGCGGGCATATTCGAGATCGTGGACGCATCGGAAGAGGAACTGAAATCGTTGCTTGCCTGCCGTTGTGCGGAAATGCTTTATCCGTTCAGCCGCCAGGTTATTTCCGACCTGGCGACACAGGGCGGTTTCCCGCAATTGCTGTTGCAACCGATGAATTTCGAGGAATTGTTCGCCCAGGCCAATGCGGCAGGCCAGGCTAAAGCCAAGACCAAGACCGAGTAAAAGGCGTCAGACAGAATCAGCAGGCCAGCCGACAAGACGATCAGCATACTGGGAGCCGGCTCCTGGGGTACCGCGCTGGCCATCCAGTTTGCCCGCAAGGGCAGACCGGTACTGATCTGGGGTCGGAACCCGGAGCATCTCGAGGAACTGGAGCGCGCCCGGTGCAACCAGCGTTATTTGCCCGCCGCAGATTTCCCGCCGTCTCTCAAAATCGAAAGCGATTTTGCCGGGGCGGTCGCGGGCTCGGACGACCTGCTGCTGGTCGTACCGAGTCACGCCTTCCGGGAAATGCTGACGGCGCTGAAACCGCTGCTCGGAAATGACCATCGAATTTCCTGGGCGACCAAGGGTTTTGAGCTGGACACCGGCAAACTGCCGCACCAGGTCGCAAGCGAAGTGCTCTCCGATAAATATCCGCTGGCGGTATTGTCCGGCCCGACCTTTGCCCGCGAAGTCGGTTCGGGTCTGCCGACCGCGATGACGGTTGCAGCGGGCGACCAGGAGTTTGCGCGCACACTGGCCGAGGAAATTTCCGATGAAAATTTCCGTGCCTATACCTCGAATGATGTAATCGGCGTCGAAGTCGGCGGCGCGGTCAAGAATGTCCTGGCCATAGGCGCCGGTGTATCGGATGGCCTGGGGTACGGATCGAATACGCGCATCGCGCTGATTACGCGGGGATTGGTCGAGCTTGGCCGCCTGGGCCATGCGCTGGGAGCCAGGCAAGAGACATTCATGGGTCTGGCGGGCATGGGCGACCTGGTGTTGACCTGCACCGATGACCAGTCGCGTAACCGGCGCATGGGTCTGGCGCTGGCCGCGGGCAAATCAGCCGATGAGGCAGCCCGCGAAATTGGCCAGGTCGTCGAGGGTGTAATGGCCGCGCACGCGGTACACCAGGTGTCTTTACGCCACCAGGTGGAGATGCCCATCTGCGAACAGGTCTACCGGATTCTTTACCAGGGTGCGACCCCGGAATCGGCGGTACAGGCCCTGATGACTCGCGATCTCAAAAGTGAAGACCACTCGGCGAACCAGGAGTAAATCCCTGTAACCTCGCATAAGGCATGACGGCCCGGCCGAAATCGAGCGGCCGCTCCGCGATACGCCGCCTGCCCGGACGTTCAGGCTCCACCGGAAAAACCACACTGGCGCCATGCCTCATAGACGACAACCGCGGCTGCGTTGGCCAGGTTCAGGCTGCGATTATCGGGTCTTAGCGGGATCCTGAGACGCTGCGCCACTGGCACCGATTCGATGAGTTCGGCAGGCAGCCCACGTGTTTCGGGGCCAAAGAGAAACGCGTCGCCGAGGCTGAATCGGGGATGGTCATATGGCGTCGGCGCGCGCGTGGAAAGCGCGAACAACCTTGGGTCACCGACGCTCTCCAGGCAAGCCTGCAAGGACTCGTGCTGTTGCACGCTGGCGAATTCGTGATAATCCAAACCGGCGCGGCGCAACCTGGGCTCATCCAGTTCGAACGCCAGCGGTTTGATCAGGTGCAATTGCGCGCCAGTATTCGCGCACAAGCGTATGATGTTGCCGGTATTCGGCGGAATCTCTGGCTGGTACAAAATAATATGAAACATGGCTGGCGCGGACTATCGACAAACGGAATCGAATTGTATGACAGGAAAAAGCGACGGGCGACCGGATAGCCTGGCGGTGGACTTCTGCGGTCTGCGACTGAATACGCCGATCGTGCTGCTGTCCGGCTGCGTCGGGTTTGGCGAGGAATACACGCGCGTAGCCGGTTTTTCGAATCGTGACGCGGGCGCGATCGTACTCAAGGGCACGACCAGGGAACCGCGCCTCGGCAATCCGCCACACCGGATCTTTGAAACGCCGATGGGCATGCTGAATGCGATTGGCCTGCAAAACCCGGGAATGGATGTCGTCGTCGACGATATTTTGCCGGCCCTCGATTTTACCGAAACCCGATTTATCGCCAACGTCTGCGGATCGACGATAGAAGATTATGCGGCGGTCACTCGACGTTTTGACGATTCCCCGATCGATGCCATCGAGGTCAATATTTCCTGCCCCAATATCAAGGAAGGCGGCGTCGCCTTTGGCAACGTGCCCGAGATGTCGGCCCGTGTCGTTGAGGCCTGTCGCAAGGCGACGAGCAAACCCATCATCACCAAGCTTTCGCCAAACCAGGCAGATATCGGGGAAAACGCGCGCCGGTGTATAGAAGCGGGCAGCGATGCACTCGCGGTCATCAATACCGTGATGGGCATGGCCATCGATGCGGAAACGCGCGAGCCGATTATCGGTAACGTGCAGGGCGGTCTTTCGGGCCCGGCGATCAAGCCGATCGCCTTGCTGAAAGTTCACCAGGTTTATGAAGTCGCAGGACCGCTCGGCATTCCGATCATCGGTCAGGGCGGCATCATGACTGCGAGCGATGCGCTGGAATTCATGATTGCGGGAGCGAGCACCGTGGGTGTGGGGACAGCTCTTTTCTACGATCCACTGGTCTGCCATAAAATAAACGCGGGCATCGCCGAATATCTCGAACGCCACTCGATCACGCTGGAGCAGCTTGTGGGCAGTATGACGCATGGGCCAGACATCGGGGACAGCGCCGCGGCCGGTTAGCGGCGTTCCCGGACTCCTGGCCCGGGGATCGCCATCCACTTCCGGCGTCATGTTACAGCTTCTTATTTTATGCTGGTTTGGTGAACCTGGAAGGTAATCATTTCAGTCTGCTGCACCTCATTGCCATTGCGGTCATTGACGACAGCGCGGACCGTATGGGTGCCCCGGTAAACCTCAGTCAACACATAACTTTGCCGCCGGCTGCCCGGCCCCGATACGATCTGGCCGTCAAGAAACAATGAAATCGTGTCGCCGCCCCGCAGCGGAGGCGAGATATTAATAAAGACGTTAAGGACGCCGGCGATATTCCACAACACCTCGCCCTGGCCGGGCGCTGCCAACGCAAATGTTTCATAGCCGCTCGTGTTCTCCGGGTTTCGCGTATTCGCCGATTCTTCACTGCGATACAACGGCGAGGGCGCGAAACCCTGTACCGAATCGACTTCGATCGCAACCGCTCCCGGGCGCGGTGTATCCGAGTAATGGACGACGCCGTTCTCGTCCTCCCAGGTGTACATGGTGATCGCGGCAGCGGGTAGAGAGACCAGCATTATCAAAAGCAGCAGTTTGCGCATGCGCCCATAATACCGCGCAATGCTGAACGCAAGCTAAAAAAATGGCGTCTTTCCAGCCTGTTATTCAACATAAACCCGTTTATTTCAGCGTTCGACGTTCGCCTGGCACCTAAAGACTGTAATACAACTCAAATTCCACCGGGTGGGTGGTCATTCTCAGTTGAGTGACATCGGCCGACTTGAGTTCGATATAGGCGTCGATCAGGTCGTCGCTAAACACGCCGCCGCCTTTCAGAAATTCGCGATCCTGGTCCAGGGCATCGAGCGCCTGGTCCAGCGAATAGCAAACCTCGGCAATATTGCTTTCCTCTTCCGGCGGCAGGTCGTAAAGGTTCTTGTCCATTGGCTCACCCGGATGAATCTTGTTCTGTATGCCATCGAGGCTCGCCATCAGCATGGCTGAGAAAGCCAGGTAAGGATTTGCCATGGAATCGGGAAAACGGACTTCGATGCGCCTGCCCTTGGGGTTGCTGACAAAGGGTATGCGGATAGACGCTGACCGGTTGCGTGCCGAGTAGGCCAGTTTGACCGGCGCTTCGAAACCGGGGACCAGTCGTTTGTAGCTGTTGGTCGCCGGATTGGTGAAGGCGTTCAACGCCCGCGCGTGCTTGATGATTCCGCCGATACAAAAAAGCGCGGCTTCAGACAGGCCGCCATAGCCATCGCCAGTAAACAAATTGGCGCCGTCCTTGGCCAGCGACATGTGTACATGCATCCCGTTGCCGTTGTCGCCAACCACGGGTTTTGGCATGAACGTCGCCGTCTTGCCATAGGTATGTGCGACATTCATGACCGCATATTTCATGATTTGCACTTCGTCCGATTTCTTCACCAGCGTGTTGAATTTCGCGCCGATTTCACACTGACCGGCGGTCGCGACTTCGTGGTGATGCACCTCTGTTTCAACGCCCATGTCCTCCATCGCAAGACACATCGCCGAGCGGAGATCCTGTAGCGAGTCGACCGGCGGTACCGGGAAGTACCCGCCTTTGATGCCCGGGCGATGGCCAAAATTACCATCGTTATAGGCCTTTTCGGAGTTCCAGCCAGCCTCGCTGGAGTCGATCTTGTAAAACGTCCCGGACATTTGCACGCCCCAGCGCACATCGTCAAAAACAAAGAATTCATTCTCCGGCCCGAAAAACGCCTGGTCCGCTATACCCGTTGATTTGAGGTAAGCCTCCGCGCGCTTTGCCAGCGAACGCGGGTCGCGCTCGTATCCTTGCATGGTGTTTGGCTCGACGACGTCGCAACGCAGATTGATGGTCGCGTCTTCGCAAAAAACATCCATGACCGCCGTGTCGGTATCCGGCATCAGGATCATGTCGGACTCGTTGATGCCCTTCCACCCGTCTATAGAGGAGCCATCAAACATTTTTCCGTCTTCAAAAAAGTCTTCGTCAACCGCGTGCGCCGGCAAAGTCACGTGCTGTTCCTTGCCTCGTGTGTCGGTAAATCTCAGATCGACAAACCGGATTTCGTTTTCCTCGATCATCGTCAAGACGTCCGCGGGTCCCATTGCTGTCTCCTTTTTGATTGGTTTAGCCCGTTTTGGGCCTTGGCTTTTACGCATTATACCGAAAGCGAAATCCATACCAATCTTCGTTTGCGCCCCTGGCGGTGCACAAGCACCGGGTCAACCGTTATACTTTCTCGTCGCGACCGGCAAGCGGATAAAAAATGAGCAAAAGCGCGAAGGGGAAGCCATCCCGGACTTTTCAGGATTTGATCCTGGCCCTGCAGGAATACTGGGCCGGGCAGGGCTGCGTATTGCTGCAACCCTACGACAAGGAAATGGGTGCCGGGACCTTTCATACGGCGACTTTTTTGCGCTCGATCGGGCCCGAACCGTGGAGTGCGGCGTATGTACAACCCACCCGGCGCCCCGCCGACGGACGCTATGGCGACAACCCGTTTCGCCTGCAGCATTACTACCAGTTCCAGGTCGTCATCAAGCCATCACCGGCGGATATCCAGGATCTGTACCTTGGGTCGCTGGTCGCGCTGGGAATCGATCCGCTGGTTCACGATATCCGCTTTGTCGAGGACAACTGGGAATCGCCAACCCTCGGCGCCTGGGGTCTGGGCTGGGAGGTATGGCTCGATGGCATGGAGGTCACGCAGTTTACCTATTTTCAGCAAACCGGCGGGCTCGACTGCCACCCGGTAACCGGTGAGATAACTTACGGCCTCGAACGCATTGCGATGTATCTGCAGGATGTCGACAGCGTGTTCGACCTGGTCTGGACCGATGGTCCGCTGGGGCGAATCAGCTATGGCGATGTTTTTCACCAGAATGAAGTGGAAATGTCGAAATACAACTTCGAATACGCGGACACCGAGCTCATGTTCCGCCGTTTCGATGAAAACGAGGCCACCTGTAGCCGTTTACTCGAGGCGGGCCTGGCTTTGCCGGCCTACGAGCAGGTCCTCGAGGCGTCTCACAATTTCAACCTGCTCGACGCACGCAAGGCAATTTCGGTAACCGAGCGACAACGGTATATCCAGCGCGTGCGCACACTGGCGTGCGCGGTCGCCAGGGCCTATTACGACAGCAGGGAAGCGCTGGGCTTTCCGATGCTGAACGCCTCCACGAAAAAAGAAAATGAAGCGGGTCCGGGGCATGGCTGAACAGCAGGATTTCCTCGTCGAAATAGGCACCGAGGAATTACCGCCAACAGCGTTGCGCAACCTGTCCGAAGCTTTCGCCAGGGGACTGGAGGACGCGCTCGCCGAGGCCGGCCTGGGGCACGGCGTGGTCAGCCCGTTTGCCACGCCGAGGCGGCTGGCCGTGCTGGTCGAAGGCCTCGCGGCAAAGCAGGCCAATCGCGAAGTCGAGCGCCGCGGCCCTCCGTGCAAAGTTGCTTACGACAAGAATGGAAAACCGACCAGGGCAGCCATGGCGTTCGCCGAAAAGTGCGGCATCGCGGTCGCCGATATCGAGAAAGACGGGCCGGGCAAAGACGCCCGGCTGATCTGGCGTGGTATAGAACAAGGCCGGACCGCGGCCAGCCTTCTGCCGGCAATGGTTCAACATAGCCTGGACCGGCTTCCGATACCCCGGCGCATGCGCTGGGGTGACGGTGAAGTCGAGTTTGTCCGGCCGGTACACTGGGTGTTGATGAAGCTCGGCGACGAGACGCTGGAGGCGACGATATGCGGTGTCAGGACGGGCGATACCAGCCGCGGTCATCGGTTCATGGCGCCAGCCGGGATAAAGATCGGCAAACCGGCCCAATATGCGGCGCTGCTAGAAAAAAAGGGCAAGGTACTGGTCGATTTTTCCAGGCGCATGGAAATCATCCGTGAGCAGGTACTCGAACAAGCGGCCGCTTTGGGCGGGCAACCACAATCGGACGAGACCTTGCTCGAAGAGGTCACCGCGCTGGTCGAATGGCCGGTTTCCCTGACCGCCAGTTTCCCGGAAAGGTTTCTCGAACTGCCGGCCGAGGTGCTGACGGCAACCTTGACCGGGCACCAGCGATATTTCGTGGTGGTTGACGATTCCGCGCGCAAGCGGATATTGCCGGCATTTATTGCGGTCGCCAATCTGGATAGCAAAAATCCCGCGAAAATTCGCGAGGGAAATCGCCGGGTCGTGCAACCACGCCTCGATGATTCCATGTTCTTTTGGAATCAGGACAGGATGACCACACTCGAAGATCGACGGAATTCGCTAAAGAACGTGCTTTTTCACGCCAAGTTAGGCTCTGTTTACGACAAATCGGTGCGAACAGCCGTGCTGGCCGCCAATATTGCGGGGCAGCTCGGCGGTGACGGCGAAATGGCCCGGCGGGCGGCCATGCTCGCGAAATGCGACTTGCTGACGCTGATGGTCGCGGAGTTCCCGGAATTGCAGGGGATCATGGGTCGTTATTACGCGAAAAACGACGGCCTGCCCGATGACCTCCCGGTGGCGCTGGCAGAACAATATCTGCCGCGATTCGCCGGCGACCGGCTGCCGGGGACGATCATCGGGCAGGCGCTGGCCGTCGCGGAAAAAATGGATACCATCTGCGGCATATTCGCGATCGGTCAAAAACCCGGTGGCAACAAAGACCCGTTCGCATTGCGAAGAAACGCGCTTGGCTGCCTGCGCATTCTGATCGAGCGCGAACTTGAACTGGATCTGCGGGCTATCATTGCAGAGTCGCTTGCCCGACAGCCTGTCGATACCGGCGATGAGCTTGCCGATGAGATATACGCTTTCATGATGGACAGACTCAGGGCCTATTACCTGGCCGACCAGCAGATGAAGATTGGTCACGACGTTTTCGATGCGGTGCTGGCGCGCAGCCCGGTGTCGCCGCTTGATTTCCACCAACGCCTGATCGCGGTCAAGGCCTTTCAGACGATGTCATCCGCCGGCTCATTGGCGGCCGCCAACAAGCGCATCGCCAACATCCTGCGCAAGAGCGGTGACAAGTTGCCGTCTGATCCGGATGCCAAACTGCTTAGCGAGCCAGCCGAGCAAATGTTGTACGATCAGCTGCAGGCCATGCTGCTAAAGGTACGGCCTATGCTCGAGCAACGCCGCTACCAGGACTCACTGGAAAATCTCGCGAGTCTTGGCCCGGCCGTCGACGATTTCTTCGACAACGTCATGGTCATGGACGAAGACGCGGCATTGCGCGCGAATCGGCTCGCGTTGCTAAACCAGTTGCGCGGTCTTTTCTTACACACCGCGGATCTTTCGCGACTGCAGTCCTGAGCCATGAGCAGCCCGCTGGCAATTCTCGATCGTGACGGAGTGATCAATTTCGACTCCGACGCCTTTATCAAATCGCCGGACGAATGGCTGCCGATACCCGGGAGTCTCGAGGCTATCGCCAGGTTGCACCAGGCGGGATGGCGGGTGGTCGTTGCCAGCAATCAATCCGGTATCGGCCGCGGCCTGATGGACGAAGACGCGCTCGAAGCGATCCACCGGCGGATGGAGCAGGCGGTGACGGCGGCCGGGGGACACTTCGACGGTATTTATTATTGCCCCCACCATCCCGATGAAGGCTGTAGATGCAGAAAGCCGTTGCCCGGATTACTCGAGGCCATCGCGACTCATTTCGATATATCCCTGGAAAATGTTCCGGTGATCGGCGACAGCGCGCGCGACCTCGAGGCAGCCGATGCGGCTGGTGCGAATCCGGTGCTGGTGCTGACCGGCAATGGCCAGAAAACGCGGGCCGGGCTGCCTGGCGATTCCACGATACCCGTTTATGCCGATCTGTCGGCTGCCGTGGATAACTTGCTGGCAGCGGATCAATAAAATGCAGTACCTGCGCTCGCTGTTTTTCACCTTGCTGCTGTTTGTCTCGCCACTTCTGCCGTGTCTGCTGATCGTGTTGTCCGGCCCGCTGCCCTACCGATTTCGTATCGCCATCGCCATCGCCTGGGCAAAGCGCGTCATGTGGATGCTGAAGCTGACTTGTGGTCTCGATTATGTCGTCGAAGGAAGGGAAAACCTGCCGGAGCAGCCCGGTGTATTGATGCTCAAACATACCTCGAGCTGGGAAGTCATCGCCCAGTTTTGCATCTTCGATAAGCAAAGCTGGGTGATAAAACGTGAGTTGATGTGGGCGCCGTTTATCGGCTGGGCCCTGTTGTTTATGCGGCCGATTCCGGTCAACCGCGGCGCCGGCCGTACCGCGGTCGAGCAAGTGATCAAGAAAGGCTCGCAACGTATGCGGCAAGGGATGGGCGTAATGGTTTTTCCGGAGGGCACGCGCATGGAACCGGGCCAGACGCGCCGTTACGGGCTGAGCGGCGCCTTGCTGGCGCTGGAAGTCGGCCGGCCGGTTATTCCGGTTGCCCACAACGCCGGTGACTTCTGGTTGCGCCGCGGACTGTTGAAAAAACCCGGCACGATCAGACTGGTGATCGGACCGCCGATCGAGGTGACCGGCAAGGAGCCGGAGGCCTTGAACCTCGAAGTTCAGAACTGGATCGAGGCCAAGATGCGGGAGATCAGCAGCGCTTATCAGTAGGCAGCTGTGTCCTGGGATTCGGGAATAGTTTTCACTCCACTGGTTCCATCGAGAAATCAATGGCCTGGTGTGCCCTGCGCGCCACCGGTTGGCCATCGATGGTTCGTGGCCTGTACTTCCACTTTTTTATAGCCCTGACCGCTTCCTTTCTGAACAGCCTTTTGTGCGACGAATGGGCGACTACGATATCTTCGACCAGGCCGTCTTCGGTAATTGTGAATTCCATTTCTACCCAGCCGTGGATCCCCTGATTCAGCGCTTTTGCTGGATAACGGGGACGAATCCGGACAATTGAAACTACATCAGTATCCTCGTTTGCTTCACCACGAACATCTTCGCGTACGAAGCGTAGTTTTTTGTCGTCCAGTTGAACGGCAATATCGCCATTGCCTTTGTTGGTGAAGCGATAATAAGCAGTCAAAACAGCCATGGCCGGAGATGCCGGCATGGATTCCAGTTCGTCCGGTGAAAACTTCATTTGGGCCAGGTGAGCACGGAAGATTTCTCGCAATACCTTGGGTGTATCGTCGGTTATTTTGTATTCCTCGA
>JAZFYI010000072.1:0-15280 GCA_036443455.1 Gammaproteobacteria bacterium
TGACTGTGTCCACCATTTGGCTAATGGTCTGGGCCTCCAGGTCACCGCCGTGGTCGGGGCAACGCGGAATACCGGCACGCGCATACAACAATCTCAAGTAATCGTAGATCTCTGTGACGGTGCCGACCGTGGAGCGCGGGTTGTGTGAAGTGGATTTCTGTTCGATGGAAATCGCCGGCGACAGACCTTCAATGTGGTCGACATCCGGCTTTTCCATCATAGACAGGAATTGCCTCGCATAGGTGGACAAAGACTCGACATAACGCCGCTGACCCTCTGCGTAGATCGTGTCGAACGCCAGCGAAGACTTGCCCGAGCCGGACAAGCCAGTGAGCACGATCAACCTTTCCCGCGGCAGTTCCAGGTCCAGGTTTTTCAGATTGTGAGTACGGGCGCCCCGGATGATGATCTTTTTCATAGTCCGCTGTAATGACGAGTCAACCTGCTAATATACGCCGCTTTGGATTCGCGGGGCAAAGGGAGCGGCTCTTGACGGACAGCGCACAAGCCAATGGCCTGAATTCACTTGAACGGCGGGTAACCGCGGTCCTGGCTGGCGTCTATGGCGTGCGCATGCTTGGCCTGTTTTTGCTGTTGCCAGTGCTGGCCCTGTACGCGGCTGATTTGCCGGGTGCGACGCCCCTGCTGATTGGTTTGGCGGTCGGCGTTTATGGCATCACCCAGGCCACGCTGCAGGTTCCGTTCGGCATCCTTTCGGACCGGATCGGACGTAAGCCGGTGATCCTTTTCGGCCTGCTGATTTTTATCGCCGGCAGCGTGATCGCCGCCCGCTCCGATAGCATGGCCGTGCTGATCGCGGGCCGGGCGATACAAGGCGCCGGTGCGATATCGGCTGCGATTACCGCCTTGCTAGCCGATCACACACGCGCCGAATTTCGAACCCGCGCAATGGCGATCGTAGGAGTCACTATCGGCGTCTCCTTTATGGTGTCGCTGATGCTGGGGCCGGTACTCGCAAATATTTGGGGTGTAGCGGGCTTGTTCTGGCTGGCGGCGATACTCGGTGTTGCGGCGATGCTGCTGGTTGGCTTCGGGGTGACGGCGGCGCCGCGGCAGCTCGCCGGATCCGGGAACCTGGCGGCTGGTCTCGCCGATCGCAGGCTACGACTGCTTTATGGCGGAGTCTTTGTACTTCACCTGGCGTTGACCGGCCTGTTTGTTGCGTTGCCGCTGATGCTCAGGGAGGAGCTGGGATTTGCCGCCGATCAGCACTGGAAGTTATATCTGACATCGATGCTGTTGTCCTTGCTGGGAACCGTACCGATGATCATGCTTTCCGAGCGTCAGCGTCAGTCTGCCGGAGCCGGTGTGCTGACGGCAGCCGTGCTGCTGGTCGCCGGCGGCCAGCTTGTCCTGTACACGGGCCTGGGCGGGCTGACCGGGATTGGCATCGGCCTGATCCTGTTTTTTGCCGGCTTCAATTTTCTCGAGGCCCGGATGCCGGCGCTGCTGTCGATACTGGCCGCGGCGGAATCCCGCGGCGCATCGCTGGGAATCTATGCCACCAGCCAGTTCCTAGGCGCGTTCGCGGGTGGCGTGCTGGCAGGGATCGTTATGAGCGACGGTGGAACCGGCATGGTTTACGCGACCGGGGCGGGCATGCTTGCGGCGTGGTGGCTGCTGGGAAAAATTATGAATATCCGGCTTTTCGAGCCCAATTCCGGGGTGCTAAAAAGCCGCTAAGCGCATACAATACGCAACCCGCACTTAGCGCACCCCACACAAAAACTACGGAGCAATCATGGCCCGCGGAATCAACAAAGTAATACTGGTCGGAAATCTTGGCTCGGACCCGGAAACCCGGGCGATGCCCAGCGGTGCCTACGTCACCAACATCAGTGTCGCGACCAGCGAATCCTGGAAAGACAAGCAGACCGGCGACCAAAAGGAGCGGACCGAGTGGCACAAGATCGTTTTCTTCGGACGGCTGGCCGAGATTGCATCCGAATATCTGCGCAAGGGCTCGCAGGTCTATGTCGAAGGAAGCCTGCGGACCAACAAATGGCAGGATAAGGAAGGACGTGACCGCTACACCACCGAGATCGTGGCCAGCGAAATGCAAATGCTCGGTAGCCGTTCGGGTGCAGGCGCACCGGCGCAGGCCGCCAGCGGTGGCGGTGCTCCGGCACCGGCCAACGAACAGTTCGACGACGATATTCCTTTTTAGCAGGTTCCAGGGCCGTACCGGTGGGGCGGTCGCAAAATATAAGAACTGATCGGCGCACAGTGGGTGCGCCGATTGTTTTTCCCACGCCCATTTTTTGAGATCAAAATTGAGTTACGACATGTCAAAATTAATCGCTCCGCACGGCGGGGAACTGAAAAATCTTTACCTGCCTGAGGGGCAGCGCGAGAGTGCGCAGCAAAAAGCGCACGAACTGAAATCCTGGGACTTGAGCGCCAGGCAATTGTGCGATATCGAGCTGCTGTTGTGTGGCGCGTTTTCCCCGCTGGAAGGATTTTTAAACCGGGCCGATTACGACTCTGTGCTGAAAAAAATGCGCCTGGCCGACGGAACGTTGTGGCCGATTCCAGTAACGCTGGATGTCAGCGACCAGTTCGCCGGCGACTTGAAAACCGGTGATGAGATCGCCCTGCGCGACCACGAAGGCGTGCTGATCGCCACGATGGCGATAGAAGATATCTGGAAGGCAGACAAAAAGGCGGAGGCCAAAAAGGTCTTTGGCACGACGGACGAGAAACACCCGGCGGTCCATTACATCAATCATATTGCGCACCCGGTTTATCTGGGCGGTCGCCTGGTCGGCGTCGAAACTCCGGAGCATTATGATTTCAAACATCTCAGGGAAACACCCACAGAACTGCGCCAGCGATTCGAAAAAATGGGCTGGCGCAAAATCGTCGCGTTCCAAACGCGGAATCCGATGCACCGGGCCCACCAGGAGTTGACTTTTCGCGCGGCGCGCGATGTCGAAGCCAATCTGCTGATCCACCCGGTAGTTGGCATGACCAAGCCCGGCGATATCGATCATTTCACCCGGGTCCGCTGTTACGAACACATACTCGATCAATACCCGGAGCAGACCACGGCGCTGAGCCTGTTGCCGCTGGCGATGCGTATGGGTGGTCCGCGAGAAGCCGTATGGCACGCGCTGATTCGGAAAAATTTCGGTTGCACGCATCTTATTGTGGGTCGCGACCATGCCGGCCCCGGTAACGATTCGAATGACGAGCCTTTTTACGGTCCTTACGATGCGCAGGATCTGATCGAGCAATATGCCGGCGAAATCGGCATCGAAATGGTGCCGTTCAAGATGATGGTCTATGTCCAGGAAAAGGCCCAGTACATACCGGCCGATGAGACGACCGACGAACAAACGGTGCTGAACATTTCCGGCACCGAGTTTCGCCGGCGGTTGCAGGAAGGTCTGGAAATTCCTGACTGGTTCTCCTATGGCGATGTCGTGGATGAGTTGCGAAAGACCCATCCGCCTCGCCACAAGCAAGGGATGGCGGTGTTTTTTACCGGTCTGTCGGGCTCCGGGAAGTCAACGATAGCCAACGCGCTGATGACCAAGCTGATGGAGATGGGTGGCCGCCCGGTCACGCTATTGGACGGCGACATCGTCAGGAAAAACCTGTCGAGCGAGCTGGGTTTCTCGCGCGAGCACCGCGATCTGAACATTCTTCGCATTGGCTTCGTCGCCAGCGAGATCGTCAAGAACGGCGGCATCGCAATCTGTGCGCCGATCGCGCCTTATTCGGCTACGCGCCGTAAGGTCAGGGAGTCGATCGAACAATACGGTGGCTTTATCGAGGTGTACGTTTCGACGCCGCTGGAAGTCTGCGAGCAACGCGACCGGAAAGGACTCTATGCGAAGGCACGGGCAGGCATTATCAAGGAATTCACGGGTATTTCGGATCCATATGAAGAACCCAAGACTCCGGAGGTCGACATCGACACCGAGAATATTTCACCGGACAACGCCGCGCACCAGATTCTGATCAAGCTGGAAAACCTCGGCTTCATCCGATAACGGCGCTTTAATTATTACTCTGGAAAAATACAAGGAAAAATAGTAACTTACGTCTTTTAACAGGCCAGCTTGGCCGGTCTTTGTCAACACTATGCCGGGAAAACTCTATATCAAGACTTTTGGATGCCAGATGAATGAGTACGACTCCGATAAAATGGCGGATGTACTCAGGGAGTCGCACGGCCTGGAATTGACTCGCGACCCGGAGCAAGCTGACATCCTGCTGCTCAATACCTGTTCGATTCGCGAAAAGGCCCAGGAAAAGGTGTTTTCGCAACTGGGCCGCTGGAAGCACTGGAAAAAAGACAAGCCCGGGCTGGTCATCGGCGTCGGCGGTTGCGTGGCTTCACAGGAAGGGGAGGCGATCCGCCGGCGCGCCCCTTATGTCGACCTGGTTTTTGGTCCACAGACCTTGCATCGTCTGCCGGCGATGATCGACAAACTGCGCAGCAGCGGCGAAGGCCAGGTCGATATCAGTTTCCCGGAGATCGAGAAATTCGATGCCCTGCCGCAGCCGCGGGCCGACGGGGCAACGGCATTCGTCTCGGTGATGGAAGGTTGCAGCAAGTATTGCACCTTTTGCGTCGTGCCTTACACCCGCGGCGAGGAAGTCAGCCGCCCGTTCGATGACGTCATCGCCGAGGTCGTGCAGCTTGCCGGGCAGGGTGTGCGGGATATCAACTTGCTCGGCCAGAACGTCAACGCCTATCGCGGCCCGATGAACGATGGTACCGAGGCGGATCTGGCAACCGTGATTCATTTTGTCGCGGCGATCCGCGGCATCGAGCGCATCCGCTTTACGACTTCACACCCGGTGGAGTTTAGCGACAGCCTGATCGAAGCCTATGCCGAGATTCCCAAGCTGGTCAATTTCCTGCACCTGCCGGTGCAAAGCGGCTCGGATCGCATCCTCGCCCTGATGAAGCGCGGTCACACGACGCTGGAATACAAACAGAAAATCAGGCGCTTGCGCAAGATACGGCCGGATATTTCGATTTCATCGGATTTTATCGTCGGCTTTCCCGGCGAGACCGAGCAGGATTTTGCCGCCACCATGCAACTGATCGCCGATATCGGTTTCGACCAGTCCTTCAGTTTTATTTACTCGGCGAGACCCGGCACGCCGGCCGCCTCATTTGCCGATACCTGCAGCGCCGAAGAAAAGCAGCGGCGCCTGGTTATGCTCCAGCAGCGAATCAACCGGCAGGCGCAGGCAATCAGCCGCGCGATGGTGGGTACGGTGCAGCGCGTGCTGGTCGAAAAGCCATCGCCAAAGAACCCCCGCCAGCTGTCCGGTCGCACGGAGAACAATCGCTGGGTGAATTTCGATGGCGACCCGTCGCTGATCAACCAGTTCGCCGATATACGCATCACCGAGGCGCTGCCGAATTCCCTGCGCGGGCGCCTCGAAATAGAGCGCCGCGTTGCCTGAATGAGCGAGCAATTGCTTGAACTGACACTGGAACCCGCCGACAACCAGCGGCTGGCCCGGCTGTGTGGTCAGTTCGACGAGCACCTGAAGCTGATCGAGAAGCATTTCGGCGTGGATGTCAGCGCCAGGGGAAACCACTTCAACATCGCCGGCGATCCGCAGAATATTGCGACCGCTGGTACGGTTTTGACGCAACTGTACAAACAGGCGGGCGATGAGGACCTGGATCCCGAAAGTGTCCACATGGCGCTGCGCGAAGCCGGCATGACGCCGGTAGACGAAAACAGCACCATCAACGGGGAAGTGCGCACGCGCCGTAAAGTGATTCGTTGCCGCGGCCGCAACCAGCTCGCCTACCTGCACAACATGCGCAACAGCGACCTGACTTTCGGTATCGGGCCGGCCGGTACGGGCAAGACCTACCTGGCGGTGGCGCGCGCGGTCGAAGCGCTGGAGCAGGAAGAGGTTCGCCGCATCATCCTGGTCCGGCCGGCGGTGGAAGCGGGCGAGCGACTCGGGTTCCTGCCCGGCGACCTGATGCAGAAGATCGATCCCTACCTGCGGCCGATGTACGACGCGCTGTACGAAATGCTGGGTTTTGAGCGGGTCGCTCGACTCGTGGAAAAAAGTATTATCGAAGTGGCGCCACTGGCGTTTATGCGCGGGCGATCGCTGAGCGAGAGTTTTGTGATCCTCGACGAAGCACAGAATACCAGCGCCGAGCAAATGAAAATGTTTCTGACCCGCATCGGTTTCGGTTCGCGTGCGGTCGTGACTGGCGATATCACCCAGACCGATTTGCCGCACGGACAGGAATCGGGACTCAACCAGGTCGTGCATATCCTGTCAAAGGTCAAGCGGGTCAGCTTCTCTCGCTTCGACGCGCAGGATGTGGTTCGCCATCCGCTGGTGCAAGTCATCGTCGAGGCCTATGCGAAACACGATGAAAAAGACTGAGGCCGTGTCACGGCCGGCTGTCGAGCTTGCGGTGCAGGTGCTTTGTGATTCGGCGACGGTGCCGGGCGAAGCACAGTTGCACGCCTGGGTCAGCGCCGCCTTGCAGGGTCGCCGCGGGGATTATGAAATTACGCTACGTATCGTCGGTGAACCGGAAAGCCAGGCCGCCAACAAGAAATACCGCTGTCAGGACCGGCCGACCAACGTGTTGTCGTTCCCGGCCGATCTGCCGGCCGGGGTTGACCACCCGTTACTCGGCGACCTGCTGATCTGCGCACCGTTGCTCGAGCGCGAGGCGGCGGCGCAAGGCAAGGACTCGCAGGCGCACTGGGCCCACCTGGTCATCCATGGCGTATTGCATTTGCTGGGCCACGATCATCGGCAGGCGGACGAGGCAGCCAAAATGGAGGCCCTGGAAACCGCCATCCTGGCATCGATCGGTTACCCGGATCCTTATGGGCATACCGGCGAATGCTAGCCTGCGCGGCTTTTCCATGCTTAGCCAGGGCCGATTACAGGTGGTAGACTGAGCCATGTCCGACGACCAGCCTCCAGGTAGTAACGGTCCGCGGCAGCGCCGCTGGCTGAGCCGGATCAGGCAACGGTTCGGCGCCGCGCCGACGGATCGCGCGCAAGTTGTCGAGTATCTTCGGAAGGCCGGCAAACAAGGCCTGCTCGATGCCGATGAACAGGCGATGCTCGAGGGCGTACTCGAGGTTTCCGATACCGTCGTCCGCGAAATCATGGTCCCGCGTTCGCAAATGGTGGTGGTAGAGCGCGATGCCGATGCGCGCGACATATTGCCGATCATCATCGAGTCCGGCCACTCGCGGTTTCCGGTGATCGGCGATGACCGCGACGAGGTCGCCGGCATCCTGATGGCAAAGGATCTGCTGCGTTATTTTGCCGATGGCGGCAACAGCGCGTTCGATATGCGTGAGTATATGCGCGCCGCGGTATTCATCCCCGAAAGCAAGCGGCTCAAAACCCTGCTCAAGGAATTTCGCGCCAGCCACAATCACATGGCGATAGTCGTCGATGAGTATGGCGGAGTGGCAGGATTGCTGACCATCGAGGACGTGCTCGAACAAATCGTCGGCGATATCGACGACGAGCACGATATCGAGGAATACATTTTTATTCAGCGCGACAGTGCGACCGAGTTTAGCGTGCACGCGCTGACCCGTATCGATGATTTCAACGAGTACTTTGGCAGCGAGTTCAGCGACGAGGACTATGGCACCGTCGGTGGCCTGATCATCAACGAAATGGGCAAACTGCCCGGGCGCGATGAAACAGTCACCATCGATGGCTATGCGTTCAAAGTGACTCGCGCAGGCCGTCGGCGCATCGATACCCTCCAGGTAACGGTCAGTGGAAAGGACATCCCGGGTGTGGCAAAAGACCAGTAGCGCCGGGTCGGTCGCCCTTTGACCGGCTGGTTGCGCGGTCGCCGGGGAGACCTGGCAGCATCGGTCTCGGGCTTGCTGCTGCCGATGGCATTCGCGCCGCTGGGATGGTGGCCGCTGGCGCCGCTTTGTATAAGCGTCCTGTTTCTCTGCTGGCAGACCGACGATGCGCGGCAGGCGGCACGCAAAGGCTTTCTGTTCGGCGCCGGCTTGTTCCTTGCGGGCACCTACTGGCTTTACCACTCGATCCATGTCCTGGGGAAAGCGCCGCTGGCGCTGGCTCTGCTCCTGATGCTCGGGCTGGTTGCGATCATGGGCCTGTATCACGCGCTGCTGGGTTACCTGGTCGTCCGCGGGGGGCTGCAGCGTGGTCCGCTCGGCTGGTTTCTCGGGCTGCCCTTCGCCTGGATTTTGCTGGAATGGTGGCGTGGCTGGTTTCTCACCGGCTTTCCGTGGCTAAGCCTGGGATACAGTCAGACCGATACCTGGCTGGGCGCACTGGCGCCGGTATTGGGTGTGTACGGGATCAGCCTGGCCGTGGCTGTGATCAGCGGCGGGCTGGTTGCGCTGCTGCTGGGCCAGCGGCAGCACAAAATACTTGGCGCCGCGGTGATCGTTGTTATCTGGTCGGCTGCCGCCTTGCTCGGGCAGGTTCGATGGGCTGAGGATGCCGGTGAGGAGTTGTCGGTCACCATCGTGCAGGCCGCGATTCCGCAGGAACAGAAATGGCTGCCCGAGATGCTGGCGCCGACCCAGGATTTGTACGTGACGATGACCGATGGGCACTGGGACAGCGACCTGGTGATCTGGCCCGAGGCGGCCATTCCCGCGCTGATCGCGCAGGTTGACGACTACCTGATGGCATTGCGCAAACGCATGCTGGAACAAGGCAATACGCTGATGTTGGGGATCATCGATTACGAAATCGACCGCGGTGTATACCGCAATACCTTGCTCGTCCTCGGGTCGCAGGTGGAATTTTATTACAAACGCCACCTGGTGCCTTTCGGTGAGTTTTTCCCGGTGCCCGATTTCGTTCGCCGCTGGATGCGCTTGCAGAACCTGCCCTACACGGATTTCGAAGCGGGGCGCGATGACCAGCTTCCGCTGCAGGTCAACGGCATCAAGGTGGCGCCCAGCATTTGTTACGAAGTTGCCTATGGCAACGAGCAACGGCAGTTTTTACCGGCGGCATCGTTGCTGGTGAATGTCAGCAACGATGCCTGGTTTGGCGATACCATCGCGCCGCATCAGCACTTGCAGATCGCCCGCATGCGCGCGATGGAAGCGCGCCGTTACCTGCTCAGGGCGACCAACAACGGGATTTCCGCCGTGATCGGCTCGCGCGGCGAATTGTTCGAAGTGTCGCGACAGTTTGTGCCGGCCGTTATTGATGCCACGGTCCAGCCGTTGTCCGGTGAGACCTGGTATGTGCGTTTCGGCAACTGGCCGCTGCTGCTAACGGGTCTGATTACCCTGCTCGCGCTGCTGCTCCACCGGCGGACCCGGCGCTCGCTATAGTGTCGCGACAGCTTCGGCTACGGTATCCTTGCGCGTTCGGCCCAGCGGCCTGCCGGGAGCAGTAGGCAAACAACCCATGGAAGAGAAATACCAGCCAAAACCGATCGAAGCACAGGCGCAGGCCTGGTGGGACGAGCATGCGAGTTTTGCCGCTCGCGAAGACGCGGATGGCGAAAAATTTTATTGCCTGAGCATGTTTCCCTACCCCAGCGGACGGTTGCACATGGGGCATGTCCGCAACTACACGATCGGCGATGTCATCAGCCGCTACCAGCGCATGCAGGGGCGTAACGTGATGCAGCCGATCGGCTTTGACGCCTTTGGCATGCCGGCTGAAAACGCGGCGATACAAAACCAGGTGCCGCCTGCAAAATGGACTTACCAGAACATCGAATACATGCAGGAACAGTTGCGTGAACTCGGTTTTGCCTATGACTGGAATCGCGAACTGGCAACCTGCAATCCCGACTACTATCGCTGGGAGCAGTGGTTGTTCGTGCAACTGTATAAAAAGGGTTTGGTGTACAAGAAAAACGCGGCGGTCAACTGGGATCCGGTCGACCGGACCGTACTCGCCAATGAGCAGGTCATCGATGGCCGCGGCTGGCGGTCCGGTGCGCTGGTCGAGCGCCGCGAAATCCCGCAGTGGTTCATGCGTATTACCGCTTATGCCGACGAGTTGCTGGCTGAACTCGAGCACCTGGAGCACTGGCCGGAAGCGGTGCGTACGATGCAGCGGAACTGGATCGGGCGTTCGCAGGGGCTGGATATCAGCTTCCCGGTCGCGGGCGGGGCGGAACCGCTGAGCGTATTTACGACCCGGCCCGATACCTTGATGGGCGTCAGCTATATGGCGGTTGCCGCCGAGCACCCGCTGGCGATCAAGGCGGCGGCCGGCAACCCGGAACTGGCGGCATTCCTCGATGAATGCCGCAGCGCCGTTACCGCCGAAGCCGATCTCGAGACCATGGAAAAAGAAGGCATGGCGCTGGGCATAGCCGCAATTCACCCGGTGACCGGCGACAAGATCCCCATCTGGACCGCCAACTTCGTCCTGATGAGTTATGGCACGGGTGCGGTCATGGCGGTGCCGGGCCACGATCAGCGCGACTGGGAATTCGCCACGAAATACGGACTGCCGATCGTGCAGGTCATCGAGCCGGATGACGGCAGCGAAGTCGATCTTTCCACGGGCGCCAACACCGCATATGGCACGCTGGTCAACTCGGATAGCTATACCGGCATGAGCAGTCAGCAGGCTTTCGATGCGATGGCTGAACATTTTGCCGAGAACGGCATCGGCGGGCGGCGGACAAATTACCGGCTGCGCGACTGGGGCGTGTCCAGGCAAAGGTATTGGGGTGCGCCAATCCCGATGATTTACTGCGAAAAGTGCGGTGACGTGGCGGTGCCCGAAGACCAGTTACCGGTCATATTGCCCGAGGACGTGGCGGTAACGGGTGAGGGTTCGCCGCTCCATCACATGCCGGAGTTTTACCAGGTTCCTTGTCCCGACTGCGGTGGCGAGGCGAGGCGGGAGACCGATACTTTCGATACTTTCTTCGAGTCGTCCTGGTATTTCGCCCGCTTCGCCAGCCACGATTGCGCCGACGCGATGCTGGACCGGCGCGCCGATTACTGGATGCCGGTGGATCAGTACATCGGCGGTATCGAACATGCGATTCTGCACCTGTTGTATGCGCGCTTTTTCCAAAAGGCGATGCGCGATCTCGGGCTGATCAAAAGCGGCGAACCGTTTGCCCGTTTGCTGACCCAGGGCATGGTGTTGAAAGACGGTGCGAAGATGTCCAAGTCCCGGGGCAATACGGTCGATCCACAAGGAATGATCGATCGTTTCGGCGCCGACACGGTCAGGTTGTTCATGATGTTTGCATCACCGCCGGAGCAAACGCTGGACTGGTCCGACGAGGGCGTGCACGGGGCATTTCGCTTTCTCAAGCGCCTGTGGAACCTGGTGTACCGGCATGTCAGCGAAGGGACGGTGGAGGATCTGGATAGCGCAGCGTTAAATGCCGGGCAAAAGGAACTCAGGAGACAGACCCACGATACTATTGCCAAGGTCGGCGACGATATCGGCCGCCGCTTTACCTTCAATACGGCGATTGCCGCGGTCATGGAACTGCTCAACCATGTGTCGAAATCGGCAGACCGCAGCGTCCAGGGCAGGGCGGTTATCCAGGAGGCGCTGGAGGCTGCCTGCCTGCTGCTGTCGCCGATCGTTCCGCATGTCTGCCACCGGCTCTGGCACGAGCTCGGTCATGCGCAGGCCGTTGTCGATGTGCGCTGGCCGGTTGTGGATGAGGCCGCCAGGGCGAAGGAGATGCTGGAAATAGTGGTGCAGGTAAACGGCAAGCTCAGGTCGCGGATTTCAGTGGCAGCCGATGCCGATCGCGAGTTGATCGGACGGCTGGCGCTCGATGACAAGAATGTTCAACGATTCGTTGGTGACAAGGAGGTTCGCAAGGTGATCGTGGTGCCGGGGAGATTGGTCAATGTCGTCACCTAGGAGTCTGCGCGGTAGAAATATCCGTAGCGAGAAAGTGTCACAGCGAGGACAGTTTTTCGATCTTTTGAGGCGCATAGTGGGGCTACGCAACGAAAAAGATCGGAAAAATGGACCGCTGTGGCGCTTTCGCAGTAGGAATATTTCTACCGCGCAGACTCCTAGATACGAGTTCATGAATAGATCAGAGCTTCCTTAACTGAAACAATGCTCCGGCGCCGGATAGTCGCCATTGCGCACGGCCTCGACATAGGCCTTGGCCGCGTCGATCGGGCTGCGACCGCCGATCGTGAAATCCTGTGCAAAGCGCGGCTTGCGACCGATCGTGATATTCAGGATGTCGTACAGGACCAGGATCTGGCCATCGACATGCGGTCCTGCGCCGATGCCAATGACCGGCACCTTGAGTTCCCTGGTGATCCTCGCGCCGAGTTCGTTGGGAATGCATTCGAGCAAAACGATGTCGGCGCCGGCGCTTTCCAGCGCCTTGGCATCCGCGAGCATCTGTTTTGCGGTCGCCTTGTCGCGCCCCTGGATCTTGAAACCGCCAAGCTTGTGCACCGACTGGGGTTTCAGGCCGATGTGCGCGCAGACCGGCACATCCCGCGAGGCCAGGTATTCGACGATTTCCACCTGCATCGCCCCGCCTTCGAGCTTGACCATCTTGGCGCGGCCTTCCTGCATCAGGCGCCTTGAATTGCCCATGGCCTGCCGCGGCGTCGTATAACTGAGAAACGGCAAATCGCCGACCAGGAACGATCGGGTCAGACCGCGGGCAACTGCCTTGCAGTGATAAACGACATCATCGACGGTGACCGGCACCGTCGTCGGATGCCCCTGGATCACCATGCCCAGCGAATCGCCCGCCAGCACCAGGTCGACGCCAGCCTCATCCACCAAGTTGGCAAAACTCGCATCGTATGCGGTCAGACAGGCAATCGGCATCCCCTCTGCCTTCATTTTCACCAGCGTCGAAATGGTTACCGGTGGCTTGTCCGAGTCTCTTTGTTGCAAATGCGTATACATGCGCTCTCCTGTCAGGCGATGCTGCGGCTGACCGGGTTGTAAAAATGCCGGCCACTGCGAATCGAATCCACCTGCTCCAGTAACTGCTGGAAATCGGTATCGTTGCCCACCGGATCGATGTCCGCCGTGTTGATAATCAGTAACGGCGAATCGTCGTACTGGTGAAAAAACCGGGCATAAGCTTCCATTAGCTGTTCAAGGTAATCACGCTTTATCATTTGTTCAAATTTAACACCCCGCCTGGCGACTCTTTCAAGCAACACCTTGACCGGCGCCTGCAGGTAGATCACCAGGTCGGGCGTCGGCGGCTGAATATCGAGACGCTCGTAAATCTGCTGATACAGCTGCCACTCCTGCGGATCCAGTATCAGTTCCGCGAACAGCCGGTCCTTCTCCATCAGGTAGTCGGCCACCTTGACCGGGCTGAACAGGTCGCGCTGGCGTTCGTCCTCGAGCTGACGGGCGCGCTGAAACAGAAAAAATAGTTGTACCGCCAACGCGCCGCCGCGCGGGTCTTGGTAAAACCGCTCGAGGAACGGATTCGCCCACGGCTGTTCTTCGACCAGGTCGCACGCGAAACTATCCGCCAGGCGCCTGGCGAGGCTGGTCTTGCCGACGCCGATTGGACCTTCCACCACGATATAACGCGGCCTGGCGGCAATCATGTCTCGCTGTCTCCCGTATCGGCATAGCGCTGCAAACCTTCCTGTCCACAAGCGGCTGCCAGCTGGCTCACCTTTCCCCGGCCAGGTATTTCAAGGGCCGGAGCGATTTCTGCCAGAGGATACAGGACAAAACTGCGTTGATGAACACCAGGATGCGGCAAGCTCAGTTCGGCGCGATCGCTGAGTTCCCGGCCATACACGAGCAGGTCCAGGTCCAGGGTGCGCGGGCCCCAGCGCTGATTGCGCCGTCTGCCCCTTTGCGCTTCCAGATCGTGCAGCACGGCGAGCAGATCCGCGGCGGACAAATGGGTCAGCAAACCGCAAACCGCATTGAGGAAATCGGGCTGATCCTGGGGCCCCATCGGCGCGCTGAGATAAATGCCGGAACAAACCAGGCTGTGAATATCCGACCGCTGTTTGAGTTTGGCGATGGCCCAGCGAATCTGCCCGCAAGGATCGTCGAGGTTGCTGCCCAGGCCAACGTACGCGGATTGCCAGCGCATCGTCGCTATACCCGCTTATTCCTGGCCACCCTGGCCCGCGGTACGCTTGCGCGCGCCGCGGCGCCGTGGGCGGCGTTTGCGTTTGCCGGAACCGCCGCCGCGCCCGACCTGCGCCATTTCACGCCGGGTTTTGTCATCGGCCAGTTGTATATCCGTCCACCACTGCGCCGCTTGCGCATCGAAATCGCCGCTCGATGCGCGCAACAACATGAAATCATAGGCTGCACGAAACCGCGGGTGATGCAAAAAGCGCAGGCTGCGAACTCCCTTGCGCATGTTGAAACGCGATTGCAGGGCCAGCATTTCTTTCAACGGGATGGTGGTTCGCCGTGGAACGCTGATGTGCGATTGCTGGGCCTTGACGACGTCCTCGACCGCCTGTTGCATGGCCGGAATCGGCGGCTTGCCGTCACCGTGCAACCGGTCGAAAACTTTCCTGATCGGCGCCCAGAGCAGGACCGCAAATAAAAAGAACGTCGTGACTGGCTTGTCTTCCCTGACAC
This sequence comes from Gammaproteobacteria bacterium, assembly GCA_036443455.1. Classification (GTDB taxonomy): domain Bacteria; phylum Pseudomonadota; class Gammaproteobacteria; order Steroidobacterales; family MnTg04; genus MnTg04. Next base: position 14,560 of record JAZFYI010000072.1, read on the forward strand.
GCTGATCCGTGGTCGCAAGACCATCGAGCAAGAGTTTCCTGAACCGGTCGTCGGTATCATTTTCCAACTCCGCGAACAGCGCCGGGAAAAGATGAGCGAGCAGACGATAATGTTCGAGCAGCCTGAAACTTTCGATCGCGCGACCGGTCAGGAACATCTTGATGATTTCGTCAAACAGGCGAGCGGGCGGCACATTTTCGAGCAAATGCCCCAGGTCCCGCAACGGCGCCTCGGACGGGTCGTCGATCGAGAAATCGAGCTTGGCCGCAAAACGCACGGCTCGCAGCATGCGCACCGGGTCTTCGCGATAGCGGGTCTCGGGATCGCCGATGACCCTGAGTACGCGTTGCTCGACATCCTTGAACCCGCCGACAAAATCCCAGATGCTGTAACCATCGAGCGTGTAATACAGCGCATTGGCGGTAAAATCGCGCCGCCAGACATCGTCTTCCAGCTTGCCATAGCGGTTATCGCGCAGGATGCGCCCGCCTTCGTCCGTCTGCCCGCGGATATCGTCGTCATCCAGTTCGTCATGGGTCGCCCTGAAGGTCGCGACCTCGATGATTTCGCGGCCGAAGTGAATATGCGCCAGGCGAAACCGCCGCCCGATCAGCCTGCAGTTACGAAACAGTTTGCGGACTTCCTCGGGGCTGGCATCGGTCGCGACATCGAAATCCTTGGGCTGATGTTTGAGCAACAGATCACGGACACAGCCGCCGAC